>NZ_JBHVRT010000037.1:0-104111 GCF_042885555.1 Kitasatospora sp. NPDC058048 | reverse complement strand
CTTGCCCTCCGCCCGGTCGGCGGCACCGAGCGGGCGGAGGGCAAGGGTCGCCAGCCGCCGATGGCCGTCACCCCCGCTGGGTGACGGCCACCGAACAGGGCTCACACCATGGTCACTAGCACGACCACGGCGTGGTGACGTGGCCCGTCACGGTGTCCACCGCCACCGTCCTGCCCTCGCTGGGAATGCAGAAGTAGTAGGTGGGATGCGGGTTCTGCACGACGGGCTCATTGAGGTACAGGGGCTTGAACGCGCCGGTGTGCCCGGCCTTGACGGCCAGATCGTGGGCCTGGACCTCCGTCATGGTGAACGGGGAGATGGCCTGGATCCCGATCGGGACGCTCCACGGCTGCGTGCTCTGGTACTGACCGGTGGTCGAGTACTTGTACTCGAAGGACGGCTCCGAGCCCTTGGCCCGGAAGCGGATCCACCAGGCCTGGACGTCATTGGGGTTGGTCGTGGGTGTCAGCAGGACGGCGTCCGCGTCGTAGAACTGCGAGCCGGGGTGCTCCTGCTGCGCCTTCACCTTGGCCTCCCGCACGATCTGTGTGAGCGGGAGGTGGGGTGCCGCGCTGGCGGTGGACGGGGCGATCGGCAGCAGCGACAGGGCCGTGGCGGTCGCGGCGAGCCCGATCCGTCCCCGAAGGCGGCGGCGTGATGTCCGGCACCCGTTCAGTGCGGGTGTCGCGGGCGTGCGGGCGGTGCGCGTGGTGTTCATGTCCTTCATCTCCTTCGACCCGGACCCTGCGTGGTCACGGTGGAAGTCGACTGCCGGGTTCGGCGTGAGCGGTGGCCGACGGGCGAGAGGTCCTCGGCCGGGCTCCGCGGGGATGCAGCCTCCCGGGGTCCAACGGTAGGAAGGTCTCCGGGCGCCGTCTCCTGGCCGTCATCCTCGCTGAGCCGAACAGGCGAACCTCTCACCCGGAGCGATGCCCGTCCGGGGTTTCGCTGCGCGGTCCCGGCCGGTGGGCCCGATCCTGTGCCGCTCCTTGATCATCACTGACTGTTACAAGGTGGTGGCACGATCTTCTCGAAGTAGGCGTCCCAGCCGACGAGTCTGTAGATCGTCCTTCAGGCTGCGCTCCACCCACTCCAGGGCGATGTAGTACCGCTCCAGAACCGGGTCCCAGCCCGACTCCAGCATCCGCACGATATGAGGGTGCTCGACAGCTTTGAGTGCGGGCGGTCTCCCGTTCCAGGAAGACCTTGATGAATTCGTCGTCGCGCCGCTTGAGTAACTTGATCGCCGCGAACTGCCTGTCACTGTCGCTATTTGCCGTGTCGACGGCCTTGCGCGCCTTCGACAGACCGCCGCTGCGCGCGCCGTCTCCCACCAGCAGGAAAGCGATCGTTGATCACATGCGCTCCCACACATGCTCCTCGTCCAGCACCGGCGTCAACTACCGGTCCGGCCATCCTGCCGGCCCAGGACTCCTCGGTTGGATGATTCGGCAGATCCGGGCTTGATCGTGGCCAACTCCTCGATGACTACAGTGCCCGACGCTCGACCAACTTATTGCTTATCTTCGGCTTGTTGGGGAGAGCTGTAGCCGAGGACGTGGTCGACGGCATCGAAGGCAGCCAGTCCGGTGGCCCGGAGGGTGGCCACTCCGGAGTGTCAGGGTGGCGCACTCGTGGTCGAGGGCATACACGGCGGTGCTACCAGCAGCCGACGGTAGAGGCTAGCGCCGTAGCCGCTCCCCCGCACGGACGCGGCCCGTCGAATCTGTCGATGACGGCCGCCAGTTGCTCGTCCGCTTCGCGATCTACGCCGACCTTCCATCGCGTTGCAATTGCTCTACTCGCGCTTCGAGTTCGGCTGGTAGGTACCAGCCTTCGATGGTGGGTGTCATGTAGAGGCGGGCCTTGAGGCCAAGGAGGAGTTGGCGGCGCCTTTCCTGGTCGGCCTGGGCCCAGGCATCCGAGAAGGTCTGGCCGGTCTCAACTTCCACCCAGGCGGACGGGCGTTGCGGGAGCGCGGCGAGGCGGCGGCGTTCCTCGACCAGGACTTCGAGGGCTTCGGCGTACTCGTCGCCGCCGGGGTAGTCGAACAGGTTGCAGCGCTTCTCCTCGCGCGTGGGAGAAGTGCTGTGTCAGACACAGGTGCTCAACGAGGCATCGCCTGATCGGCGGTCCCGGCTCGAAGGCACGCTCACGCGCGCCTTCGAGCGCCAGGACTCCGGGCCGGCTCACAGCAGTGTGGCCTCGGCGGTGCCCATGGCCTGGGGAACCGCCGGAATCGCGCCGTCGACGTAGTCGATGTCGGCCTCGGCCGCCCACTCGGAGGTCTCCCGGGCCCGGGTGGAGCTCGCCATGGTCAGGTTGACCACGGTCCGGCGGCCAGGGAGGAGGAGGCCGGCGCCCGGCCCATCACCCGCGGTGGACGGTGCACGGCCTGCCCGCCGGGCACGACGTCATGGCCGAGGCCCCGGGGCGACCTGCTGGACGTCCTCCTCGCCACCGGCGAGCCGCCCCTCCCGGTGGGCCGCCGCTGCGAACGGTGGTCCCGTGCAAGCGCATTGGCCGGGCAGGACGAGCTGGACGGGCCGACCGGCCGGTCACCAGCCGTCGGTGAGCCGGAAGGCGTGGGAGAAGGAGGCTCCGCCCGTGTTCATCCATTCGTCGAGGACGCCGTAGGTGTCGTTGCGGGCGATGAGGCCGGCGCGGCCGGTCCCCCGGAAGTCACCGGCGACCGTCTGCGAGAACGGACCCCACCCGTCGGTGACGAGCACCCGACCGGCGAAAGTACCGTCCCCGTTACCGGGCCACATGTACAGGTTGCCCGTCGCGTCCTCCCTCGCCATCAGATCCGCGTGCCCGGTCCCCCGGAAATCACCGGCGACCGTCTGCGAGAACGGACCCCACCCGTCGGTGACGAGCACCCGACCGGCGAAAGTACCGTCCCCGTTACCGGGCCACATGTACAGGTTGCCCGTCGCGTCCTCCCTCGCCATCAGATCCGCGTGACCGGTCCCCCGGAAATCACCGGCGACCGTCTGCGAGAACGCGCCCCAGCCGGCCGTCAGGTCGGTCCTGGCCGCGAAGGACCCGTCTCCCAGCCCCGCCCACTCGTACAGGTGCCCGTCCGAGTCGTCACGGGCGACGAGGTCGCCGATGCCCTTGCCGTGGAAGGCTCCGGCCGTCGTCTGGGAGAAGGTGTGGGAGGGGCTGGTCGGGGCGGGCCGCGGGGTGAGGACCTCGGCGAGGGCCGCGTTCCCGTTGGTGGTGAAGTGCAGGTGGTCGGAGGAGACGTAACCGGCGAACGCGGCGCTCGGGTTGAGCGGGTCGCGGGTCGCCCGGTCGAAGTCGTGGAAGCCGTCGATAGCCGTCGTCGTGCGGATCCAGTCGTTGACGCACTGGCGCACCCGGTCGCGGGCGGCGGTGTAGTCGGTGTAGCCCTGGAAGGCGGGGATGGTGGCAACGGTGAAGCGCAGCCCGGCCGCGTGCGCGCGTGAGGCCAGCTGCTGGATCCCCGACTCGAGCGCGGAGTCGGAGGCGTCGTCCATCGTGATGTCATTGATGCCCTCGTAGAGCACGACGCTCCGCACTCCGGTCTGGGAGAGGACGTCCCGGTCGAAGCGGTTGAGCGCGCTCTGACCGAAGCCGACGCGTCCTCCCGTCCCGTCGGTGAGGATCCGGTTGCCGGAGATGCCCTTGTTGACGATGCCCTCGGGCGTCGGTCGGGCGCTGAGGGCGCGCCCGTAGTCATCGGTCCAGCGGGTGTTGGAGTCCTGGTTGGTGTGCCCGCCGTCCACCTGCGAGTCGCCGAGGGTGACCACCGTCCCGTCGCTGCCGGCGGCCGTGACGTCCAGGCCGTCGAGGAAGGCCCAGTAGGCGTACGGGGTGGAGAGGTTGGCGCCGCCCGTGTCCTGGGTGCGGTCGGCACCGTCGCCGGGGGCGGAGGTGTAGGAGGTGGTGAGCGTGTACGGGTGGTAGGGCGCGGTGGTGACCCCGTCGGGCAGCCAGAGGCTGACCAGCAGGTTCTCGTCTGCGGTGACCGGGAAGGCGACCGGGTCGCTGTAGACCTCGCCGCCGGGTGGGACGACGGTCCGGCCCGAACCGCCGAACGTCAGGGTGACCGGCGCGGCCGCCGCCGTGGCCGGGTTCCCGTTCCGGGCGGAAGTCCCGTCCTGGGCCGCGACGGTGACGTGCCCGATGGTCACCGGGTCCGGGCTGAAGGTGTTCACCAGGTGGATCCGGACGGAGCTGCCGCCGATGCTGGTGTGGACGACCATGCGCAGGGTCTGCCGCCCCGTCACGCCCGAGGATGCCGACGGTCCGGCCAGGCTCATGGCGGTACCCCAACTCCCCGTCCAGGCCGAGGACTCGGGGCGCGGCGCGCCCGGGCCCGACCGGAGCGCGGCGGGGACCGGCCCGCAGCCGGCGGCCGCGTTCGCCGGGGCCGCGGGCGGCAGGGCGGCGAACGCGCCGAGGACGACGGCGGCTGCCGTCATGGCGGACAGGCGGCCCCGCGGTGGGCGGTGGGCGACGTGCACAGGAGTCCTTTCGCCGGGTACGGAAAACCATTCCCGCATGGCTCGGGTGACGAAGAAGTGGCGGCGATCCGCTTCCCGAGGGAGGAGGCCCGAGAATGCGTCGAGAATTCTCGGAGCCGGCTCGCCATCCACCATGCAATCACTGCCGGCCCGGATTTCGCCAGGAGGAACATCAGGCGGAAACCATGGGGAAGTTCCAGCAGAAACCGCGCTGCACAGGCGAGATCGGCGGGAAGCAGACGGAGTGGCTCGATTGTCCGTCAGTCGACTGTCGTACCTGACGGGATTTGCGATATACCGTCTCGGGCACTTCTCGCCCTGCAATCCGCCAATCTCCTCCTGGCGTGATCACCTGCCGACCTCAAATCTCGAATGAGGGGAAATCACATGGCAATCGGACGACGGCAAATCCTCACCTCCCTCGCGCTGACCGCCCTCGCCGCACCCGTCCTGGCCAAGGGGGCCGCGACCCGCGCCTCCGCGGCCACGGGTACGGCCACGGGTACGGGTACGGCCGCACGTATGGCCGCCGGCTCCGGGCCGCTGTTCATGCAGGTCGTCGCCCACGAGGACGACGACATCCTGTTCATGAACCCGGACCTGTCCAACGCACTCGCCAACGGCACGCCGTCCGTCACGGTGTTCGTCACCGCCGGAAACATCACCGGTGACCCGTGCGTGGGCGGCTGCTGGGACCCCGCCGGCGACCCACTGCGCACCTGGAACCGCCAGATGGGCGCCGTCAACGCCTACTCCCGGATGACCGGGGTCGGCGACAACGACCCGGCGACCGACGAGATCGGGCACTGGACGGTCGAGGCGTGGACGGTCGCGGGCAAGCAGGTCGAGCGGTACATGCTCAAGGACCGGCCGGTGCACCTGATCTTCCTCAACCTGCACGACGCCGGGCTCGCCAACGTGCTGAACGGCGGCACCGACACCACGGTCGTCCCGAAGGACAGCCCGCTGTCCGGGCCGTCGACCTACACGGCGGCGGACGTCGTCGAGGTGCTGCGGCAGATCATGGTGACGTACCAGCCGACCGTGCTCCGGGCCCAGGACGAACTCCCGGACACCCGGTACAAGGACGACCACTCGGACCACATCTCCGCCGCGAAGTTCGCGGGCGTGGCGGCGAGCCAGTACGGCGGCTCGCTGATCCAGGTGAACTACCGGGACTACAACATCAGCGACTGCCCGGTGAACCTCGACCCGGCGACGACCGGCGCCAAGGGCGTGTTCGTCTCCGAGTACGCCAGCCACGACCACTCGGGGAACTACGAAACCGCCTGGTTCTCCCGGATGTACTACCGCTGGTCGCGGGGCACCTCCTGGGCCGGACTCAACCAGGACGGCCGGCCGCAGGTCTTCGTCGTCCGGGCGGGCTCCCTCTACACGTACTGGCGCCAGGGGGACGGCAGTTGGGGCGGCCCAGCACGGTTCGCCGACCCGGGCGGGCGGCTCGCACCGGGTATCGCCGTCGGCACCAACGCCGACGGCCGGATGGAGGTCTTCGCCCGCCGCCTCACCGACCACCACATCGTCTCCGTCCCGCAGACCACGCCCAACGGCGTGTGGCGGGACAGCTGGGCCGACCTCGGCAACCCCAACGCCGGACTCGGCAACGAGGCCCAGGTCGGCGTGCCCGCGGTGGTCGCCTCCCAGGACGGCCGACTGGAGCTCTTCGTCAAGAACGGCGGCGGCGGCCTCAGCGCGATCCGGCAGACCAGCCCGAACGGCGCCTGGACGACCACCTGGGATGACCTGCACGGCACCGACATCCAGGACCCGGTCACCGCGATCCGCAACGGCGTCGGGAGGATCGAGGTCTTCGCCAGCACCCGCGACGGGGTCGTCAACTGGTGGCAGACCGCTCCGAACGACGCCATCAACGGCCCGGGGCCGATCCCGAACTCCCGGCCGGCCAGCCCGCCCAGGGCCGCGCTCGACCAGGACGGCCGCATCGAACTCGCCTACCGCGAGGCCGGCACCGGCGCGATGCTCGTCAGCTACCAGACCCAGCCCGGCGGACCGTGGAGCCAGTCCCCGACCGACCTCGGCGGCCACAAGGGCGTGGGCGAGCCGGCGATGGCCAACCTCGGCGGGCGGGTCGTCCTGTTCGAGCGCAATGCCGGCGGCGGCGTGAGCACCACCGCGCAGACCGCCCCGAACGCCGGCTACGGCGCCTGGCAGGACCTCGGCGGCACCGTCCTCGACCACCCGACCGCGATCGTCGACGGCGGCGGTGTCCTGTACGTGTTCGCCATCGGCACGGACGGCCGCGTCTACTACCGCACGGGCACGACGCCCACCAACCTCGGCGGCTGGCAGGGCATGCCCCTGTGACCGCCGGTCCCGTCGGCCGGTCGGACACCCTCCCGACCGGCCGACGGGCCGGGCCCGTGGGAGCGCCGGTGGAAGCGCCGGTGGGAGCGCTCTCACGGCGTGTAGGATGGCCACTCCCGAGAGTGAGCCACACCGGAGTGTGATCATGACCCGAACTGACAGGCCGGGCCCCGGTAGCACCCGGTCTGCCGCGCGACCGACGGTGGAGGACGTGGCCGCCCGCGCGGGAGTCAGCCGGGGAACGGTGTCCCGGGTCATCAACGGTTCGCCCAAGGTGAGCGCCCGGGCGAGGGAGGCCGTGGAGCACGCCGTCGCCGAGCTCGGCTACGTACCCAACCAGGCGGCACGGTCCCTGGTGACCTCGCGCACCGACGTCGTCGCCCTGGTCGTCCCGGAGAGTCTGGCGCGGCTGAGGTCGGAGCCGTACTTCGCGGATGTCATCACCGGGATCTCCGACGAACTCGCGTCGACCGACCTTCAGTTGCTGCTGACCCTGGTCCGCAACGAGGACGAGCGCGAGCGTCTGACGCGCTACCTCACCGCGCGTCGGGTCGACGGGGTACTCCTGGTCTCGGTGCGCCAGGACGACCTGTTGCCCGACCTGCTGGAACAGCTCGGGATGCCGGCCGTGCTGGGCGGTCGCCGGTCCGAGCGCGAATCGCTGAGCTACGTCCACGCCGACAACGCCGGCGGGGCCCGGGCGGCCGTCCGGCACCTGGTCGGGAGCGGCCGCACCAGAGTGGCCACCATCACGGGGCCGCTCGCCATGGAGGCGGCCGGGGCACGCCTGGCGGGGTACCGGGAGGCGCTCACGGAGGCCGGCCTCGCTCCGGAGGACGCGCTCGTCGCCCACGGCGACTTCACCGAGGCGGGCGGCTACGCGGCGATGTGCGAGCTCCTGGCCGAAATGCCCACCCTCGATGCCGTGTTCTGCGCCTCCGACCTGATGGCCGTGGGCGCATTCCGGGCGCTGCGCGAGGCCGGGCGACGTGTGCCGGGAGACGTCGCCGTCGTCGGCTTCGACGACTCCGTCATCGCCCGTAGCACCGAGCCGCCTCTCACCAGCGTTCGCCAACCGACCGAGGCGATGGGGCGGTTGATGGTTCAGCTGCTGATCGAGGAGATCGCCGAACCCGGGCGGCCGCGTCGCCAGGTGATCCTTCCGACCGAACTGACGGTCCGCGCCTCGGCCTGACGGCCTCGGACGGCTTCGAACTGAACGGCCGTCACGTCCCGTTGTTCCGGTATGAGCCACTGCCGCGTGTCGCGGCTGACCTGGGCATGAGGTGCTGCTACGCTCCCGATGGGTGTGGGAGCGCTCCCACGCGCCAAGATCCTGGGGGGTGACGTGTCGAAGGCACAGCAAGGGGATTCGGCATTCGGGGGCATGCTGAGGACGCTTCGTCGTGAAGTGGGATTCACGCATGAGGAACTCGCCCGGCGTTCCCAGGTCAGTGTGAGGACGATCAGCGACATCGAGCGGGGCCGGGTGCGCCGACCACAGCGCCGCTCCGTCCAGCAGCTCGCGGAGGCGCTCGGCCTGGGGACCACGCGATTGGAATGGTTTCTCCGTGCCGCGCGAGCCGTTCCCGACAGCGGGCTCGATCAGCCGGACGGGAGCCGTAGCGAGACGCCGGCCGACGGGGAGGTGGACGGGAGCCGTAGCGAGACGCCGGCCGACGGAGAGGTGGACGAACAGCCGTCCGCGGTGGTCGTGATGGTCCTGCCGTTGACCGCGATCGGCGAAAACGGTCCGTGCTGTCGGCGCCGCCGACGCTGTCCGCAACCCCGCCCGACCGGGCCCCGACACGTGCGCCGGGCCGGTTGACGGCCGTCACGTGCGGCGGGCAGGCGCCGGCGGCCACGCGTCCGCCACGAGGACCCCGAACGCGTACGCCCGCCCCACCAGCGCGGTCCGGTTGGGGACGCGCCACCGGCGGCTCAGCCGGTCGAGGTGGTAGTTGACGCCGCCCGCGGTCAGGCCGCCCTCCCTGCCGATCCGGGCGGTGGTGTCACCCCAGGCGGCCACGGCCAGGATCCACGCCTCGGTCGGGCTCGCCTCGGCACGCGGCGCGGACGCCGGGGCCGGGGGCTCGGCTCGGGAAACGTCCCGAGGCCTCTGAGATCACCGGGTCCGGCTCCAGCGTTCGCCCGCCACCGGGCCGGTCGGCGATCCGGTACCCGTACGGCGGCTGCCCGCCCGCCCACCGGTCCGTCTCGCGCAGGTGCTTGTGCGCCGCGGTGACGCGGGCCTTGATCCGCTTGAGCTCCATCTCCGCGAAGATCGAGGCCAGCATCAGGAAGACCTCTGCCTGGATCAGGTCCGAGACCTTGCCCTCGTTGCCGTGCGTGTCCGAGAGCCGGGGCCAAGGTCTACGTCTGTGGCGATGGCGCCCGCATGGCCTCGACGTACGGGCCGCGTTCCACGCCCTCTACCTGAGCCACACCCCCAACGTGCGGGAGGACGACGCCGAGACGTGGCTCAGTCACTGATCGACGCCGGCGATACTTCCAGGGCGTGTACGCCGCTCGCTCAGGCACGAGGCACCGGCGCACGGTGACATCGGCGGGAGGTGAGTGCGGGGGTGGTCGGCCGGGGACTTGTCAGTGGGACTCACTAACGTTCGTCTCCTGATCATCAGTGCGAGGAGAGGGGCGGGGCTGTGCGGCGCTGGGAGTTCGTCGAGGGCGGCTCGGACAAGTTCTGGGAGGCCGCGGTCGACGGTGTCGCGGTGACTGTGCGGTACGGGCGGTCCGGTACGGGCGGTCGGGAACAGGTCAAGACGTTCCCGACCGTGGAGGAGGCGCAGGCGCACTTCGCCAAGGTGGTCGCCGAGAAGGAGCGCAAGGGCTACCGCGAGATCTGTGCGGGGGCGGATACGGAGCCGGGTACGGCCACGGATTCGGTGCCCGTGGCGCAGCCCGTCGTATCCGCGCCCACGGCCGAGGCTGCCGGTCCCGAGGACGAGGACGTCTTCGTCATGCCGGACGCCTGGCGTCGGGCCCTGATTCCGCGCCGGGGCGGCATTCCCCGGAAGCCGTCCGCGCCGGGGAAGGGCCCGGTGACCTCGTACCGCGACGGGCTGCGGCAGATGGGGGACTGGCTGGAGCAGACGCTCTCCTCGGAGCGCAGTGACCCGGAGCTGGTCGCGGCCGCCCGCGCCCACCAGTCCGGCAGCCGGGATCCGCTCGGTGCGGCAGTGCTCGCCTCCGTGTTCTCGTATCCCGGCAACAACGGGGTCCGCGTGGCCGTGGACGCCTGGGTGGCGGAGTTCGGCCTGCCGTTCGCGGCCAGGGCCACCGTCGAGCTGTTCACGACGGCTGTCGAAACCGACTGGATCCACCAGAGGTCCGTCCACCCCCGCGTCCGGCGCGGGGCCAACCAGAGGCACGGCGCGTACCGTCCCGCCGCGGACCGGGTCCGGTCGCTGCTGGCGGCGTGCGACGAGGAGACCCACCGCGCGGCGGTCGAGGCCCTGGCGGGCTGCCGGAACAATCTGACCCGCCTGGTGGTGGCGGCGTACCTGGTGCCGTCCGAGACCGCCTGGGTCGAGGAGTGCGTCGCGTCGGGCTCCCGTCTGGCCGCCGTCGAGTGGTCCATGTTGCTGTGCTCGCTCTCCTCGGCGAAACCGCTGGAGAATCTCCCCCCGCTGCCGAGCCTGAGCTATAACGGTTGGTCCACCGAGATCATCGCGACCGTGGCCGAGGGCCTCGGCGGCGACGCAGCACCGGTGATGCTGCACGACCTGACCACCAGCTACCACAACAAGGACGGCAAGAAGCGGATCCTGGACGCGCTCGCCGAGCTCCCCTCCGACGAGGGCTTCCGGGGGCTACTGGCCCAGCAGGACGGCATCAAGTCCACCCGCGCCGCCCTCATGGCCGGTCTCCGCCGCTTCCCCCGGCGTGCCCTGCGCCTGCTCGCCGAGGCCGCGGCTACCTCCACCGACCCGGCCGCGCAGCAGCTCGCCCGGCAGCTCCTCACCGGCCACGTCGCCGTCCACCGCGCGACCGCGCTCGAACTGCTGCCGGAGCTGACGCCGGAGCAGGCAGCCCTGGTCGAGCCGCTCACCGACCTCGGCGAGCGGGTGCCGGAGGTCGGCCCCGACTCGCTGCCGGAGCTGTTCACCAGCCCGCCGTGGACGCGGCCGCGCTCCGTCGGCAAGCCCCGCGTGCTGACCGGCCTCAGCGCGCCTCGGGAACCGCAGATGCGGTGGCTGCCGGGTGAGCGCGAGGCGTGGGCGGCGACCTCCGAGTCCTGGTACACGAGCTGGTCGGACGACGACTGGCAGCGGGTCGCGGCCACGATCCGGGCCAGGATCGGGCAACCCGAGGACGCGCGGCTGCGCGGCGGACAGCACGCCGAGCTCGCGCTGTTCGCTTACGGCGACGAGGAGTTGGCCCGGCCCCTGCTCGCGCAGTGGCGCGCCGGTGAGCGTATCTGGCACTCCGGGGACTCCCTGCGCCGAGTCGCCGCCCGCTTCGGGACGGACGCCGTCGACCCGATCCGGGCCGCAGCGGTCGGGAACCCGGCCACGCACGCGTCCCTGCTGCTTCCGTACCTGGACGCCCGGGTGGCCGAGACCATGGCGGACTGGCTGGTGCGTCTCAAGTCGGCCGGGAGCACAGCACGTTCCTGGTTCACCCGGCACGGCGTGGACGCGGCCCGGCTGCTGGTTCCGGCCGCGGTCGGGAAGGCCGGAGCGGCCCGGCGCAACGCCGAGCAGGCCCTGCGAGTGATCGCCGAGGCGCACGGCGCGGCGGCGGTGCACGCGGTGGCCTGCGAATACGGGCCGAAGGCGGAGGAGGCCGTGGGCGCACTGCTGTCGGCCGACCCGCTGGTGACCGCGCTCCCGGCGAAGCTGCCTCCGCCCTGCGACTGGACGGAGCCGGTGATGCTGCCGCAACTGCTGCTGTACGGCAGCGAGGGCGCCCTGCCCGCCGAGGCGGTGCGGCACGTGCTCACCATGCTCGCGCTGTCCGCGCCCGGGGCGGTCTACCCGGGCCTCGACGAGGTGGCCCTGCTGTGCGAGCCGCGGTCGTTGACGGAGTTCTGCTGGGCGGTGTTCGAGCAGTGGCGGATGGCCGGCATGCCTGCCCAGGACGGCTGGGCGCTGCACGTACTCGGCCGGTTCGGTGACGACGATACGGTCTGCCGGCTGACGCCGGTGCTCCGCGCCTGGCCGGGCGAGGGAGCGCACCACCGTGCGGTGGACGGCCTGGAGGTGCTGGCCGCGATCGGCACCGACGTGGCCCTGCTGCACCTGCACGGCATCGCGCAGCGGGTGAAGTTCAAGGCACTCAAGGCGCGGGCGCAGGAGAAGATCGCCGAGGTGGCGGCCGGGCTCGGCCTGTCCGGGGAGCAGCTGTCGGACCGTCTGGTGCCGGACTTCGGGCTGGAGGCTGACGGGACCACCGTCGTCGACTACGGCAGCCGGACGTTCACGGTCGGCTTCGACGAGCAGCTCAAGCCGTACGTTCGTGACGCGGACGGCGCCCGCCGCAAGGATCTTCCGGTCCCCGGGGTGCGGGACGACGCCGAGCTGGCGCCTGCCGAGCGCAAGCGTTTCGCCGCGCTGAAGAAGGACGTGCGCACGGTGGCGGGGGACCAGATCCGCCGCCTGGAGGAGGCGATGATCACCCGGCGGTCGTGGACGGCGCAGGAGTTCGACCAGCTGTTCGTCGGGCACCCGCTGCTGTGGCACCTGGTGCGCCGCCTGGTGTGGCTGTCCGAGACGGGCGGCACGGTGACGGCGTTCCGGGTCGCCGAGGACCGCACCCTGGCGGACGTCCGGGACGAGGCGTTCGCGCTGCCGGCCACGGCCTCCGTCCGGCTGGCGCACCCGCTCCTGCTCGACGACGGCCTCGCCGACTGGTCGGAGCTGTTCGCCGACTACGAGATCCTGCAGCCGTTCCGCCAGCTCGGCCGCCCGGTCTACTCGCTGACCGACGAGGAGCGGGCCAGCCACCGCCTCACCCGCTTCGAGAACGGTCCGGTGCTGCCCACCACCCGGCTGGTCGGCATGGAACGGCGCGGGTGGCGGCGCGGCGAGCCCCAGGACAACGGCGTCGAGCAGTGGCTGTCCCGCCGGGTCGGGCCCGACCTCTACGTGGTGATCGCCCCGGAGGACGGCATCGCCGCCGGCATGTTCGACTCCTACCCCGAGCAGCGGGTGGAAACGGTGTGGCTCGACAGGCGCCCGGGCGACTACTGGACCCACAACCGCACCTTCCCGACCTTCGCCGAGCTCGACCCGGTGATCGCCTCCGAGGTGATCGCCGACCTCACCGAGCTGACCACGCTGTGACCCCTCGCCACCTCACCGACGACCACCCGGGAAAGGCCGCGGTGACCACGACCACCACCGAGGAGGAGCTCCAGCGCCCGCCTGCCGAGGTCCGGTACGCCGAGGAGCTGGCCGCACTGCGCGCCGAGGACCGCGACCACCGCCCGCCGGGCTGGGAGCTTAGCCTGCGCGCCGCCAGCCGGTTCATCGTCGGCGACGAGACGGCCGGCATCGCCCGCAAGTTCGTCGGCGATCCCGTCAGTCCCGCGCATCACGCACCCGACGCCGAGCTTGCAGCGCACTCCAGCTGTCCTGCGCGTGCTTGGAGTTCGGCGGGCAGGTACCAGCCTTCCGTGTCGGGTGTCATGTAGAGGCGGGTTCTGAGGCCGAGGAGGAGTTGGCGGCGGTGTTCCTGGTCGGCCTGGGTCCAGGCATCGGCGAAGGTCTGGTCGGTCTCGGCCTCGACCCAGGCGGAGGGGCGTTGTGGGAGAGCGGCGAGGCGGCGGCGTTCGTCGACCAGGACTTCGAGGGCCTCGGAGTCCTCGTCGCCGCCGCCGGGGTGTGACGGTCGGCCGCCTCGCGGGCGCCGCCGCCTCCTCGGCGATCCCCTCCCGGTCCGCCGCCGTGGACCTGCCCGACCTCGGACTCGCCGCCGCCGGCTACGGCCTGCCCCTGCAACGCCTCGTTGTCGCCGACCGGGTGGGCGACCACGACTTCGGCGGAGCCTGGTTGGCGGACTGCTGCGGCGGGCCTCGGTTTCGGCGGTCGCGGGGCCGGTATCGCTTCCTGGCCGCGTGCCGCTCGGGTGCGCCGTACGCGGTGGCGGTCGACGAGACTGTGCTCGCTCTCGTCCTCGGTTGTTCCGGTCGAGGTCCGCGGCGACGACCCGGCCCGCCCCGGCCAAGAGCTGTCAGCCCCGCAGGATCTCGTACGCGGCCCAGGCGTCCAGCAGGGGCGGCACCACCGAGCGCCGCGCGGATGTGCGGGTGGCGCCGCGGAGCACGGCCGCGCGGACCTCGGCCGGGGCGGCCCGTGGGAAGCAGGACAGCAGCAGGGCGAGGGTTCCGGTGACGAAGGGGACGGCCACGCTGGTGCCCGAGAGCAGGAGCGGGCGCTCGCCGGGGTTCAGGTGCACCACGGCCTGTCCCGGTGCGCCGACACCACGGGCGCCGATCGAGCCGCCGAGGTTGGACAGGCCCATCGGGCGGCCCGGGCCGTCGTACCCGACGACCGGGATGGTCCAGGGGTGCCGGGTCAGCACGGAGCCGCCCAGCCGGCCCTGGTTGCCGGCCGCGACGACGGTGAGCACGCCGCGCGCCGCCGCGTGGTCCAGGGCGGCCGTCAGCTCGCGGTGCCCGCCGCCGGACGGCCGCGCGGGCGCGACGCTCAGGTTGAGCACCCGGGCTCCGGCGTCGACGGCCTGGACTACGGCAGCGGCCAGCTCCTCGGCCGAGGCGCTCAGCGGGGTGGGACAACCGGCCGGTACGGCGGCCGGGTCGGCGCGGTGGCCGGCGAAGACGGGACGGATCAGCAGGGTGCAGTCGGGGCAGATGCCGGGCGACGGCGAGGCGCGGTCGGCGCTCAACACGCCGGCGACGAAGCTGCCGTGTACGCAGGGACCGTCGCCGGCGGTCGCGCAGACCGACCCGGCCCCGGCCGGCCCGCCGGTGGCGTCCGTCCGGCCGGGCAGAACGCGCAACCGCCGCCCGGCGAAAGCGGGTTGTCCGACCGCGACCAGGCCGTCGAGCACCCCGACGGCGACCTCCGGCCGCCCGGCACTGCGCGCCATCAGCGGCGTCAGCCCGACCAGGTCGAGCGGTCTCACGCGCTCGGGTACGGCGGGCAGAGGGCGTAGCAGTCGCTCATGCAGTCGCGGCACTTGCGGCCGAGAGGGTCACGCACGCAGTACGGGAAGCAGGCCCCGCGGCACTCGGGGATGCAGATCGGGTCGATCACACTCCGCGAGCCCCTGCCCGCCCGTGCGGACGGCACCAGGACGTTCGCACGGGCCGGCCCGCCCCGGGACGGCCCCGGGCGGTAGTGCCCGCGGCTCCGGTAGACCGCCGCGTCGGCGGTGAAGCCCGGCGTCCTCATCGGTACACACCTCCTCAGAACGGGCCCACGTCGTCGACGGGGCCCGTACAGGCATCGAAGCAGGGGGAGTAGCACACGTCGCACCCCTCGCTGAGCGGGTTGTGGCAGAACGGTCGGCACCGGTTTTCGCACAGCACGGCGCACCTCTCCCACGTGGCGATGCCACCGTCCCGTCGGACGGCCCGGCCCTGTGGCACCACGCCCGCCCTCCCCCGTGCCGGGGCGCCGCGCCCCGGCCGATACCCTCCACTGCCCCGGTAGGTCACCGTGTCCGCGGTGAATCCCGGAATGCTCATCGTCGCTCACCTCACTTCGGCCCGGAGGCCGGTCAGTGGTCGTAGTAGGGCGCCAGCTTCGTCACCACGAAGGGGAACTCCTCGGTGCAGTCGAGCCGCACGAAGAACTTCTCGGTGACGTCGCTCTGGCGGTGCGTGTAGGAGAGCACCACGTCGAGGATCCGGCGGGCGCCGCTCAGTCTCGAGTCGCAGACCTCGACGGCGCTGAGCGCGGAGTTGGCCGCGAACGCCTCCACGGTCTTGTGGTAGATCCCCTGGTACCGGACGGCCAGGTAGTTGAGCGCGCGGTGCTCATCGGTGTCGCCGGCGTTGTCGCCCAGATGCAGGATCCGGCTGAGGAGTTCGTAGGAGGCGGACTCGAACCGGTCGGCCGGGATCTGTTCGGGCCGCTCGATCGCGCCGATCAGCTCAGCGCTGTCGAAGGAGTAGAGCTGGTCGAAAAAGACCACCGGGAGCGTCAGACCGTTGCAGAGCGACGGCGGCGCCAACGGCCCTCGCAGGCCGATCACCACGTCCAGGTCCGTCGGGCGCGGGTCGGGCCGGACGGCGTCCACCAGCAGCGCGATGTCGGCCGGATCGCGGGGGCGCAGCAGGTAGGTGTCGATGCCCTGGATGTTCAGCACGTAGCACAACTGCCGTGCGAGGTAGCGGTTCTCGGGCTGGGAGATGACCGAGTGCACGGTCTGGCGGTCGTTCAGCCCCGAGGCCTCCATGCGGCCGACGGCCTGCGCCAGCTCCTTCTCGATCCCCAGGCTCGGCAAGCGGAAGTCGATCTGGCCGATCGCGTAGACGAAGGCGGGCTGGTCCGGTGCCGAACCGATGGCCTCCGCCTGTGGCCCTTCGGCCGCGCCGGCGCCCGGACCGCCGCACCCGCAGGCCGGGGCGACCGGCGCGGACGCGGGTTCGAGGTGGCCGGGCGGATCCGTCCAGGCTCCGCCGTAGCCGGGGTCCGGTGCTGACTGCCCTCCGTCCGGCGGCGCTTCCGGCACCGGCCGCTCCGCTCCCGGTGGCTCCACCGCTCCCGTCGCGCGGGCCTGCACCGGCCCCGTCGCGCGGGCCTGCACCGGCCCCCTGACGTCCTGGTCCTGTTCCATCGCTGGCTCCTCGGAGGTCAGTTCCGCTGCCGTCGGCTCGGCCCGCCGGACACGACCAGCCGGCGGTTCAGCGCGGCGGCGCGCCGCTCGCACCCGCCGCAGGGCCGGATGCCCAGCGTCGACGTGACCCGCTTGACGGCGTCGCCGAGCCCGATGTCCTGGTCCGTGACGAAGCCCGGCAGCCGGACCCGCCGCGGCGCACTCCCGGCAGCCCCCTGTTCGCGGCCATCACGCGTCTCGCCCGTCGTCATGCCGGATGCTCCTCACCTGGTGTGGGCGCACGGCGGACCCGCGCGCCGAGACCGCTGCCGAAGACCGCGCCCCGCCGCACCGCACCGCACCGCACGAGCGCGCACCCGCGGCGTCCCGCACTTCCAGGCTGCGCCCGCGCCGCCGCCCGCGCACCCCGGCGGGGCCCGGTGCCATGGCCTGGAAGGTGAGGGGACCGGGCCGCCGTGACGGAGCCGACCGGCTTCGGCCGCACAGCCGCACAGCCGCGCATTCGGTCGTACACCATGGGACGCTCGACCGGTTCCACCCGCACCATGGATGAAGAGCGCCCCTGCGGCAAGGTTCCGCCCGTCCGTGACGAGGGCGAGGGCGAGGGCGTACCCATCCACCCCGAGCTCGGTCGCTGCTGGGTCCGGTCCGCGCACGGGCTCCTGCGTCCGTCACTCCGCGTTCCAACCGGCGATCAGGCGCACCAGAGAGGTACCGAGTGTGACCACGATTGCCTATGTGAAGATCCACCCCGCGATCGGTATCGCGCGGGTCGGCAACAGCGAGGAGTTCTTCTACGGGCCGGAAACGCCGGACGAGGATCCCAGGACCCCGGGCTCCTACAAGGAGGGCACCGGCAAGATCAAGCGGCAGGCGGCGCGCTTCCGCGCCTACGGCTACGACAAGGACGGCAACGTCGTCAGGGAGATCCTGCACGGGCAGGACAAGGCCAGCATCGACTGGACGGTCCAGCTGGCCAACCACAAGGCCGCCTGGTACCAGTTCTCGCTCGCGCTGGACATCCCCGAGGCCCAGAACCTGGCGAAGGACCAGTACGGCCGACGCAATGCCACCTACAAGGGCAAGGACAGGGACAAACTGCGGATCACCCCTGATCCGCGAACGATCTCGGGTACGGGCCGGAGCGGCCAGAAGTTCGACACCGGGAAGATCGCCGGCAAGACCGTCTACCTGGGGGAACTGAGGACCGACGAGAAGGGGCGTCTCGTCGTCCTGGGGGGCAGGGGCGGCTCGGCCTCCTTCACCGACCCCCCGTCCGAGCTCACCACCTTCGGCAACAACGAGGGCTGGCACGACGACATCTCCGACGGACCGGTGACCGCCACCGTCACGATCGACGGCAAGGCGGTCGAGGTGAAGCCGGCCTGGGTGGTGGTCGGGCCGCCGAACTACGCACCGGACGTCAAGGGCATCGTGACCCTCTACGACCTGCTGTACGACCTCTTCGCCCAGGGCGGGTACCCGACCGTCCCCCTGCCCTCCACCGTCGTCTTCGACGAACACATCAAGCCCTTGCTCCAGCGGTTCACCGGTCACCAGTGGGTCAACCAGGGATTCGCCGCGGAGTTCGGCTGGCAGGGTCCCAACGACTTCACCTCGCCCCGACTGCTCGCCGTCCTCGGCAGCAAGAAGGAGCAGTACCGGGAGCTGAGGCAACGCGTGTACTACCAGATGCGCAGCTACGACCGGGACGGCCTGTCCCCGCTGCCCTGGCCCTGGCTCTACGGAGACGCGATGGCCGTCCCCGCACAGTCCCCGCGCCAGTACGGTGTCCTGACCCGGACCCAGGAACAGATGCTGGAACAGTGGGTTCAGGGGAACTTCGACGACAAGACCAAGCACACCACCTACACGTCGCTGGAAGCCGCGCCCCTCGCACAGCAACCCGGGCTGCTGGACCGGGCCGCCCTGGACTACTGCCTCGCCGACGCCTTCCACCCCGGCTGCGAGGTCACCTGGCCGATCCGCCACGACACCCTGTACACGGAGCCGTTCCGCATCCGCCACCGCGCGGCCGGCGAGACCGAACACGACTACGGCGACCACCTCACACCGCAGCTCGCTCTGTCGGCCCATGGCCCCCTGCACGGCCAGGGCCCCGGCGGCCTCACCCGCTGGATGGGCGTCCCCTGGCAGACCGACACCGCCAGTTGCCGCTCCGGCTACGAGCTCCGCGCCAACATCGGCCCCCGCTACAGCCCCTACCTGCCCTCCTTCTGGCCGGCCCGGGTGCCCAACCACGTGCTGAAGAAGACCGACTTCGACACGGTCAACCAGAAGCCCAACGGCACCGTCACCGACGACCGGCGCGCCGAGGCCTTCGAGAGACGCGCCGTGTGGCTGCGGTTCCTGTCCCCGGACAAGAAGACGGGCCTGAAGGACATGGTCGCCGGCTGGTCCAAGTTCGGCGTCGTCGAGACCAACGCCTACACGGTGGACGACAAGTTCCCGGCCGCGATCCTGGTGGAGTCCACTCCCGACCCCTCGCTCCCCAAGGTCGACGACCACCAGAACCGTGTCAACATCCACGTGCGCGAGTCCGGCCACCCCCAGCTCTCCGAGACCCAGCGCACCGCGGTCGACGAGCGGGCCGCCAACGAGATCGCCCGGTCCACCGGGTTCCGGCCCGAGGAGATCTCGGCCGGCTACATCGCCAAGGTCGACCCCTTCCGGGACGCCGGATGACCACGGCGGCGCCCACCGACGACCACTGCGCGCGGCAGCACCCGAGGTACGACGCCGTCGTCGCGGGCGGCGGCCCGGCGGGCGCCGCCGCCGCCCTCACCCTGGCCCGGGCAGGCCGCACGGTGCTGCTCGCCGACGCCGGCAGCGGCCCCCCGAAGACCGGCGAATCCCTCGTCCCCGTCGCCCAGTTGATCCTCCGAGACCTCGGCGTCGACATCCGATCCCTCGACGCGGACCACCGCCAGTGCCACGCCACGCTCTCCGCCTGGGGCTCACCCCACCTGCACCGCACGGACTTCCTCACCGACCCGTACGGGCACGGCTGGCACCTCGACCGGCCCGTCTTCGACCGCCTGCTGCGTACCCACGCCGAGGCCAACGGGGTAAAGGTCACCGAACGGACCACGGTGAGCCACCCCGTACCGCAGCCGGACAGCGGATGGCAGGTGACGCTCCGGGCCGACGGCGCGGAGCACAGCGTGCGGTGCCGCTGGCTGGTCGACGCCACCGGCCGCCGAGCCTCGCTCGCCGCCCGCTGCGGGGCCCGTCGCCGCCGCTACGACCGGCTGGTCGCCGTCCACCTGAGACTGGCTCACGACGCCTCCGACATCGAGGAGGCCTCGCTGGTCGAGTCCGGCCCTGACGGATGGTGGTACACCGCGCCGCACTCCCCCGCCCACCGCCTGGTCACCTACTTCACCGACACGGACCTCTCGCCCCCCGGCCTCCGGGCGACCCGGACGTTCCTCGACCGGCTCGCGGCCACCCGGCACACGGCCGAACGCGCCCGCGGCCGCCAGGCCCTCGCCGGGGCGTCCCCGCGCCGGTGCGCCGCGCACACCGCGCGGCTGGAACCGCTGGCGGGCGAGGGCTGGATCGCGGCCGGGGACGCGGCGATCGCGCTCGACCCGCTCTCCTCGCAGGGCGTCCTCACCGCTCTCTACTCGGGCCTGTGCGCCGGCCGGGCAGTCGAGGCCCTGTTGTGCGGTGAAGCCGACGCGCTCGACACCTACACCGCACAGCTCGGCGAGACCTTCGAGGCCTACGCGTACGGCCACCGCGAGATCCACGTCCACGAAGACCGCTGGTCCGACCGCCCGTTCTGGCAACGCCGCCGATCACCACTGCCGCTCAACGCACTGTAGAGGGCATGTCCTCGCGACGGCTCAGTATTCCGTCAGGCTCTGGTAGTCGAGCCGGCGCGACCTCCCGCCGATCCGTCCGATGACGTGCACGTCATCTCGGTCCTTCGCCCCCAGGAGGGCCGGTACACCGGCGCCCGACCGCATCGACGTTTGTGGCCGGCCGTGATGGCCGCCCACGTGCCGTCCCGGATGACGGTCGCCCGCAGGGCGCCCGGCCCAGGACAGCGCGGCCGATCGGCAGGACGGATGGGCGAGGCCTCACCCTGGTCGACGAGCTGGCCGAGCCCACCGGGGATGCCGGCTCTCGACTCACTGACGCGGGCCGGAAAACGCCTCGTACGACCGGCGTCCCGGAAGCGACCGCTCCGCCGCGAAGGCGGTGGAGGCCCATGTCGCGCGCGCCGCCACCCATGCCGGGCGCCGGTCCGACCCCGCACCCGGCCACCGCCCCGGCCACCGCCCTGGCACGCATGGCTTCGCACGCCGCGAGGCTGGATCGCCTTCCCGCCAAGGGAGATCGGGCGAAGCGACCACCCGCGCCTACAGCCTGCGACCCACGACCCACGACCCGGCCGCGCCCGGCCGCGACCCGCCTCGGCCCGGTAACCACCGGGGCGGCCTCGCCGTCGAGCCGTTCGAGCGCAGAACGACGGAGCAGGCGCACACCCCGACCACGACGGAATCCAGCCGAGGCCTCGGCATGGCGTCGGACCGAAGGTAGTATCGGTTCCCGCACTGACTGACTGTCAAGTGCACGCTATTCATCGGAACTTGCTGGCGGGGGCGTCAGCCGACCCCTCAGGTGGGAGCGACGTAGGAAGTCGCGCCGAGCCGCGCCCCCCCTGTTCCCCACCCTCCGCACCGGAACCGGCCACCGAATCCGGTAAGAACCAGAAAGCGTCCATTGGTTGCCATCGCACATTCCGAGCTCGACGTCTTTCCACTCTGCCTCGGCGGCAGCGTCTTCGGATGGACCGTCGACGAGCCGACATCCTTCCGCGTCCTCGATGCCTACGCCGCCGCGGGCGGGAACTTCATCGACACCGCCGACTCCTATTCCCAGTGGGCCCCCGGAAACACCGGCGGGGAGTCCGAGTCCATCCTCGGCAACTGGCTGGCCGCGCGCGGTCAGCGGGACCGTTTCGTCATCGCCACCAAGGTGGGCCGACTGAACGGACTGTCCGGGCTCACGGCGAAGGTCGTCCACCAGGCGGTGGAGGAATCCCTGCGCCGTCTGCGGACGGATCATATCGACCTCTACTACACGCACGCGGACGACCCGGAAACTCCCCTCGAAGAGACCCTCACCGCACTCGACACGCTGATCACGGCAGGGAAGGTGCGCCACATCGGCGCCTCGAACATCAGCGGCCCCAGGCTGGCCGAATCCCTTGAGGTCTCGAAGAGTTCGGGGCTCGCCTCGTACGTGGCGGTCCAGCCTCCCTACAACCTCATGGAACGCGAGCCCTTCGAGAGTGGGATCGCCCCGGTCTGCGAGCGCGAGGGCGTCTCCTGCGTCCCGTACTTCGCCCTGGCGCAGGGCTTCCTGACGGGCAAGTACCGCGAAGGCGCACCCGCCGTTCCCAGCGTCCGCAGCGACGCGGCACGACCGTACGGCGAAACGCCCCGCGGCCGCGCGGTGCTCCGGACGCTGGACACGATCGCCGCCGAGCACGGCACCGCCCCCGCCGCGGTGGCCCTGGCCTGGCTGAGGGCGCAGCCCCATGTCGTCGCTCCGCTCGCCAGCAGCAGGACGCCCGAGCAGCTCGCCGAACTGATCCCGGGGGCGACCCTGGAACTCTCCCCGGCCGAGGTTCACTCGCTGGATCTCGCTTCACGGACCACCGCGTCGGACCACAGTGCGCATGTCGGCTGAAGGAAGAGGAGCCGCCGTGAACGTCACCCCCCATACCGCCCTGATCGGATTCGACGCCCTCAAGTCGTTCATCTCAGTAGCGCGCGATGAATACGAGGCCTGTACCCCGCAGGAACCACCCTCCTGTTTCGCCCTCCTGCTCGGCACCGTCGACGACGGTGTCGCGGCCGTCACCTCGGTCCAGTTCGCGACCAACGTCCGTGCCACCGACCCGATGGCGCTCGAAGAGTTCTCGAGCTCCATAGCGCCGTGCTTCGGAAGCGCCTACCGAAACCCCCGCCGGGGATTCTGGTGCAGCTCGAAGGATCTGATTCGTATTCACCGGCAGGCGGACCGTGACGGGGCCGAGATCCTGGGCTCCATCCATCTGCATCCCGACTGGCACCGGATCGGCCCGCCCGAAGAGCGAGGGCTGCGAATAAGCGAGGAGCCGACACCGATGGACCGCTACATGTTCGACAACAGTCGGTACCCGGTGAACATGATCTGCTATCTGGAATCCGGCCCGCAGGGGGTTTCCGCCGCGCTCGCGGCCTGGGGCCCTCCTCCTGAGGACGAGGTCGCGGCGCCGTGCCCCCGCCTCCTTCTGAGGTTCAGCGTGTCCTGAGGAACGGCAGGCTCACCCCTCACCACCGGCGGGACTCCGCCCCGGTCACGCTCGCGGATGTGACCGGGGCGGGGGCCGCCGGCCACCCCTGGGCGAGTACCGCCGGGGCGGGGCCGTCGGGGCGGGGCCGTCGGGGCGGACGGCGGTGCTGCTGTAGGCGGCGCTGGTGGGGGTGGGGGAACAGTCCGGTCGGCGTGGTCGCGGTGGCCTCGTGCCCGGCGACCGGCAGGGTGACCCGCTCGTCCCGGATGAACGTGTCGTGCCAGAGCATCATGGCGAAGAGCTGCCGCTCCGGGTCGTGGGAGACATCCAGTATCTCGGAGACATCGATCAGGACCCGGACGGCGGGGTCGTCGACGAAGCCCTCGAAGCAGTGGCCGCCGCTGCGGACCGCGATCCGCTTGCGGCCCCGGGCGGCCCGCTCGACCGCGGCGACCACCTGGCCGGGCGAGCCGACCAGGTGCACCACGTCCGGGGAGCCGGTGAAGCGGCCGTTGTGCCCGCGGGTGGTGAGTTCGGTACAGCGGGGGTCGTCCGGGCTGAGGACCACCGGCCCCAGGGGGCGGGCGCTCCGGCCTCCGGAGTGGCGGCGGCCGGGACACCGAGCAGCGTGGCTCCCCCGGCCATCGCCGATAGCTCCATCAACCGTCTGCGCGTGAGTCCTGCCATGAGGTTCACCGACCTTCCCGTGCGGCCTGCGGCCGATCGTCCGTCGGCGATCAGCCTGGGGTCCGTCGCTGGCCGGGCCGATGGAGGGTCGCTGGTCCGCGGCGCGCTCGAACGGGGTTCCGGAGGCGGGAAGAAGACTGTCAGCAGCACTGACAGTGACGTTATTGACGCTTCTAAGCTCTCAGAAGTCAAGAGCCCGGAGCAGCCGACTTCTCCTCCGCCTGGCCGGGGCCGCTCCGATCGGCCGCCGGCAGCCGTGGCCTCCGTTCCACTCCCCGCTCCGCCCTCCACGCCCCCGTACGGGAGACCTCATGATCCACACCCGCGGACTCACCCGAAGTTTCCGCGCCAAGGGAGAGACGGTCGAAGCCGTCCGCGGTCTCGACCTCGACATCGAGGCCGGCTCCGTGGTGGCCTTCCTCGGCCCGAACGGCGCCGGGAAGACCACCAGTCTGCGGATGCTGACCACACTGCTCCCGCCGACCGCGGGCACCGCCACCGTCGCCGGGCACGACGTGGTGGCCGACCCGGCCGGGGTGCGCCGCCGGATCGGCTACCTCGGCCAGGGCAACAGCGCCGGCACCGGGTTCCGGGTCATGGACGAACTCGTCACCCAGGGCCGCGCCTACGGCCTGAGCCGCGCCGAGTCGCACGCCCGGGCCGAACGCCTGCTGGACGCCCTCGAACTGGAAGGGCTGGCCCGGCGGACGGTCGGCACCCTCTCCGGGGGCCAGCGCCGCCGGCTCGACATCGCCATGGCCCTGGTCCACGAACCGGACCTGCTCTTCCTCGACGAGCCCTCCACCGGGCTCGACCCGCACAGCCGCGCCAACATCTGGGAGCACGTGCTGCGCCTGCACAAGGACCTCGGCACCACCATCGTCTTCACCACCCACTACCTGGAGGAGGCCGACCTGTGGGCCGGGCGGGTGCTGGTCGTCGACCACGGCCGGGTGATCGCCGACGACTCCCCGGAGCGCCTCAAGGCCGAACTCACCGGCGACCTCATCACCTTCACGACCGCCGACCCCGCCGACACCGGCCCGGCCGCCGCCCGGGCCCGCACCCTGCGGGCCGTTCGGGAGGTGACCGTCGAGGACCGGGAGGTGCGGGTCCGGACCTCCGACGGCGACGTCCGGCTGCCGGAGCTGCTGCGCGACCTCGACGCGGCCGGGATCCGGGTGCACAGCACCCGGATCGCCCGCCCCACCCTCGACGACGTCTTCCTCACCCTGACCGGACGCACCCTCCGGGAGAGCGCCGACGCCGGCATCCCGACCACCCCCCACCAGGGAGCCTGACCATGAAGGTGCTCACCGACACCCGCACCGCGTTCGCCCGCGAACTCAAGCCCGAACTGCGCCAACCCGTCGGCCTGCTCTTCACGATGATGCTGCCGTTCCTGCTGCTCGCCCTCTTCGCGCCGCTGCTCTCCAGCTCGGGCCCGGGCGCGGGCGCGGGCGGCGGGCCGGCCGGCGCGGGCTCGCCCTGGCAGTGGTTCGTCCCCGGCATGCTCGTCCTGCTCGGCCTGTCCGCCACGGCGGGAGCGGGCGCCTCGCTGCTCAACGAGATCTCCTCGGGCGCCTTCGAGCGGCTGCTCGTCACCCCGCTCAACCGGGCCGCCATGCTGGTCGGCCGGACGCTGAAGGAGGTCGTGGTCCTGCTCGTCCAGGCCCTGCTGATCCTCCTCCTGCTGCTGCCGACCGACTTCCGGCTGCACCTGCCGGGCGCCCTGGCCGGGCTCGTGCTGCTGAGCGTCTTCGGCGTCGGCATCGGCGCGCTGTCCTTCACCCTGGCGCTCCACTCCCGCCGCCGGCAGACCCTGTTCTACGGAGTACAGCAGGTGGTCTTCTTCCCACTGCTGCTGCTCTCCGGGGTGCTGCTGCCGATCACCGAGGCGGCCGCGCCGACCTGGCTCTACGTGCTGAGCCGGATCAACCCGGTGACCCACGTGGTCGAGGCCGAACGCGCTCTGTTCGACGTGCAGTTGACCGAATCGGTGGTGCTGTACGGATTCCTCGCGGCCGGCGCCGTCGCGACGCTGGGCGTCGTGGCCGGGATCCGCGGCATGCGCAACGCCTCGACTTAGTACCACTTCCGACGGAGCATCGAGTCCTCTGAAGGAGCCACCGTGACCGACCGGAGCGCGCCGGGCCCCGGCGCCCGCACCGTGGACGTCCGGTTCGACCCCGCCTGCCCGGCTGTCCGCCGACCACCTGCACGGCGTCTTCACCACCTGGACGCCGCTGGTGCACCGCAACACGGTGCCGGACCGGATGATCGACGACCTGGTCGCGTTCGCCCGGGACTGGCGGCCGGACCTGGCGGTCTGGGACACCATGACCTTCGCGGGACCGGTCGCCGCCCGGGCCTGCGGCGCCGCCCACGCCCGGCTGATGTTCGGCCTCGACCTGGTGGCCTGCTCCGCGAGCGCTGTCTGGCCGTGCTCGGCCGGCGGCCGGCCGAGCTGCGGGACGATCCGCTGGAGGAGTGGCTGGGGCAGGTCCTGGGGCGGTACGGGATGACCGGTCCGGGCCGCGGCTTCGACGAGGAGCCGGTGGTCGGACAGTGGACGATCGACCCGGTGCCCACCTCCCTGTCCCTGCCGCTCCGTACGCCCCGCGTCCCGGTCCGCTACGTGCCGTACAACGGCCCTTCGGCGGTGCCCGGTTGGCTGGACGAGGCGCCCCGCCGGCGCCGGATCTGCCTCACCCTGGGCGTCTCGTTCCGCGAGGTGGTCGGCGGGGACCAGGCGTCGGTCGGCGACCTCCTCGCGGCCGTCGCCGACCTGGACGTGGAGGTGGTGGCCACGCTCGACTCCGAACAGCTGGCCTCGATCGGGCCGCTGCCGCCGAACGTGCGCGCGGTGGACTTCGTCCCGCTGAACGAGCTGCTGCCGAGCTGCTCTGCGGTCATCCTGGAACACCTGGTCGCCGAGCACCGCTCCGGTCGGAGCCGCAGCAGGACATGACGTACCGTCGGAGGGGAAACGATCACGACACCCCCCGGTTGAGGTGAAACGCCCTTGAGGACCCACATCCCCTATCTCCTGGCTGTGGCCAGCACGGTGGCGACGCGCCGGGTGGACGATCACCTGCACGACTACGACCTGACGGTCCGTCAATACGGCCTGCTCACCCAGCTGTCCCAAGAACCCGGGCTGACCATGGCGGACCTGGCCCGTCAGCTCGGCATCGCCCGGCAGTCGGTGCACCGGCTCGTCGACGAACTGGTCGAGGCCGACCACGTGCGCCGCCGGCCCGGAGCCGACGACCGCTCGCGCCGGCTGGAACTCACCGACACGGCCCGCTACATGCTGACCCGGATCGACGGCCCGCTCGCACGAGTGGAGGCGGACCTGCTCGGCGACCTCGACCTGGACGAGGTCGAGACCCTGCGCGAGCTCCTCCAGCGGGTGCTGGCGCACGCCACCGACGACGAGGCGTGGCTGCCCGCCCGGTGACGTCCCCGACGGACGGAGGCCGGGAACGGGGGTCGAGAACGCGTCGAGGAGGGGTCGAGGCCGCCTTCCTACGCTCGCCCCCAATGGAGGCGGGGCCCGCGATTCGTCCTCGCGAGCCCCGCCCGGTATCACGCTGTCACCTGCACTGGCGGCCATGCTTGTTGCGGTTGACGAGGGTGTGCCCCTCGGTGCCGCTGCGGCATTCCGATCAGGGGGTCACCGTCACGGTGATGGTCTCGGGGTTGGCACTGTTGTCCTGGTACACCGAGTCACCGCTGTAGACGGCGGTGATGGTGTGGGTGCCTACGGTGCGGAAGGCGGTGACCGTCCCGGCGGCGGCGCACCTGCCGAGGGAGAGGGACAGGCGTCCGGTGCCGAGGGTCGTCCCGGTGGTGGTGTCGGTGAAGGTGACGGTTCCGGTGGGCCTGGTCGTGGAGCCCGCGCCGGGGCAGACGATGTCGCTGAGCACGACCGGCGAGCCGATCCGGGTGCGCTGGGGCATCGCGCTCAGGGTCGTGGTGATCGGCTTGCCCACGGTGTAGCTGATGATCACCTGGCCGTTGTGGTTCGCCGTCCCGATCGTGGACAGCGCGGAGGACGTCCCGGTGCCCGACGGGGTCGCGAAGCTGCTCCCGCCACCGCCACCGCCGCCGCTTGCCAGGGTGCCGGTGTTGTTGACGGCACCGCTGCCGCCGCCCCCGCCGGCGAAGTACCCGCCGCCCCCGCCGCCGCCCGCGCCGGTGGCAGTGGCGGCACAGCCGCCGTCGATCGCTCCGCCGGTGCCGCCGGTGCCGATCGTGGTACCGGCGAACCCGCCTCCCGGCCCACCCGCCGTGGCACTGCAGGGCGCGGCGGCGCCGGCGGCCCCGCCCGCACCACCCGTGGTCGTGCTGGTGCTGCCGCCGCCCCCGCCGTGCCCTGCCGCGGCCCCGGGGCCGGTGGCGCTTCCCGTGGTACCGCCGGTGGCATCGGGCGTTGTCCCGCCGTTGCCCCCGTTGCCACCCGTCAGGCTGCCTCCGGTACCCCCGGCGGCACCGCCGCCCCCGGCGACCACCAGGAAGGAGCCCGCGCTGACGCTGGACGCCCCGCCCCCACCCGGCCCTTCCGCCCGGAAACCGGTGACCGGGATGCCCCCGCCCGAAGCGCCGCCGTTGAACCCGCCGGCACCCCCCGTGCCCGTGCCGTTGCAGCCCTTGCCGCCTGTGCCGCCGACGTTGACGGTGACCGTCGTCGGGGCGGTGGTCTGCGGGAGGGTGGTGACGACCCGCGCCCCCGTTCCGCCCGTCCCCGTGACGGAACAGGAGGTGCCGGTGTTGTCGGCGCCGCCCGCGCCGTCGGCGGTGATCGTGACCACCGCCTGGGCCGGGATGGTGAGGCTCTGCGGCGCGCCGGTGTAGCCGAAGGTGAACACCGGGTCGGCTCCTCGGGTCCGCACCGGGGTGGTGGCCGGCGCGGACCCCGGTGCCGCGGCGGTCGCGGGGATCAGCCCGGTACCGGCCAGCGCCACGCACACCCCTGCCACGACCCCGGCCCGCCACCACCGCGCACGAGCCTGGAGGCCTGCCTCTCCTCCGGCGACGGGATGTCCTGGGGCGCGGTGTCCGATCACTGGTGTCTCCCGGTGTGATGGCTTGAGGTGAGGCTTCGGGGTGCTGGATCACGCGACCCGTACGGCGGTGGATCCCTGGTCCGGAGCGTGATCGACAGGCACAGCGTGACAACCGGACGGCCCTTGTGCCCCGATTGCTCCGACAGCGGCGTGCCGCACACCATCGCACTGGGCGGCACACGAACTCTCCGCCCGGGGTTCGACGGCCGGAGTATGTCATCATGTGATGACATCGCATGATGACAACGGGTGGCACCTCCCATCGGACACGGCTGGATTCCGGGGACTTCCAGCCCCCGGTCCGACCACTCGATCTCCGACGAAAAGGACACCCCGATGGAGACCCTGTCGACGCGCCGTGAACGGGCCCTGGTGCCCGTCCTGGTGTTCCTCAGTGCGGTGGTGGCGGTGATCAGCAGTCTCGGCGCGCCGATGATCCCCACCATCGCGGCCGTCGACCACGTCTCGCTCTCCGAGGCCCAGTGGTCCCTGACCATCACCATGCTGGTCGGAGCGGTCACCACCCCGGTGCTCGGCCGTCTGGGCGACGGACCGCACCGCCGTACGGTCACCCTCACCGCCGCCGCCGTGGTGGTGCTCGGCAGCGTGCTGGCCGCGCTGCCGCTCGGCTTCGGCTGGCTGGTCGCGGGGCGCGCGCTGCAGGGGGTCGGGCTCGGACTCACCCCGCTGGCCATCGCCACCGCCCGGGACAGCCTCGGCCCCGCGGCCTCCCGCTCGGCGGTCGCGCTCCTGTCCATCACCACCGTCGCCGGCGTCGGCCTCGGCTACCCGATCACCGGCCTGATCGCCGAATCCTTCGGCATCCACGCGGGCTTCTGGTTCAGCGCCGTGATCAGCGCCCTGGCCCTGCTGCTGGCCGCCCTGGTGCTGCCCCCGACCACGGACCGCGAGAGGCGCCCGCTGGACGTGCCCGGCGCGGTGCTGCTCGGCCTGGCCCTGGTCGGCCTCCTGCTCGTGCTCAGCGAGGGCGAGACCTGGGGCTGGGACAGCGCACGGCTGCGGACGGTGGCGGTCCTCTCGCTCCTGCTGCTGGCCGGCTGGCTGTGGCACGAGCTGCGCACCGCCCACCCGCTGGTCGACCTGCGCGCGCTGCGCAACCCCGTCGTCCTGACCGCGGACGTGGCCGGGCTGGTCGCCGGCGTCGGGATGTACCTGCTGATGTCACTGGTGATCCGCTACGTCCAGACCCCGACCTCCGCCGGCTACGGCCTCGGCGCCTCGGTCGTGGTCGCCGGCCTCGTCCTGCTGCCGTTCTCGGCGGCCAGCCTGCTGTCCAGCAAGGTGGTCCCCGGGCTCGCCCGGCGCACCTCCTCCGCCCTGGTGCTCCCACTGGGCTGCGCGGTCTCGCTGGTGTCGGTGCTGCTCTTCCTGTCCGCCCGCGACCACCTCTGGGAACTCATGGTGGTGATGGCGATCGCCGGACTCGGCGTCGGCTGCACCTTCGCCGTGATGCCGGGGCTGATCGTCAACGCGGTGCCGGCCCACGAGGTCGGCAGCTCGGTCAGCTTCAACCAGGTGCTGCGCTACGTCGGCTACTCCACCGGCAGCGCGCTGTGCGGCGCCGTGCTCCAGGCGCACACCGCGCCGGGACGGCAGCTGCCCACCGACAGCGGCTACCAGGACGCGGCGCTGATCGGCTGCGCGGTGTGGGTGGTGATCGGCCTGGCTACGATCGTCCTGCCGCGGCTCGGTGCCGCGACCGGCTCCCGGAGGGGTGCGCGCGTGGACGAGGGGCTGATCGTGGAAGAGAGCATCGACGACATGGTTGTCGGCGGGAGCGAGGCACCCGTCCTGCGGGCCGGGGCCGAGCGGTGAGCGACGCCACCCCCGAGGCCGGCGCCACCCCCGAGGCCGGCGGGTCCCCCGAGGCCAGCGGGTCCGCCGCCGCGACCGGCAACGGACCGGGGCCCGCGGCACCCCGGCGCCGCGACGCCGCCCGCAGCCGGGAACTCCTGATCCGGGCGGCGACGGAACTCTTCGCCGAGCGTGGATTCGAACGCACCACCATCCGGGAGATCGGCGACCGGGCCGGCGTCGACCCGGCGCTGATCGCCCGGTACTTCGGCGGGAAGACGCAGCTCTACCTGGCCGCCGTCCAGATGGAGCTGGGCGACACGGCACCGGCCGACCTCCTGGAGGAGGACCGGCTGCGCGGCCTGCTGGAACGCTTCTCCCGGCGCGGCCCCGGCCCGACCTTCCAGGCCGCGGTGCTGCCCGGCGACAACACCGAGGTGCAGCGGGCAGCGCGCACCTACCTCCACGAGCGGCTGGTGCAGCCGCTGCAGGACCGCTTCACCGCCGAACGGGCCGACCGGCCGCGGCTGCGGGCCGAACTGGCGGCGGCGGCCTTCGCCGGGATCGTCCTGGCCCGCACCAGCGGCGCGTTCGACGAACTCGCCGAGGCCGACTCCGAGGACCTGCTCCCCCTCCTGCACGACCTGCTGGCCGCGAGCCGGCCCGCCCGGTAGGCCGTCCGCCGCTCCGGACCCCGCCGCTCCGGACTCCGCCGCTCCCTCGCCGCTCCGAACCCCGCCGTGGACGGCCTGCCGGGCCGCCGCGACAGGCGGTCCGGCGGTCGGCCTGTCGGTGGGCCTCGCTACTGTTCCTTCCCTGATCAAACGTGTCGAGGAGAGGGGCGGAGCTGTGCGGCGCTGGGAGTTCGTCGAGGGCGGCTCGGACAAGTTCTGGGAGGCCACGGTCGACGATGTCGCGGTGACCGTGCGCTACGGCCGCTCCGGCACCGCCGGGCGGGAGCAGAGCAAGGAGTTCCCGACCGCGGAGGCCGCGCAGGCGCACTTCGCCAGGACGGTCGCCGAGAAGGAGCGCAAGGGCTACCGGGAGACCGCGGCCGGCGCGGCGCCCGTCCCGCAGCCCGTCGCCCGGCCCGTCGCGTCGACCCCGCAGGCCCCGCAGGCCCTGCCGACCCCGCAGGCCGCCGCCCCCGAGCCGCCGGACGCCCCGGTCGACGAGGACGCCTTCGTCCTGCCGGAGGCCTGGCGGAGGGCCCTGGTCCCCCGCCGGGGCGGCATCTCCCGCCCGCCGGCCGCCGCGGTGAAGAACGCGGTGGACGGGTACCACGCCTCGCTGAGGCGGATGGACGACTGGCTGGAGCAGGCGCTCACCTCGGACCGCAGCGACGCGGACCTGGTGGAGGCCGCCCGCGCCCACCGCTCCGGCAGCCGGAACCCGGTCGGCGCGGCGGTGCTGGCCGCGGTGTTCGCGGTCTCCGCCGACAACAAGGTCCGGACGGCCGCCGACGCCTGGGTGGCGGAGTTCGGCCTGCCGTTCGCGGCCAGGGCCACCGTCGAGCTGTTCGCGGTGGCCGTCAAGACCGATTGGAACGGCTCACGCGCCCTGAACCCGCGCGTCCGGCGCGCGTCCGGCCGGACGGTGGCGGCGTTGCGCCCCGCCGCGGATCGCGTCCGGTCGCTGCTGGCGGCGTGCGACGAGGAGACCCACCGCACGGCGGTCGAGGCCCTGGCCGGATGCCGGACCGACCTGACCCGTCTGGTGGCGGCGGCGTACCTGGTGCCGTCCCAGTCCGACTGGGCCGAGGAGTGCGCGACGTCGGGCGCGCGGCTGGGCTCGGCCGAGTGGTCGATGCTGCTGTGCTCGCTCTCCTCGGCCGAGCCGCTGGAGAAGCTCCCCCAGCTGCCGAACCTGGGCTGGGACGGCTGGACCACCGAGATCATCGCGACCATGGCGGAGGGTCTCGGGGGCGGCGCCGCACCGCTGCTGCTGCACGCCCTGACCAACAACTACCTCTACAGCGACAAGCAGAAGCACCTGCTGAACGCGATCGCCGAGCTTCCCTCCGACCAGGGCTTTCGGGGGCTGCTGACCCATCAGGAGAACGGCAAGGCGGCCCGTGGAGCCCTGGTGGCAGCCATGCGCCGCTTCCCCCGGCGCGCGCTGCGCCTCCTCGCGGAGGCCGCGGCGGCGTCCGCCGATCCGGCCGCGCAGCGGCTCGCCAGTCAGCTCCTCACCGCCCACGTCGCCGCCCACCGCGCGACCGCGATCGAGCTGCTGCCGGAGCTGACGCCGGAGCAGGCAGCCGTGGTCGGGCCGCTCACCGATCCGGGCGACCGGGTGCCGGACGTCCCGGCCGGTTCGCTGCCGGAGCTGTTCACCAGCCCGCCGTGGACCCGGCCGCGCTCCACGGCCAAGCCCCGCGTGCTGACCGGCCTCACCGCGCCGCAGGAGACGCAGCTGCGGTGGCTGCCGGGTGAGCGGGAGGCGTGGGCGGTCTCCGAGTCCTGGTACGCGAACTGGTCGAACGCCGACTGGCAGCGGATCGCCGGCACGATGCGGGCCGCGGACGGGCAGTCCGGCGCCGCACGGCACCGCTCCAACCGGAACGAGGAACTGGCGCTGTTCGCGTACGGCGACGAGCAGCTGGGCCGGCCGCTGATCGCGCAGTGGCGGGGCGAGGAGTACATCTGGGACGCCACGGGCGCGCTGCGCCGGGTCGCCGCCCGCTTCGGCCCGGACGCGCTCGGGCCGATACGGGCCGCCGCGCTGCAGAACCCGGCCGCGCACGCGGCGCTGCTGCTGCCGTACCTGGACGTCCGGGTGGCCGAGACGATGGCGGACTGGCTGGTGCGTCTCAAGTCGGCCGGGGACACCGCCCGTTCCTGGTTCGCCCGGCACGGCCTGGACGCGGCCCCGCTGCTGGTTCCGGCCGCGGTCGGGAAGGCCGGAGCGGCCCGGCGCAACGCCGAGCACGCCCTGCGGCTGATCGCCGCCGCGCACGGCGCCCCGGCGGTGCACGCGGTGGCCGGCGAGTACGGGCCGCAGGCGCAGGAGGTGGTGGGCGCGCTGCTGTCGGCCGACCCGCTGGTGAACGTGCTGCCGGCGAAGCTGCCCCAGCCCGGCGACTGGGCGGAGCCGATGATGCTGCCGCAGCTGCTGGTCCGCGGCGGCGAGGGCGCGCTGCCCGCCGAGACGGTGCGGCACGTGCTCACCATGCTCGCGCTGTCGAAGCCCGGGGCGTTCTACCCGGGCCTCGACCAGGTGGCGGAGGTGTGCGAGCCGCAGTCGCTGACGGCCTTCGGCTGGGCGGTGTTCGAGCAGTGGCGGATGGCCGGCATGCCGTCCCAGGACGGGTGGGCGCTGCACGCGCTCGGCCGGATCGGTGACGACGGGACGGTCCGCCGGCTGACGCCGGTGCTCCGGGCGTGGCCGGGCGAGGGGGCGCACCACCGCGCGGTGGACGGCCTGGAAGCGCTGGCCGCGATCGGCAGCGACGTCGCCCTCCTCCACCTGCACGGCATCGCGCAGCGGGTGAAGTTCAAGGCCCTCAAGGCGCGGGCGCAGGAGAAGATCGCCGAGGTGGCGGCCGGGCTCGGCCTGTCCGGGGAGCAGCTGTCGGACCGTCTGGTGCCGGACTTCGGGCTGGACGCCGACGGCACCACCGTCGTCGACTACGGCAGCCGGACGTTCACCGTGGGCTTCAACGAGCAGCTCAGGCCGTACGTTCGTGACGCGGACGGCACCCGCCGCAAGGACCTGCCGGTCCCCGGGGTGAGGGACGACGCCGAGCTGGCGCCTGCCGAGCGCAAGCGTTTCGCCGCGCTGAAGAAGGACGTCCGCACGGTGGCGGGGGACCAGATCCGCCGGCTGGAGGACGCGATGGTCACCCGGCGGTCGTGGACGGCGGAGGAGTTCGATCAGCTGTTCGTCGGGCATCCGCTGCTGTGGCACCTGGTGCGCCGGCTGGTGTGGCTGGCCGAGGCGGACGGCGCCACGACGGCGTTCCGGGTCGCCGAGGACCGCACCCTGGCGGACGTCGCGGACGAGGTGTTCGTGCTGCCCGCCGGGGCCACCGTCCGGTTGGCCCACCCGCTGCTGATCGGTGCGGAGCTCGCGGCGTGGTCGGAGCTGTTCGCCGACTACGAGATCCTGCAGCCGTTCCGTCAGCTCGGCCGCCCGGTGTACGTGCTGAGCGACGAGGAGCGGGCGGGTCACCGCCTGACCCGCTTCGAGAACGGTCCGGTGCTGCCCACCACCCGGCTGGTCGGCATGGAGCGGCGCGGCTGGCAGCGCGGCGAGCCGCAGGATGCGGGCGTGGAGCGCTGGCTGTCCCGCCGGGTCGGGCCCGAGCGCTACGTGGTGCTCGCACCGGAGCACGGCATCGCGGTCGGCATGCACGACGTGTATCCCGAGCAGCAGGTGGAGACGGTGTGGCTCGACACCCGCCCCGGCGACTACTGGACTCGCAACCGGACCTTCCCGACCTTCGCCGAGCTCGACCCGGTGATCGCCTCCGAGGTGATCGCCGACCTGACCGAGCTGACCGAGCCGACCACACCGTGACGGCGCACCACCTCACCGACAGCCACGCGAACCACCCCGGGAGGGCCGCCATGACCGCCACCGCCGAGGAACAGCTCCAGCGTCCGCCCGCCGAGATCCGGTACGCCGAGGAGCTGGCGGCGCTGCGCGCCGAGGACCGCGACCCGCGCCCGCCGGGCTGGGAGCTGAGCCTGCGCGCCGCCCGCCGGTTCATCGTCGGCGACGAGGCGGCCGGCATCGACCGCAAGTTCGTCGGCGATCCGGCGCTGGTCGAGCGCGCCCTGGTGACCCTGGCGACCAACCGCGGCCTGCTGCTGGTCGGTGAGCCGGGCACCGCCAAGTCGCTGCTGTCGGAGCTGATCGCGGCGGCGGTCAGCGGCACCTCCCGGCTGACCGTACAGGGCGGCGCGGCGACCACCGAGGACCAGATCAAGTACTCGTGGAACTACGCCCTGCTGGTCTCCGAGGGCCCCTCCACCCGCTCGCTGGTGCCCGCGCCGATGCTGCGCGGCATGGCCGAGGGCCGGGTGGTCCGGTTCGAGGAGATCACCCGCTGCCCGCTGGAGGTGCAGGACTCGCTGCTGTCCCTGCTCTCCGAGCGCGTGGTGGCGATCCCCGAACTGGACGGGCCGGAGGGGATGGTCTTCGCCAGGCAGGGCTTCAACGTGATCGCCACCGCCAACACCCGTGACCGCGGGGTGAACGAGATGAGCGCGGCGCTCAAGCGCCGGTTCAACTTCGAGACAGTCTTCCCGATCCCCGACCTGGACACCGAACTCGCCCTGGTGGAGGCCGAGTCCGCGCATCTGCTGCACCGCTCCGGGGTGGCCGCCGCGCCCGACCGGGACCTGCTGGAGGTCCTCGTCACCACGTTCCGCGAGCTGCGGGCCGGTGAGGGCGGTGACCGCCTGTCCGCGGTGATGAGCACCGCGGAGGCGGTCTCGGTCGCCCACGCGGTCGGACTGCGCGGCTGGTACCTGCGCGGCGAGGCCGGCAACGCGGCCGACCTGGTCGCCAGCCTGGCCGGCACCGCCGCCAAGGACAGTCCGGAGGACCTGGCCCGGCTGCGCCGCTACCTGGAGCAGCGGGTCCCGCGGCGGCGCGGCCCGCACTGGCACGCCGTGCACGAGGCCCGCCACCTGCTGGCCGGCTGATGCCCGCGGTCTTCCTCGGGGTCCGCCACCACTCCCCCGCCTGCGCCCGTCTGGTGGCGGACACCGTCCGACGGCTGCGGCCCGCGTACGTGCTCGTCGAGGGGCCGGCCGACCTCAACGGCCGCCTGGACGAGCTGGCCCTCGGCCACGAACTGCCGATCGCCGTGTTCAGCCACTACCGCGACACCGAGCGCACCGCCACCACCTGGACGCCGCTGTGCGACTACTCGCCCGAGTGGGTGGCGCTGCGGGAGGGCCGGGCGGCCGGCGCGGAGGTGCTCTTCGTCGACCTGCCGTCCTGGCACCCGGCGTTCGAGCTGCGCGCCAACCGGTACGCCGACGCGGAGGCCCGGTACGCCGAGGCCACCGCCCGGCTGTGCGGGCGCTTCGGCACCGGCTCGGTGGACGCCCTGTGGGACGGCCTGTTCGAGGTGGCACCGGCGGACGGGCTCGCCGAGCGTCTGGACGCCTACTTCGACCTGGTCCGCGGGGACGCCGAGGCGGACGAGGGCGACCGGGCCCGCGAGGCGTACATGGCGGCCTGGATCCGCGCTGTCCTGGCCGAGGCGGGAACAGCGACCGTGCTGGTGGTCACCGGCGGCTTCCACACCCCCGCGCTCCGCACCCTCGCCGAGCGGCCTGCCCAGGTGCCCGGCCGGCCCGCGCTGCCGGCGCCGCGAGCCGGCGCGGTGTCCGGCAGTTACCTGGTGCCCTACTCGTTCCGGCAGCTGGACGCCTTCGCCGGCTACCAGTCGGGCATGCCCTCGCCCGCCTACTACCAGCGGCTGTGGGAGGACGGCCCCGAGGCCGCCGCCGACCATCTGCGGCAGTCCGTGGTGTCGCGGCTGCGCAAACGCCGCCACCCCGTCTCCACGGCCGACCTGGTCGCCGCCGCCGCGCTCACCGGCGGCCTGGCCGCGCTGCGCGGCCACCCGGTGCCGGCCCGTACCGACGTGCTCGACGGCCTGGCCGGCGCGCTGGTCAAGGACGACCTGACCCAGCCGCTGCCCTGGTCGGAGCGCACCCCGTTGGCGCCCGGCAGCCACCCGGTGGTGGTCGAGATGGTCGCCGCGTGCAGCGGCTCCCGCACCGGGCGGCTGCACCCCGGCACCCCGGCACCGCCGCTGGTCCACGACACCGCCGCCCGGCTCGCCGCGATCGGGGCCACCGGCACCCGCCCGCTGACCTGCGAGCTCACCACCGAGGACGGTCTGACGGCCAGCCGGACCCTGCACCGGCTGCGCGTCCTCGGCGTGCCCGGCCGCCACCGCACCGCCGGACCCGCCCACGGCGCCGACCCGGTCACCACCGAACGCTGGGAAGCCGGACCGGACACCGGTCGCGACGCCGCCCTGATCGAGGCGGGCGCGTACGGCGCCACCCTCGACGAGGCCGCCGTCAGCGTCCTCGCCGAGCGGGCCCGTACCACCGGGCCCACGGACACCGAACTCGCCGCCCTGCTCCTCGACACCGTGCTGTGCGGCGCCACCGCCCTCACCGACCGCCTCCTGACCGCGCTGACCGCCGTCCTCGCCCGCCACCCCGACCCGGCTGCCCTCGGCTCCGTCCTCGCCACCGCGCTCGGCCTGTGGCGGCACGACCGGGTGTACGGCACCGCCCGCAGCCCGCTGCTGGCCGCCGTCATCGACGGCGCGGTCGCCCGCATCCTGTGGCTGGTCGAGGGCGCGCACGGCCGCTCCGGCACCGATCCGGCGCGCCTCGCGGCCCTCGCCGCCGTCCGCGACGCGCTGTGCCACGCCCCCGACCTGCTCACGGTCACCCCCGAGGACGCCGCCGCCCTCGCCCTCCGCATCGCCCGCGACCCGCACGCCCCCGCCGACCTGCGCGGCGGCGCCCACGGCCTCCACCTCGCCCTCACCCCCACGGCCGATCCCGACCTCGCCTCCGCCGCCCTGCACGCCGCGGGCGACCCCGGCGCGCTCGGCGACTGGCTGGCCGGCCTGTTCGCACTCGCCCGGGAGGAGGTCACCGCCGACGCGGGCGACGGCTCCCTGCTGGCCGCCGTGGACTCCGTCCTCGCCGAGCTCACCGACGCCGGGTTCCTCGTCGCCCTCCCCGCCCTGCGCCAGGCCTTCGCCTGGTTCCCGCCGCGCGAGCGCGAGCGGATCGCCCGCCGTCTGATCGAGCGTCGCGGCCTGCGCGGCTCCGCCCGCGCCCTGCTCCGCACCACCGCCGACCCCGCGCACCTGGCCGCCGCCCGCGCCCTGGAGGAGAACGTGACCGCCCTGCTCGACCGCCACGGCCTGCGGAGCGCCCGGTGACCGCGCCCGAGCCCACCCCCGCGACGGCACCCGACCCCGCCCTGGAGCGCTGGCGCCTGGTCCTCGGTTCCCCCGCCGATCCCTGGACCGGCAGCCCGGGCGCCGACGGCGCCGCCCGCGACGCCGCCCTGGAGTGGCTGTACGGCCGCGACGAGGACCTCGACCGCCGCGGCATCCGCGGCGCCGGCGGGGAAGCGTCCCGGGTCACCGCGGTCGACTGGCTGGACGACATCCACCGGCTCTTCCCGCGCGAGACGATCGAGCGCCTGGAGCGCGACGCCGTCGAGCAGTACGGCATCGACGAGATCGTCACCGACCCGACCGTCCTGGAGCGGGTCGAGCCGAGCGCCGCCCTGCTGCGCGCCGTGCTCCGCACCAAGCACCTGATGAACGAGCAGCTGCTCGGCCAGGCCCGCCGCATCGTGGCCGCGGTGGTCCGGCAGCTGATGGAACGCCTCACCCCGGAGCTGCGCCGGGCGTTCACCGGCGCCCGGTCCGCCCGCCCGAGCCGCCGCCCGCTCGCCCGCGACTTCGACTTCCGCCGCACCGTCCGGGCCAATCTCGGCCGCTACCGTCCCGCCGAGCGGCGCATCCTGATCGAACGCCCGCACTTCCACTCCCGCACCCGCCGGCACCTGGAGCAGTGGCAGCTGATCCTGCTCGTCGACCAGTCCGGTTCCATGGTCGGCTCGGTGATCCACTCCGCGGTCACGGCGGCCTGCCTGTGGAGCCTTCCCGGCCTCAAGACCCATTTGGTCGCCTTCGACACCCAGGTGGTGGACCTCACCTCCGACGTCACCGACCCGGTGGAGCTGCTGATGCGGGTCCAGCTCGGCGGCGGCACCGACATCGCCCGGGCCGTCGACTACGCGGCCGGCCTGGTGGAGAACCCGCGGCGTACCGTCCTCGCGGTGGTCAGCGACTTCTACGAGGGCGGCGACCGGTACCGGCTGCTGCGCACCGTCCGCTCGCTGACCGGGCAGGGCGCCACCGTGCTCGGACTCGCCGCGTTGGACGAGGAGGCCGCCCCCGCATACGACCGCGAGCTGGCCGGGCAGCTCGCGGACGCCGGCGCGCACGTGGGCGCGATGACACCGGGAATGCTCGCCGAGTTCGTCGCCGAGCGGCTCGGCCGATGACCGCCGCGACGCGGGCCGATCTGCTCGCCCTGGACACCGACACGCTCGCCGCACTCGCCAATCGCGGCCTGGTGAAGCGCGCCGCCCGCGAAGTCGCCGCGGGCGACGGGCCGGTGCCCGGCCTCGACCTCGACGGCACGCTCCGCGGCACCTGCCCGGACGGCAACTCCGTCGTCCTGCCGCCCGGCACCGGGCTGGACGGTGGCAGCTGCACCTGCGGCGCCCCGGGCGTGTGCCGCCACCGGATCGCCCTGGTCCTCGCCCATCAGCACGCCGCCGCCGACGCCCCGCCGGGTCCTGCCCCCGGCCCCGCCGCTTCCGGCACCCCCGGCACGCCCGACGCCCCCGGCGCGCCCGGCACCCCCGCGCCCGCCCCCGCGTGGTCCCCCGGCGCGCTGGACGACGAGGCGCTGACCGCCGCCGTCGGCGCCCGCGCCGTGGCCGCCGCCCGCCGGACGCTGGAGCGCGGTTATGCCGCGCGGCTGCACCACGCGCGCCCGGACGATCCGCAGCCGGTCGCCGAACTGGCCTCCTGCACCGTCCGGTTCCCCGTCCCCGGCGAGCTGGGCTTCGCGGTGACCGACGCCGCGCAGGACCGCCGCGGCGAGATGATCGCCCTCGCGGTCTGGGCCTTCCGGGCCGCCGACGGCCGCCCGGCCGTCACCCTCGGCGGCCGTCCCGAGCCTGATGCGGGCATCCCGCCGGTCCTGGACGCCGCCCTCGGTCTCGCCCGCGAGCTGCTGCTCGACGGCGCCGTGCACGCCGGGCCGGTCCTCACCGCCGATCTCCACCGGGTGCGCGACGAACTCGCCGACCGTTCCCTGCACTGGCCGGCCGGCCTGGTCGCCGACCTGATCGGCCAGCTCGACGCGTACGCCGCCCGGTCCGCCGACCACCGGCCCGAGGAGCTGGCCCTGCTGCTGGCCGAGCTCCACGCCCGTCACCACGCCGCCGCCCGCCCCGGCGCGTCCCGGTCGGAGGTACTCGGTGTCCGGGAGAGCGCCGAGACCCCACTGCGCCGGATCCGCCTGACCGCGCTGGGCTGCCGGATCCGCGGCACCGCGACGACCCGGTCCGCCGAGGTGTACCTCGCCCACCCCGCCGCCGGCACCGTCCTGGTGCTCCGCCGCAGCTGGGACGTCCCGGCCGACGGCCGTCCGCCGACCGGGCACGCGCCGGCCGCCCGCCGGATCGCCGGCCACCGCCTCGACGCCCTCGCCGCCGGCAACGTGGTCAGCGAAAGCGCCGTCCGCAGCGCCGCGCGTGAACTCCGCCTCGGCCGCGGCCGGACCGCCGCCACCACCGTCACCCCGGTCGGCGGCGCCTGGACCGACCTGCCCGCCCCGCTGCTGCTCACCGACCTCGACGCCCACCTGCGCACCCTGGAGGGCCGGCCGCCGCGGCTGATCCGGCCCCGCATCGCCGCCGAGTCCCTGCACGTGGTGCGGCTCTCCGCCGTCGAGGGGGTCCGGTACGACGCCGCCGAGCAGCGCCTGGAGGCCGCGGTCCGCGACGCCGCCGGCAACCCGGCCACCCTCGCCGCCACCTACGACCCGGCCTGCCCCGGCTCCCTCGACGCGCTCGCCGCGGCGCTCGGATCCGGCGCCGTCACCCACGTCAGCGCCACCCTCCGACGGGCGGCGGGCCGCACCGTCCTGGAGCCCGTCGCACTCCTCGCGGGCGACACCGTCGTCGTCCCCGACCTCGCTCCCGGCTCCGCGTCCACCACCCTCGGCCCCGCCGCGCCGCCGTCGGCCGACCCCGTCGCCGCCGACCTCGCCGAGGCGCTCGCCGCCCTCGCCGACACCGCCCACCGCGGCCTGCGCCACCCGGACGGCCCCACCCTGACCCGCCTGGACCGCACCGCCGCCCGGCTGGACCGCGGCGGCCTGGCCACCACCGCCGGGCTCCTGCGCGCCCTCGCCCACGCCGTGCGCGCGGGCGACCCGGACGCCGCCGCCCGCACCTGGTCGGACGCGGCCGTCCGGCTCGCCGTCACCGTCGAGGCACACCGGGAGACCGCCGGCCGCCCCTGAGCACCTTCGCCGAGGACGCCCCCGAGGTCCGCACCGGACTTCGCACTACCCCTGGGCCCTCCACAGCCTGCGAGTCGAATCGTCCAGCCGCTCCCATGAGCGGAGAAGGCCGGCCCTCGAAGGCCTGTGCGCTGTGCGGGCCCGGGGTCAGAGCCTGGCGTGGGTGCCGATGTCGGCGTGGAAAGCCTCGACCATGGCGGCCGTCACCGTCGGGCGGCTCGCGCCGATCGCGGCGAGGTGGTCCGCGGTGGTCGCCCCCGGTACGGCGTCGTCGCGCTCGAACGCGGTCTGCGCCGCCAGGCGTGCGGCGTGCTCGATGTCGGCGGGGGAGAAGTGCTCGCTCGCGGCCACCAGCGCGGGAACGTCCACGTCGAGGCGGTCGGTGCCGAGCGCGTAGCGCGACCAGATCGCGGCGCGGGCGTCCGGGTCGGGGGTGCCGATCGGGATGACGTAGTCGAACCGGCCGGTGCGCAGGAACGCCGGGTCGAGCGAGCGGACGGAGTTGGTCGCGCAGACCAGCAGTCGGCCGTCACGCTCGCGGAAGCCGGGGATCAGCTTGAGCAGTTCGTTGGTCACGCCGTGCATCGTCCCGGTCCGGCCGGCCTCGCCGCGTACGGGGGCGATCTCCTCCACCTCGTCGATGAAGACCAGCACCCGCTCCAGCTCGCCGATCCGGGCGAAGGCGCTGCGCAGCGCGGCGGCGAGGTTGCCCTCGTCGGCGAGCCGGGAGGGCAGCAGTTCGACGAACGGCCAGCCCAGGCGGGAGGCGATGGCCCGGGCGAAGGTCGTCTTGCCGGTGCCGGGCGGCCCGAACAGGGTGATCGCGCGTGGCGGCCGGACCCCGTGCCGGGCCGCCCGCTCGGGCTCCGCGAGCGGCAGCACGACCCTGCGCTCGATCAGCTCCTTCTCAGCGGCCATTCCGGCCACCCGGTCCCACAGGTCGCCGCTCAGCACCCGCCCGCCGAGCTCGTCCAGCGTGCCGGCCGCGGAGCCCGCGGCGGGCTCGGTCTTCTCGAAGTACGCGGCGGCGGGCCGCCGTTCGTAACCGGCGTTGTGCAGTCCCTCACCGAGCAGTTCCTCCTCCGGCAGCACATAGGCGATCCGCCGCACGCGTGCCTCGACCAGCCGTCGCTCCAGTTCCCGCAGAAGCGCGCTGGCCAGGCCCCGTCCGCGCCACGCCGGGGCGATCGCCACCCGCATCACCCACGCCCGCTCCCCCGCCACCTGCGCGAGCGCGGCACCGATCGGCGTACCGTCGTGCACCGCGACGACGGCGGGCTGGCGCGCGGTCAGCGCGGCGATGCACTCGGCGAGCGAGAACACGGACTCCTGCCCGAGCCCGGCGGTGCTGTCGATCAGGTGGACGACGGCAGCCAGGTCGTCCTCCCGGTAGTCGTGGATCAGCCAGTTCACGTGCGTCGCTCCCTCGGGTCTCCGGTCGTGCCGGTTGCGGAGAACGTAGGCGCGCCGGGCCCGGCCCGTCGTGCACCGCTCGGGACAACGCGGCGTGGACGAACCGTACGCGGCAGCGGGTTGCGCGCCGGGGCTCCGCGGGCCGTCGGCACTCGGGCCCGCCCGCGCTCGGCCGCGGCCCGTCGGTACTCGCACCCCGGCGCTCGGGCCCGGGGACGCTCAGGATCCGCCGCTCCCCCGGCGCCACGCGACGCCCGACCCGGCCCCCTCCCGGTCCTACGCCGTCCGGCGCTCGACGCCGTCGAGCAGCAGGCCGAGCCCCAGCTCGAACCCGCGGTCGTCGAGGCCGGTCGCGCCGCCGCCGCGGGCGAAGGAGCCGTCCAGGGCGTCCGCGAGCGCCGGGTACTGCGGCCGGTACGCGGCCGGTGCGCGGGTGAAGCTGGCGGCGAAGGTCTCCATCGCGGAGCCGAGTACCAGGTAGTCCAGTGCCGCGGCGACCTCGGCCGCGTCCGCGGGGCCGAGGCCGGCCCGGCCGAGGAGGGCGAGCAGCGCCTCGTAGCCGCGCAGCGCGCTGGCCGCTTCGACGCGGCGGCGGGCGAGCAGGGCGACGGCGTTCGGGTGCCGCCGGAAGACCGCGCGGTAGCCGCGCGCGTACGCCGCGAGGCCGGCCCGCCAGTCGGGATCGCCCAGCGGCGCGTGGTCGATCTCGTCGTTGACCAACTCCGAGACGGTGTCGACCAGTTCGTCCTTGCCCCGGATGTGGTTGTAGAGCGACGCCGCCTTGACCCCGAGCCGCTCCGCCAGTGCCCGCATGGTCAGGCCGTCGGCGCCGTCCTCGTCCACGACCTGAAGCGCGGCGCGCGCGATCCGCTCGCGGGTCAGCACTGCCCTGCTCGGTCGGCCCACCGAAATCCCCTCTTCCGCTCTCCGCGTCCGGGAGCTATCGTGCCAGACCGAGAGCAGTTGCTAACAAAGTTAGTTTTATCAGGAGGGCGCAGCCCGTGGCCGAGAGCACCCCGGCCGGCGCCGACCAGGACCATGGAGGCACCCGCATGACCCGCGCGTTCGACGTCGTCGAGACAGGTATCGCCGACCTGCGCACGGCGCTGGAGAAGGGCGAGACCACCGCGGTCGGCCTGCTCGACGCCTACCTCGCCCGGATCGAGGCCTACGACCGGCCCGGCACCACCACGGCACTCAACTCACTCGTCGTGATGAATCCGGACGCCCGCACCGACGCCGAGGCCTCCGACGCCCGCCGCGCCCGCGGCGAGACGCTCGGCCCCCTCGACGGCATCCCCTACACCGCGAAGGACAGCTACCTCGCCAAGGGCCTGACCGCCGCCGCCGGCTCGCCGGCGTTCGAACACCTCGTCGCCCAGCGCGACGCCTTCGCCATCGAGCGGCTGCGCGCCGCCGGTGCCGTGCTCATCGGCCTGACCAACATGCCCCCGATGGCGAACGGCGGCATGCAGCGCGGCGTCTACGGCCGCGCCGAGAGCCCCTACAGCGCCGACTGGCTGACCAGCGCGTACGGCTCCGGCTCGTCGAACGGCTCGGGCACCGCCACGGCGGCCTCGTTCGGCGCGTTCGGCCTCGGCGAGGAGACCTGGTCCTCGGGCCGGGCGCCCGCCTCGTACAACGCCCTGTGCGCCTACACCCCCAGCCGCGGCGTGATCTCGGTGCGCGGCAACTGGCCGCTCGTACCGACCATGGACGTCGTGGTCCCGCACACCCGCACCATGGCCGACCTCCTCGAACTGCTCGACGTCGTCGTCGCCGACGACCCGGACACCCGCGGCGACCTGTGGCGGTCCCAGCCCTGGGTGCGACTCCCCGCGCCGTCCCGGGTCCGTCCGGCCTCCTACCCGGCACTGGCCCCGGCGGACGCGGCGGCGGCGCGCGCGACGCTCGCCGGCAAGCGCGTCGGCGTGCCCGCGATGTACATCAACGCCGACCCCGACGCCGGGACCAACCCCGACGGCGGCATCGGCGGCCAGACCGGGCAGCGGATCGACACCCGCGCCTCGGTCATCGCCCTGTGGCAGGCCGCCCGCCGCGACCTTGAGGCCGCGGGCGCCGAGGTCGTCGAGGTCGACTTCCCCGTGGTGACCAACTACGAGTCCGACCGCCCCGGCGCACCCTCGCTGCCCACCCGCGGCCTGGTCGGCCGCGACTTCCTCGCCGTCGAGATCGAGGACCTGTCCGCCTGGGCATGGGACGACTTCCTGCGCGCCAACGGCGACCCGCGGCTCGCCACCCTGACCGAGGTCGACGGCGACCGCATCTTCCCCAAGCACCAGGGCGAACTCCCCGACCGCTACGCCGGCTTCGACGACACGATCGGCGACTACCCGCGCTTCGTCCGCGAGCGCCCGTACGCGTCCTTCACCGACATGCCGCACCTCGAGGAGGGCCTGCGCGGCCTGGAGGAGACCCGCAGGATCGACCTGGAGCAGTGGATGGACGGACTCGGCCTGGACGCCGTGGTCTTCCCCGCCGTCGCCGACGTCGGCCCGGCCGACATGGACGTGAACGAGGCCTCCGCCGACCTCGGCTGGCGCAACGGCGTGTGGGTCGCGAACGGCAATCTCGTCCCGCGCCACCTCGGCATCCCGACCGTGACCGTGCCGATGGGCACCATGACCGACATCGGCATGCCGGTGGGGCTGACCTTCGCGGGCCGCGCCTACGACGACAACCTGCTGCTCCAACTCGCCGCCGCCTTCGAGACGACCGGGCACCGCCGCACGGAACCGCCGCGCACCCCGCGCCTTCCGGTCGCCTGACGATTCGTCAGAACTGCTTGAAGGGGCCCCGGTTCACCTCTTCGTAATCACGGGATGACGGACCGGGGAGGCCGCTTCCACCAACGGTGGAGGCGGCCTCCCGGGCCTCCCTGGCCTCCCCGCCTCCCGGGAGCCGCTCGCCCGACCCGCTCACAGCCCCGGGACTCCGGCCCGCCGCACATGCAGTTCGGAACGGACGAGTTCGAGGAGGCGGCCCGTCCAGTTGCGGCCCCGGCCGGCGTTGTCGCCCCAGAAGTCCGAGGCCATGTCGTCGTAGATCACGGTGGCGTCGTCCGTCGCCAGGAGGATCTCGGCCAGCTCGGGATGCTGGTCGTACTTCGCGCGCAGCAGACGCGTCATGACGGCGGTCCGGGCGTGCTCCCAGCCCTCGCGGCGCGGCGCCCCGGCCGCGAGCCTGCGTGCCGCCGCGGAGTCGTCCGCCGTCGCGATCGCCGCCCGGACCTCGGGCCGGGCCGCCGACAGGGCCCAGTAGGCATGGGCGACGGAGGGGTAGGTCACGTCCGCCACGGTGATCGGGGCGGGGTAGTCGTTGCGCAGGCCGCGCTTGCCGGGGTCCTCCACCGGCTCCCCCGGGTACCACTGGTAGAGCTGGACCGCCGGGGCGTGCGGGGCCGCCGGTCCGTCCGCCGGGACACGGGTGGGCCGCTCGGCCTGCCGGCGGGCCCGCTCCTCGAAGTACGCGAGGGCGCCGTCGTAGTCCTCCTGCGTGACCGTTCCGTCGAACGACAGGTAGGTCCGGCCGCCGGGCCCGGCCACCAGGATCCGCAGTGGCCGGTCCTTGCTGTCCATGTCGCCCAGGGCGTAGCGGCGCTGCGACTCCGGGACGGCCAGGAAGGCGGCGCGGGCCGCGGCCCGGTTCTCCTCGGTCCGGTCGGCGAGGAAGGTGTCGACGGCGGCGAGGCAGCGGTCGGTCGAGTCGGGGCGCCCGTTCAACTGGTCGATGGTGTCGCGGATTTCGGCGAGCAGCAGCTCGGGTGTCAGCCAACTCTCCGGCTCGCCGAACTTCCAGTCCGCCAGGTCGTGCGCGGAGGCCTCCCCGCCCTCCGGGAGGGTGGTGGCCACCCAGCCGGTGCGCAGCTTCTCCTCGAACTCCTCGACCGTGACGAGTTCCCAGCAGTCGATGAGCCCGTCGGCGTAGATGAAGAGGTCGGTGAGGAAGTAGCGGCCGCCGTTGTGGATGAAGGCGTGCCGCCAGGTTCCGGGTATGCGGACGCCGTCCGCGGTGCGATGGGTGATCTGCTTGCCGATCATCCCGTGATTGTGTCGCGGTGGACGCCTAACGGCTCCCGGTTTTCCTCCGGGCCGGGTGGAGGCCGGGTCGGCGGCCGCAGTCCCGCGCGGGCGACGCGGGTCGGTGTCGGGCCGGCGGGTCAGCGTCGGGCCGGGGCTGCGACCGCCGCGGGCCGGTCGTCGTCGCCCTGCCAGGTGGGCCAGCCGAGCAGGCGGGGGCGCTCGGTGACCCAGGCGCGGGTGTCGGTGCCGATCTCGGCGGTGATCAGGTCCTCCAGCAGGGTGCTGTAGCGGGCGACCAGTTCGCGGTGGGCCGGGTCTGCGGCGAGGTTGCACGTCTCGGTGGGGTCCTCGGCGCGGTCGTACAGGACGACGTCGTTCTGCGCGTACAGGGCCTCGGGGCTGGTCGGTCGGTTCGGGTCGAGCGGGGAGAAGTAGCGGCCGAAGGTGTACCGGATGTCGGTGTAGCCGCGCAGGAACCCGCGCTTGCTCCAGTCCGGCCGCAGGTCACCGGACTGGATCCGCTGGGGCGCCTCGGGGTCGGCGAACTCGAACCAGAAGGAGGCGTCCAGGGCGGTGACCGACTCGATGGCGGTGAGCACGCCGTCGCGGACGGTGCCGCCTTCGAGCACCGGGCGCAGGGAGCGGCCCTTGAGGGCCGGGTGGCGGGTGGCCAGCTCGGACGGGTCGACGCCGGCGAACTCCAGCAGGGTCGGGGCGATGTCGACGGCGGAGCCGAGGGCCTCGGTGCGCGCCCCGCGCGGGAAGTCGGGGTGGCTGAGGACGAAGGGGACGTGGAGGTTCTCGTCGTAGACCAGACCGCCCTTCTGGCGCAGCCCGTGGGAGCCTGCCATCTCCCCGTGGTCGGACGTGAAGAGGACGACGGTGCGGTCGGCCTGCCCGGAGGCCTCCAGCGCGTCGAGGACCAGTTCGATGCTGCGGTCCACGTCGCGGATCGCGTTGAGGTAGAAGTTCAGGCCGTCGTACCAGTGCCGGTCGTCGGCGACCGGGCCGAAGACGGTGTCGAGCATCCGCGCGAACTCGGCCACCGCCGGAGCCGCGCCGGACAGGTCGTCGCGCAGGCTGGCGGGCAGGTCGAAGTCCCAGCGGCGCCGGTACACCGGGATGTCGGGGGCCGGCTTGGTCACGACGGCGTGGGCGAGGCCGAACGGGAGCCGGACCCGGGACGAGCCGCCGGAGTCGAAGCTCATGATGTCGTGCGGATTGACGAAGTTGACCGCCATGAACCAGGGCTGGTCCACCGCCACGGCCGGGGCCCGGTTGCGCAGCCACTTCACCGCCCGGCCGGCGATGACCGGGTCGATCGCGGCGAGGAGGGGATCCCCGGGGCGGCCCGGCAGGCGAAGGAGCCCCGCCGGGGAATCCGGCGGGGCTCCTTCCTTTCCACGGTGGGTCCCGTGCGGCCCGGTGGTCCTTTCCGGCCCCTGGGACGGTGCACGACGGCCGGCGGTTGCCTCAGCCCGCGGTTCCGGTGGGGCCCCCGATTCCAGTGAGGCCGGTGAGGCGTTTCGCGACTGCCAGCGGGCTCGGCATGGCCGCGATCTCGGCGCTGACCTCTCGCGCGGCCCGGGTGAGCCCGGTGTCGGTGAGCAGCCGGGTGAGCAGGGCCGGGCCGATGTCCTCGGCGGCGGCGCGGAGGCCGGCGCCCCGGTCCCGTACCGCGTCCGCGTTGATGAAGCGGTCGGAGCCGTCGGGGAGGACGAGTTGCGGGATGCCCGCGTCCAGTGCGCCGAGGGCGGTGCTGCTGCCGCCGTGGTGGATGGCGGCCGCGCAGGTCTCCAGCAGCGCCCGCCACGGGACCCAGCCGTAGGCGCGGACGTTGTCCGGCAGGGTGTCGAGCGTGCTGAGGTCGAGGTCTCCGGTCGCCAGCACGAACTCCGCGTCGATGTCGGCCGCTGCCTCGATCACCCGCTCGATCCTGGTCAGGCCGTCCGTCTTGGGCGGAACGGTGCCCAGCGTCACCGCCACGCGCGGGCGGTGGGCGGGCACGGCCAGGTCGGCGGGGAGGTCGCCTTCGCCGTTGTAGGCGACGGGCCGCATCGAGCAGCCGTACCGCTCGTCCCCGGCCATGCTCGGTGGCGCGAGGTCGATGACGTCGGCCGGCTCGGGCAGCCGGTCGATTCCGTGCCGGGCGAAGGTGTCCGCCATCTCCGCGAGCATCAGCGCGCGCAGCTTCGGGGTGCGGACGAACCCGAGGTCGTGCTGGACCGCGGGCACGCCAAGGCGGGTCGCCGCGAGCAGGGCCACCGGGAACTGGTAGTCGTACACCACCAGGTCCGGCCGCCACCGCGCGGCGAGCTCGACCACGTCGTCGGCCACCCGGTTGTTGACGAGGGCGGCCAGCGGGACGAACGCCTCGCGATCGGCCGAATTGCTCTCGACCACCCGCTGCATCAGGTCGGGCCGCTGGGTGCGGCCGGCCTCCCTGATCACCTTGCGCCAGTCGAGCCCCGGCGCGATGGGCAGGTACGGCAGACCGGCCCCGGCGACGTCTTCGCCACCGTCCATCGAGGCCATCGCGACCTCGTGGCCGAGCTCGTGCATCGCCCTGGCCAGCGGGACCAGCGGGAAGAGATGGCCGATGCCGGGTACGCCGGCGAACAGTACGCGCATGGAGGAACCTCGCTCGGAGGGATGGGAGTTGGGGACGAGGGGGTTGGCGGGGTTCAGGAGGCGGCCCGGTGCAGGGCGGCTTCCATGCCGTTCAGCACGGCGTTGCAGTCGCGCTGCAGGGTGGCGGCGTCGACGGCGCTCAGCAGGTAGACCCCGAGCCAGTTGCGCGACCCCGCGGACGGGTCGAAGGCGGGGACCGTCCGGCCCGCGGGCATCGCGAAGGCGGGTACGGCCTCGATGGTGCTGCCCGGGGAGAGCAGGCTCTGCCAGTCCACGGCCTGCGGGTTCCAGACCGGGCTGCTCCGCCAGGGCGCTCCCGACGCGTCGGCCGGGACGACGGCCAGCGACGCGGCGGCCCTGACCCCGTCGGTGAGCATGGCCGCCGGGTAGTCCACCCGCTCGCCGAGCAGTTGCCGGACCAGCATGCCGATCGGGTCGAGCCCGAAGACCTCGTGGACCTGCCTGGTCGTCAGCAGGCCGCCGAACCTGGCCGCGGTCTCGATGACCACCAGCTCGCCGTCCTTCATCAGCTTCAGCTCGGTGTGAGTGCCGCAGTTCTCCAGCCCGAGCGCGTCGACGGCCTGCCGCGACACCTCCTCGATCCGGCGCTGCAGCGGCACCGGCAGGACGGAGGGCGAGGTGCTGGCCACCTCGACGAAGGACGGCACGGTCGGCAGCTTGGCGGTCATGGCCAGCGGACGGTAGACGCCGTCCGCGACGATCCCCTCCACGCTGACGTAGTCGCCGTAGCCGGGCTCCTGGTACCAGCCCTCGGTGGAGCCCTGGGCGATCGTCTCGACCAGGCGGTCCCGGTCGGTGTCCTCGGCGTACAGCTCGTTCATGCCGACCTGGCTGCCCGCCCGCAGTCCGCTCTCGATCCCGGCCCATGCCGGGGCGGCCTCCTCGACCGAGTCCAGCACGATCTGGGCGACCGACCCGGCGCCCCAGGCCGGCTTGAGCAGCAGCGGGGTTTCGAGTTCGGCCAGTGCGGAGGTCAGGTCCCCGAGGCTGTCGACCCGGCGGAACGCGGGTATCGGCACCCCGGCGGCGGCCCAGGCCTCCCGCATCAGCCGCTTGTCCCTGGCGCGGACGATCCCCTCCCCCGGACCGGCCAGGTGGAGACGGCTCGCGGCGTGCGCGACGGCCAGGACCGCGAACTCCGAGAGGGTCAGCAGCGCGTCGGCCCCGATGGCCTTCGCGTACTCCACGATCAGCTCGACCAGTTCGTCGCCGCGCGGCGCCTCGGGCACCAGCTCGATGCTGGTACAGCTGGGCCGCCACACGTCCTCCCCGGACGTGGGCAGCGGCGCCAGCGCGAGGACGTGCAGCTCGCCGCAGGCGGCGATCCTCGGGAAGGCGTACTCCAGCGGGGCGCCGCCCTTGACGTAGACGTACAGAATCTTGTTCAACGTACTTACTCCTGAAGGAAGTTCAATCGTTCGCGGGCGTGCCGGAGCCACGCCGTACCGGTCCGCGGCAGGTCTGCCCGCGGCGCGTCGGCCCATGACAGGCCGGGCCGCGGCACGCCGGGCCGGGCCGGTGCGGTGCTCCGGCAGCGTCAGCCGGCGGTGCGGAAGGGGCGCAGCTGCAGCAGGCTGACCCGGTCGCCCTCGATCGCCCACTCGATGTCGACCGGGGCCCCGTACGTCTCGTCGGGCGAGAAGTGCGACTGCAACAGCCTGCTGATCAGGGCCAGTCGGCGCACGAGGTCCTTGGTCGCGGCGTCCAGGTCGGTGGCGGCGGTGCCCAGCGAGACCGTCCGGCTTCCGCCCTCCATGGTGTTGCACAGGTACTGGAGCGGTGCGCCCCGGCCGGTCACCACGTCGGCCACCGAGCACGGCGAGATGTTGAGGTAGACGTCGCGGAAGTCCTGCGGGCTCAGCGGGTTGCAGGTGACCAGGACGCCGCCGACGGTGGATCCGACCTGTTCCTGGACGACCACGCCCATCCGGCAGTGGTCCAGGGCGATGCCCGCCTGGCGCCGCAGCAGCACCGCACGCGGCGAGAACAGCGAGGCCCAGACCTCCCGGACGGCGTCGAGGACCGCGCCCGTGCCGCTGACGTGCGCCACCGATTCGTAGAGTCCGGCGGCGGAGAAGCCGGACAGGTCCTCGGCGTTGGAGGAGCTGCGGACGACCTGGACGGTGGCGCCGTACAGGTGGCGGTCGATCGCCCGGTCGACCTCGGCGCGGATCGGGTCGGGCAGCGGGGTGCTGCGGATCAGCCGCTGCACATCGAGGCAGAGTTCCTCGATCCGCGGCGTCTCCGTGTGGAGCGACGCCCGGCGCGAAGCCCCCTCCCGGGGTGGCGTCCCCTCCTGGGGCGAAGTCCCCTCCCGGAGAAGGGAGTCCAGCCGGTCGACGGCGTCCCGGAGCTCCGCCGAGGAGTCGAGGAAGCGCTGCTGGAGGGAGAACGGCAGCACGATCCCGCGCGGCACCTCGGCGAACTCCTTCACCAGGAGCTGCGCGGCGGCGTTCAGCTCGGCCCCGTCCGCGTCCTCCGGGAGGCCGAGCTGCCTGGCCAGGTAGCGCAGCAGGTCGGCCCGGGGCGGCCGGGGCACCTGGTAGAAGCCGAGCCAGCGGGGAGAGCCGTGCTGCAGCAGGTGGGTGAGTTCACCGAGGTTGGCGGCCTTGGTGCCGAACCGGACGTGGTCCCCCGCGCGCAGTTCGGACAGCGGGGTGATCGGCGTGGGCGTGAGGTCGGGCCGGTCGACGACGATGTGATCGGCCGGCGGAGTTGGCCGGACTCCCCCGTGGCCCTCGCGGCCCTCGCCGCTGCCGTGACCCTCGCAGTCCGCAGGGCTCTCGCAGCCCCCGTCGCCACCGCGGTCCTCCGGCCGGGCGGCCTCGAGGAGGAGGTCCCCGCCCTCGGCCTCGACCCGGTAGCGCACCCACTGGCCGTCCAGCCCGGCGCGGTCGATCCGTTCGACGGCGCCGATGCCGACGGCGTTGGGGATCCGCCACCCGGCGGCCATCACGTTGATGTGGGAGAGCGGCGTGGTGTGCTCGGTGTGGATGATGCCGGACACCCGGGGGATGTCCTCCGGCACCCGGGGCATCACCACGATGTCGTGCCACTCCAGCGGTTCGGCCTCGGCCCGGTACTCCTCCTCCGAGCGGAACACCCGCAGCCGTCCCTGGGTCTCCCCGGGGTTCAGCGGCACGAACGAGGCCACGGAATAGAGCTCGTGGGACAGGATGCGCGGAATCTCGCTCTCCGGAATTCCGGCGAGGTAGCCCTCCTGCTGGTGGCCGGCCGGCTTCAGGACCAGCCGCAGCGAAGGATCGACGTGCTCGCGCACCCGGTGATAGAAGAAGCGCAGCATGTCCTGGGACATGGTGTCGACGTCGACCGTTTCCAGGGACAGGAAATCCTCGGCCTCGTGGCCGCTTTCCGTGGACCGGCCGGCGCGGCCGGTATGGCGGGCGAGCGTGCCGAGATAGAAGCGGCGGTCGGGATTCCGGTAGACGTCGTCGTTGAACGAATCGAGCCTGCCGGCGAGTTCGTCGATCGACATGCCGAGGATCTCGCACGCGATGTAGCGGACATGGAGAGTGCCGTCGGCACTGTCGATGAAGTGAAGCACCGACTCGTCGCAGTCGAGCACGATCTTCACATAGGGATAGCCGCCGACCTGGCCGGCGAGCTCGGAGAACTCCTCAAGGGTGAGCTTTTCGTCCAAGAAGCGGGGCCGCGTGGTCGCGTCGTTGCGATCCGAACGGGTCATGCGCACAGAGTTCAGCCATTCGTCATCGTGTACACGATCCGTGCACACCTGTTGCAGAAGGGTCGGGTACGACCACGCCCACACTGCCATTGGGTATGAACGTTTGACGAATGATCATGCGACATCTGGCCATCATGCATCGATCCGGCCATAAGAATCCCGTCAAGGAAGCCACGACTCCGCATAAAGCTGTGGCAAAGGTCACAGGCCGAGAAGGCGGGCGCATGACGGGCAATCGGGGATTTCCGGAAGTGTTGATTCCTGAACGACTGCAGGACCTCGAAGGGCCGCATACTCGCCCACCTCACCCGTCGGCAATGCCGACAAGTGGATCGAATCATTCCCCCGAATTCCGGGCTTCCCGCCGCGCCGAATGTCCGCCGTTCCGGACGGGACGCCGCATTCGTCAACCGAGCGTGCGGTCCAGGTTGAACGCGGCGCTGATCAGCGCGAGATGGGTGAAGGCCTGCGGGAAGTTGCCGAGCTGCTCACCGGTCGGCCCGATCTCCTCGGCGTACAGGCCGAGGTGGTTGGCATAGGTGAGCATCTTCTCGAAGGCCAGCCGGGCCTCCTCCACGCGTCCGGCGCGGGCGAGGGCCTCGACGTACCAGAACGAGCAGATCGAGAAAGTACCCTCGGCCCCGCGCAGACCGTCCGGGCTGGCCTCCGGGTCGTAGCGGTAGACCAGCGAGTCGGAGACGAGTTCCGCGCTCAGCGCGTCCAGGGTCGCCAGCCACTTGGGGTCGCTCGGCGAGATGAACTTGGCCAGCGGCATCATCAGCACGGAGGCGTCGAGGACGTCGCCGCCCAGGGTCTGGGCGAACGCCCTGCGGTCGGCCGACCAGCCGCGTCGCATGATCTGCCGGTAGATCGCGTCCCGGCTCCGCTGCCAGCGCGGGAGGTCCGCCGGCAGCCCGCGCCGGTTCGCCAGCCTGATGGCCCGCTCGATCGCCACCCAGCACATCAGCCGTGAGTACAGGAAGTCCTTCCGGCCGCCCCGGGTCTCCCAGACGCCTTCGTCGGGCTGGTCCCAGTGGTCGCAGAGCCAGTCCACCACGGCACCGACCTCGTCCCAGTGATCGCTGCTGATCGGCCGTCCCCACTTGTCGTACAGGTAGACGGAGTCGATCAGCGCTCCGTAGATGTCCAGCTGGAGCTGGCCGGTGGCCGCGTTCCCCACCCGCACCGGGGCGGAGCCCAGGTATCCCTCCAGGTGGGACAGTTCGCGCTCGGGCAGGTCGCCGCGCCCGTCGATCCCGTACATGATCTGCAGCGGTCCCGTGGCGCCGGCGCCGCCCCGCAGGATGCCCCGGTCGGAGAGGAAGCCCATGAAGGCCTCGGCCTCCGCGGTGAAGCCCAGCCGGAGCATGGCGTAGACGCAGAAGGCCGCGTCCCGGACCCACACGTACCGGTAGTCCCAGTTGCGCTCGCCGCCGATCCGCTCGGGCAGGCTCGTCGTCGGCGCGGCCACGATCGCACCGGTCGGCGCGTAGGTGAGCAGTTTCAGCACCAGCGCGGAGCGGTGCACCATCTCGCGCCACCGCCCGTGGTAGCGGGACCCGGCCAGCCAGCGGCGCCAGAACCGCACCGTCGCCTCGAACTGCTCCTCCGCCTCGGCCCGGGGACACGCCCGCGGGGCCAGGTCGCCGCCGACCCGGTCGAGGGCGAACACCGCCGACTCGCCTTCGAGGAGCTTGAAGTGCGACCCCACGTCCACGCCCTCGCGTTCGAGCGGCACGGTGGCCGTCAGCGCGAGCGCCATCGAGGGGGACTCGAAGACGGCCTCGTGGGCCCGGACACTCACGGTGTGCGGTTGGGATCCGTAGTCGAAACGGGGAGCCACCCGCGCCCGGAACGGAAGCGTTCCCCGGGCGCAGACCACCCGCCGGATCAGCCGGTGCCGACCGGCCTCGCGCGACTCGTCCACGACCGGCATGAAGTCCTGGATCTCCGCCACCCCGTCGGTGGCGAAGAACCGGGTGATCAGGACGTTGGTGTCGGGGAAGTAGAACTGCCGGGTGCGCGTCGGCACATCGGCGGCCAGCTCGAACGACCCGCCCCGGTCGGCGTCGAGGATGGACGCGAAGACGCTGGGGGCGTCGAAACGCGGGCAGCAGTACCAGTCGATCGTGCCGTCGGTCCCCACCAGCGCGGCGGACCGGAGATCGCCGATCAGGCCGTGCTCGGCGATCGGCAGATAACGCGAGCCGTCCGCCGGCCCGAATCCGGTGCCCTGCAGTGCCATACCGGCCTCCCTACCGCCGCGGCGTGGACGCCGGGCAGAGCCGTGCCCGTTGACGGTGGAACACCGTCGTCGCGGACCTTGTTCCGGCTCACCCTGCGTATCGGGGGGCGGGAGCGGCCACGGGCCGGTCCCCAGGGGTCCACTCACGCAGGGGTCCACTCACGCAACGGTCCGCTCACGCAGGGTCGGTGAACACCGCGAGCGCGGCGTCCCGGACGTCCGGCCGCGGGTGGCGGCGCAGCACGTGCAGCACCTCCCGCCACTCGGCGGGCCAGCCGAGCTGCGCCCCCGTGTTCGTCAGTGCGACGGCGAACAGGCCGGGCGCGAGTCCGTCGTCGGCGGCCAGTCGGCGGGCGGCCGCCAGCGCGTGCTCCGGTGCCTCCCGTCGTCCGTTGCCCTGGCGGTTCAGTGCGTCGGCGGCGGCCACCGCCAGCACCGGACGGTCGGCGACCAGGACGGCCAGCTCGGCGGCGCGCTCGCCCAGGTCCGGTGCGTCGAGGTCGAGCGCCTCGACCAGTTGGCGGCTGGCCTCGGGCAGCAGCGCGGGTTCGGTGAGCAGAATCGCGGCGACCTCCCGCCGGGTGGCGCGGACGGCCCGCTCGGTGGCGTTCGGGCTCCACATCCAGCCGGTGAGCGCGTCGATCCGCCGCCGGGCCGGCTGGTCGCGGCCGGGAAACGCCGGTTCCCCGGCGCGCAGGGTCTCGATCAAGGCGGTCAGGGCGTCCGCCAGGACGCTGCCCGGCGCGCAGCCGCCGAGCGGGTGCGGGGCGTCCGACAGGGCCGTCCCGGTCAGCGCGCGGGCCGCTCCCCGGCAGCGGTCCTGCTCGGCGAGGTCGGTCACCAGCGGGACGAGTGCCCGCACCGCCTCCGGCGCGTACCGGCCCCAGGAGACGAGCTGCCCCTGGGCGGGTGAGGCGGTGAGGAGGTCGGCGTCGACCGCCAGCCGGGCCATCAGGCCGGCGAACGCCGGGCGGTGCTCCGCGGCTGTCCGTTCCCCGCTCAGGTGCAGGACCAGTGCCTTCCGCAGTCCCTCCGGCCCGTCGGCCGCGTCGGTGAGCACGTCCCACAGCGGCAGGTCGGCGATCCGGTCACCGACCGTCGCCGGCACCGCGGCGCGGACGTCGTGGTGCTGCCCCGGCGCGGTGTACACCTCGCGCAGCAGGGCGGCCGCCTCGTCCAGGACCAAGTGCGCGGCGGCGAGCCGGACGGCCTGCTTGCGGCTGGTCACCTTGGCCGCCGGATCGAGCGCGATCCGCCGCAGCGCGGGGCCCAGTTCGGAGCTCCGCGCGAACCGGGCGGCACGGCCGGCCGCGTGGAGGGCGACCCGGGCGCGGTCGTCGGCGGCGTGGGACAGCAGTTCGGTCAGCGCCCCGGCGGGGCGCTCGGTCCAGGGCAGCGCGGCGAGCGCGGCCTCGGCGAGGACGGTGTCGGCGGAGCCCGCGTACCGGCGCAGCAGGGCCTCGCCGTGGACGGGGATCTGTGCCGCGGCGCGCAGGGCGGCGGCACGCTCGGCCAGGGCCCGGTTCGGGTCGCCGACCGTGCGGGCGAGCTGTTCGGCGGCCGCGTGCTGCTGTGCGGGGAGCCAGCGGTCCGCGTCGGCCAGGTCGGTCGCGGTCAGGGGGGTGTCGAGCAGGGGCCCGAGCAGATCGGTGCGGATCCGGGTCAGGACGGCCCGCACCGGGGCCAGGGTGACGGCCGACGGCCTGAGCGCGAGCAGCCGGGCCACGCGTTCGCCGCCGGTGGCGGGGTCGCGCAGCAGCGGTGCGGCGGCCCGTTCGACGGCACGGTCGCCGCCCGAGTGCAGGACGCGCTCCAGGAGTTCGGCGAGGGCGGGAGCACGTCGTGCCCGGTCGCCGAGCGTCCCGGCCAGCGCGAACAGCAGTGCGGCGTCACGGGATCGGGCCGAGCGGTCCAGGGCGGCCCACAGCGCGTCGACCACCGCCGCCTCGCGCCGGGGCGGGACGGTGAGGCCGGCGCCGTCGGTCCGTTCGAGGGTGCGAACGGCCCAGGCGAGCAGTTCGCGGGCCGGCCCGCCCACGTGCTCGCCGAGGACGGCGCCGGCCAGGCGGCCGAGTGCGGTGCGCGTGCGCGCCGAACAGTCCCGGGCGGCCAGGGCGTCCTCGGTGAGCCGCTCCAGCGGGCCGGCGGTGGCGTCGTCGAAGAGCCGCGGCGGCACGTCCGCGACCTCCTCCAGCGCCGTGCCGCGGACCGGGTCCTGCTCGTTGCGCAGTCGGGTGAGCAGTTCGAGCGCCTCGGGCAGGGCGCCCGGTTCGCCGGAGAGTGCGGCCTGCCGGACCAGCTGTGCCCAGGCCCAGCCCCGGTCCCAGGCGTCGGCCACGCGGGTCTCGGCCAGCAGCCCCGGCCGGGCCTCGGCGACCGGCAGCAGGACGAGCGGGACGACGTCCTCGCTGTCCGCCGCCAACCGGGCCCGCGCCCGCACGTGCCGCTCCTTCGCGGGCAGCACGGCGAGGACCTCGACGGAGTACCAGGAGCGGTACGGCCCGGGCTGCGCCGCCACCTCGTCGTAGAAGGCGGCCCGCCGGGCCAGGGGCAGCTGCCGCAGCAGCGCGAGGTGGCTCCCGTGGTGGCGGTGCGCGAGCGCGGCGAGTCCGTCCGGCCGGGCCGCGGCCAGCCGACGGGCCACGCCGGCGCGCAGCGGCGGCTCGTGGCGGTGCCGGTCGATCGCGAGCAGCAGGCGGACCGTCCGCTCGGCGGAGACGGCGGCGAGGCCGGCGAGCCGGTCGCGCAGCGGGCCGGGCAGGCCGGCCACGGGGTGGCGCTCCAGCAGCTCCAGCATCCGGGCCGGTTCGCGGCCGGCGGCGGCGGCCAGGCCGAGGGCGTGCCGCTGCCAGAAGGCGCTCCTCAAGCCGTAGGGCAGGTCGGCGAGTTGACGCTCGGCCTCGTCCAGCACCGCGCCCGGGTGACGGTGTCCGAGCGAGGTGGAGAAGGCGATCGCGTGGGCCAGCGCGGGCAGTTCGGCGGCGACGACCTCGGCCGAGCAGACCGGCAGCAGCCGAGCCGCCTCGGCGGCGCCCCAGCGCTCGCGGACGACCGGCACCAGCCGCTCGGCCACCGCTGTGCGCCCGGCCCGCAGGACGGCGCGGGCCAGCTCGTCACGGACCGCCTTCGGGGCGGTGAGCATCGCGGCCTCGAGGTCGCCGTCCGGGAACGGCAACTCCCCGATCGCCCGGTGCGCGTAGCGCCGCACGACGGGGTCGGGGTCGTCGATCCGGTCGATCAGATGGCGCGCCTGCCGTCCGGCGAGGGCGGCCAGCGCGGCGAGTCGGCGTTCGTACGGGCCGCGGCCGTCCAGCTCGGCGAGCAGGGCCGTCAGGTCGGAGGGGGCGAGGGCGGCGGCGGTACGGGCCGCCTCGCGCAGCCGGAGCGAGTGGGGCAGTGGTTCGACGGCGGCGAGCAGCCGGTCGGCAGTCAGGTGAGGCATCGGCGCCGATTGTGCCCGACGGACGCGGCCCGGGCATCCGGTTTTGCACGGCGGTGCGCCAGCCGGCGGCCCGGACCGGTCCGGGTCGGGTTCGGGCCGGGTTCAGGCCGGCCCGGGTTCAGGCCGGCCCGGGTCCGGGGCGGTTCGGCGGGGGTCGGTTCGGTCCGGGGCTGCACGCCGACGGGCGTCCGGTCATTCCGGCTCGGTCGGCAGGGTCCGGGCGAGCCACTCCCGGACGGCCTTCGCCGTCGTGCTCACGTGCTCGTCGAGGATGGAGTAGTGGTCGCCCGGCACGTCGCCGACGCGCAGGTGCAGGGTCGGGACGGTCGGCTCCGGCTCCTGGCGGTCGAGGAAGATGCGGGCGTAGGCACCCATGGCGGCGAGGGCGGGCTCGTCGAGCCTGGTGGCGCTGCGGACGGCCAGTTCGGCGAGCCGGCCCTCGTCGCGTACGGGGTGGGTGTCGAGCAGGACCACCGCCTCGGCGCCGACGCGTTCCGCGACGGCTCGGGCGACCAGCCCGCCGGTGGAGCGGCCCAGGAGCACGACCGGGCGGTCGAGCAGCCCGATCGAGGCGGCGTGCGTCCGGACGAGGCTCTCCACGTCCTCGGGGACGGGACCGCCGTCGTACCCCGGGTGCGGGAGCAGCCACAGGCCGGGCAGGTGCCGGGCGAGGAGGGCGTACTCCCCGGGCGGAGAGGCGAGAGCGGGGAAGCAGACGACGGCCGGGCCTTCGCCGGCGCTGAGCCGCTGCGGGGCGACCGACGGGAGGGTCGCCGCCGACGGCAGCGCCCAGGAGGCGGAGACGAGCAGGTGCATGGCCTCCCGGGGCCGGCCCAGCTCGCACAGTGTGCGGTACAGGTACGTGAGCGTCCCCGGGGCCGGCGGTGGGCGCAGCTGCTCGGCGAGGGCCCTGGGCGTGGCGGCGTCGAACACCACCGTGGCGGGGAGGCGCAGGCCGGTCCGTTCCTCCAGTCGGTTGCGCAGTTCGATGGAGGTCAGCGAGTCGAAGCCGAGGTCGGGGATCGGGGTGTCCGGGTCCACGTCCGGGTAGCTGAGGACGGCGGCGACCTCGGCGCACACCATCTCCAGGGTGCCGGCCGGCGGGGTCGGTTCCGGTGTGCTCCGCGGTTCCGCTGTGCTCCGCGGTTCCGGTGTGCTCCGCGGGTCCGGTGTGCTCCGCGGGTCCGGTGTGCTCCGCGGTTCCGGACGGTGCGATCGGTATGGGTGGTGGGGATGCTCGGGCTCGTTCGGACGGTTCGGGTGGTCGAAGGCGATCGGCACCAGGACGGGTTCGTCGGTGCCCAGTGCCGCCTCCAGGAGTGCCAGGCCCTCGGCGGGCGCGAGGGGCAGCAGGCCGGCGGCTGCCGTCCGGTCGGCCATCATGCCGATCGTCCAGGGGCCCCAGGCCAGGGAGAGCGCGGGGAGGCCCAACCGCCGCCGGTGGCGGGCGAGTTCGTCGAGAGAGCTGTTGGCCGCCGCGTAGTTGGCCTGCCCGGCGTGGCCGAGCACACCGGACGCCGAGGAGAACAGCACGAAGGCGTCCAGGTCCCGGTGTGCGGTCAACTCGTGCAGCTGCCAGGCGGCTTCGGCCTTGGGGCGCCACACCGTCGCCAGGCGGGCCGGGGTCATCGATGTCAGGACGCCGTCGTCGAGCACCCCGGCGGTGTGCACGACGGCCCGCAGGTCCTCGATGGAGTCGACCAGTGCGGCCAGCGCCGCCCGGTCGGTGACGTCCAGGCGCGTCTCGCCGCTGCGGCAGGCGACGACGACACGCACTCCCCTGCCCCGCAGGTGCTCGGCGACCGCCCGGCCCAGTGCGCCGCCGCCGGTGACCAGCACGGTGCCGCGCCAGGTGAAGGTGCCGCCCGGCACGGGGACCAGGTCCGCGCGTTCGGCCACCATGTCGGTCTGCCCGTCGCCGAGTTCGGCCAGGGTGAACCGGCCCGGGTGCTCCGTCTGCGCGACCCGCACCAGGCCGGCCACCGCCGCTCCGGCCGGATCTCCCGGCCGTACCAGGACGGTGAGGTGCTCGTGGTCGGCCTGCAGTTCCCGCAGTGCGAGCGCCAGGGCGGCGGGGGCGTCGCCGGGCCGCACCTCGTGGACCCGACCGTGCGGCCGGCCCGGGGTCCGCTGCCACTCCGGGCGGAACAGCGCGCCCCGGCCGGCCCCCGGCACGAGGTGGCCGGTCGGACGCGGTCCGGTCGGACGCGGTCCGGTCGAGCCGGTACCGAGCGGACCGGTGCCGGCCGGAGGGATGCTCGTCGAACGGGGCCCGAGCGCGCGCACGGTGAGTGATTCGACGCAGGCCACCGGCCGGCCCTCGTGGTCGGCGACGGCGATCCGCCCGTCGCGGATGCGGACCCGCAGCCCCGTGGCCCCCCGCGCCAGCAGGTGCACCCCGCGCAGGGCGAACGGCACTCCCCCGCCGAGCAGCCGCGCCGGGTGCAGCGCCGCGTCGAACAGGGCGGGGTGGAGCGCGAAGCGCCCCGCGTCCGGGAAGTCCCCGCGCACCTCGCCGAAGAGGTCGTCGCCGCGGCGCCACACCCTGGACAGCCCGCGGAACGCCGGTCCGTACTCGGCGTGGTCGACGTCGAGCTCCTCGGCCTCCGGCGGGGGCCACGGGCCGATGTCCACCGGCGGCACGGGGCGGGAGTCCAGCCGGCCGCTGGCACAGAGGACGCCGTTCGCGTGCACTTCGAACGGCCGTACGCCGTCGGTCCCGGGACGTACGACGATCTCGGCGCGCCGAGTCTCCGGCAGGCGCATCACCGTGTGCAGGACCAGGTCGTCGACGGTGCCGCAGCCGGCCCGCTCCCCCGCGTACAGCACCAGTTCCAGGATCGCCGTGGCGGGCACGACCGCCGTTCCGTCGACGACGTGGTCGAGCAGCCACACGGGGGTGAGGTCGGCGGTGCACACCACCTCGCCGGAGCCGGGCACGACGACGGTCGACTCGATCAGGGGGTGCTCGGCGGCGCGGTCGAGCCAGTAGCGCCGGCGCTGGAAGGCGCGGGTACCCCGAAGCCGGGCCGCCGTCCGCTCGGGGTCGGTGGTGGGGATGACACCCTCGATGCCCTCGATGCCCTCGACGTCCTCCATGCCCTCCAAGTCCCCGACGCCCGGGCCCAGGTCGACGAGGGTGACGCCGTCGACCGCGGCCACCTGCTCGGCGAGGCCGACCGTCTCGTGCCGGCGCCGCACCCAGTGCTCCGGATCGTCCGGGCGGGCGCCGATGACCGGAATGAGCGGCGGGCGGTACGTCAGGCTCCGTGCCGTCTCCGCGAACTCCTCCGGGCCACGGGCGGTGAGCAGCCTCGCCGCGTCGGGCAGGGACAGGACGCCGGCCACGTGAGCCGCCGCGATCTGCCCGGCGCCGTGCCCGATCAGCGCGTCCGGACGGTACCCCCAGGACTCCAGCAGGCGGAACAGCGCCACCTCGTGGGCGAACAGGGCCGCCGGGGCGAGGTCCGTCCGGTGCGCCGGGTCCGGTGCCGTGTTCAGCACCGGACCCAGCCGGGCGCGCGCCTCCTCGAACGCGGCGGCGAACACCGGGTACTCGGCCGCCAGGTCCCGGGTCGTCCCGCGCTGCCGCGCCCCCTGCCCGGGGAACAGGAACGCCACGCGCAACTGCTCGTACTCCTCGACGATCACATGCGCGTTGGTCCCCGAGATCCCGAAGGCCGACACCGCGGCCCGGCGCGGACGGTTCTGCGTCGGCCGGGACGCCGACCGACCCACCGACCGGGGCGCCGACCGGCCCGTCGGCCAGGGCGTCGGCTCGGTGACCAGACGGACGGCCCCGGCGGACCAGTCGACGCGGGGGCTGGGCTCGTCGACGTGCAGCGTGGCGGGCACGGTGCGGTGCCGCATCGCCATCACGGTCTTGATCACGCCGGCGACCCCGGCGGCCGCCTGGGTGTGCCCGAGGTTGGACTTGACCGTACCGACCAGGAGCGGCGCCGACCGGTCCCGGTCCTGGCCGTAGGTGGCGAGCAGCGCGGCCGCCTCGATCGGGTCGCCCAGGGCGGTGCCGGTTCCGTGGGCCTCGACCACGTCCACGTCGGCGCCGGTCAGCCCGGCATCGGCCAGGGCCTGCTGAATCACGGCCGCCTGGGCGGGGCCGCTGGGCGCCGTGAGGCCGTTCGACGCCCCGTCCTGGTTGACCGCGGAGCCGCGCAGCAGGGCCAGGACCGGGTGACCGTTGCGCAGCGCGTCGGACACCCGCTCCAGGACCAGCAGTCCCACCCCCTCCGACCAGGCGGTGCCGTCGGCGGCGGCGGAGAACGGCTTGACCCGTCCGTCCGGGGCCAGGCCGCGCTGCCGGCTGAACACGACGAAGCTGTCCGGCGTGGCCATGACGGTCGCGCCGCCCGCCAGGGCCAGGTCGCACCGGCCGTCGCGCAGGGAGTCCGCTGCGAGGTGCATGGCGACCAGCGACGAGGAGCAGGCGGTGTCCAGGGTGAGCGCCGGGCCGTGCAGCCCCAGGTGGTAGGCGATCCGCCCCGAGGCCACGCTGCCCGCCGCGCCCAGCGCGATCTGGGCCTGGAGAGGGTGGGCGCTGCCCCGGAAGCGGCCGGCGTAGTCGTTGTACATCAGGCCGACGAAGACGCCGGTGTTGCTGCCCCGCAGCGATTCCGGCGCGATGCCCGTCCGTTCGAACGCCTCCCAGGCCGTCTCCAGCAGCAGCCGCTGCTGCGGGTCGGTGGCCAGGGCCTCGCGCGGCGACATGCGGAAGAACGCCGCGTCGAAGTCGGCCGCGTCCTGGAGGAAGCCGCCGCGGGTGACGTAGCTGGTGCCGATGTGGTCGGGGTCGGGATGGAACAGCTCGTCCAGGGGCCAGCCCCGGTCGGTGGGGAACTCCGTGATCGTGTCCTGGCCGGCGGCGACCACGCGCCAGAGGTCCTCGGGGCTGCTGATCCCGCCGGGGTAGCGGCAGGCCATGCCCACGATCGCGATCGGCTCGGTGGCCGTGGCCCTGCGGGCGGGCGGTGGCGGGCCGGCGGCCGCGCCGGTGAGGTAGTCGGCCACCGCGCGGGGCGTGGGGTGGTCGAACACCAGGGACGGCGGCAGGGCGACACCCAGGTCCGCGCCCAGCCGGTCCCGCAGCCGTACGGTGCCGAGCGAGTCCAGGCCGGCTTCGGCGAACGGCTGGTCCGCCCCGGGCGGCCGGCCGGTGATCCCCGCGGTCTCCCGCCGGACCACGTCGAGCAGGTACTGGTGGCGCAGCCGCCGCCGCGCCGGCTTGCCCGAGGAGGTCTGCGGGATCCGGCTGACGGGACGGATCTCCTGCGGCACCCGGTGCGGTGGCAGCAGGCCGCGGCAGAAGGCCAGGAGCGCCGCCGGATCCGCGTCGCCCACCACGTAGGCGACCGGCACCTCGCCGAGCACCGCGTCGGGCTCTCCCGCCACGGCCACCTCCCGGACGCCGGGGTGGCGGGCCACGATCTGCTCGATCTCGGCCGGGTGGACGTTCTCCCCGGCCCGGATGATCACGTCGCCCGCCCGCCCGGTCACCACCAGTCGGCCGCCCTCCTCGTGGCCGAGGTCCCCGGTCGCGTGCCACCCGTCGGCGCCGGGCATCCGCAACCACAGCTCGCCGTCGACGAACCGGGTGTCGATCCCGGGCAGCACGACGCCGTCGACGGCGACCTTCCCGGACGCCTCCGTGCTGCCGTAACCGTCGTGCAGCTCACGCCCGAACGTACGGCGGAACCGGTCCCGCAGCTCCTCCGGCAGCGGGGCACCGGCGGACAGGCAGCGCGGCGGCAGCGGCGCCCCGGCGTCCAGGAGCTGGGTGAAGACCGTCGGCACGCCGCCCAGGGCCGTGAACGGCGTCCGGCGCAGCAGGGCGGCCGCCCGGTCCGCGGAGAAGCGGTCCATCACGTAGGCGCTCGCGCCCAGGGCCAGCACGCCCACCACGCACATCGAGTGCCCGAACGCGTGGAACAGCGGCAGCGGCCAGAGCAGGCGGTCGTCGCCGGACATGCCCAGCAGGCCCCGGTAGGCGAGATCGGCCGACCGCAGCCAGGCCCCCTGCGCCGACAGCACGCCCTTCGGGTCCCCGCCGGTCCCCGACGTGTAGTGCAGCCAGGCGGGCTCGTCCGGTCCGAGGTCGTCCCGTGGCGGCGTACGGGTGGCCCCGAGCAGCTCGTCGACGGTCACCGCGCGGGCGCCGGCCACCCGCCGGACCCGCGCCAGGTGCTCGCGGTCGGTGACCACCAGCTCGGCGCCGCTGTCCGCCACCCGGAACCGGAGGTCGTCCTCGCCGCTTCGCGGGTCGAGCAGGACGCCTACCGCGGCCGCGCGGGCGACCCCGAGGGTGGCCGTGACGGCGGGCACCCCGCCGGCCAGGCACAGCGCCACCCGGCCGCCGCGCCCGACCCGGAGGTTGCCCGCCACCCGGGCGGTGCGGCGGGCGAGTTCGCCGTAGTCCACCGAGCCGTCGGCGTCGGCGAAGGCGGTCTTGGCCCCGCGATCCGCTGCGTGACGGAGGATCAGTTCATGCACCTTGCACCCCTGCGGTCGGTCACGTGGCTACTCCGTCACTCGGTAACCCGGTGACGCGGCAACGGTGTTCACCGTAGCGAATTCGGCGTCCTGGTCACTGCGCACGCCGAGCCCGTGTCTCCCGGCGGCCACCACGACGACATACGGGAAGGCGAAGCCGTCGGCCCCGCGGCCCGATCAGGCCCGCAGGCCCGCGAGTTCGGCCGCGACCGACGGCGCCTCCCGGGCGCCGCTCCGCCCGCGACGGGGCGGACGGGGTCAGGGGGCGCCGCCGGCCGATCAGCCTTCGCCCCGGGCCCAGGTGCGGTAGGCGGCCACCGCCGTGGGCAGGGTGGGGAAGATCCGGTCGGCGCCGACGGAGGTACTCAGGCCGTACGCGTCGAGTTCGTCGCGCAGGTCCTGCTTGACCCGGGCCAGGGCGAACACGATGCCGCGGGCTTCGAGTTCGAGGCGCAGGGCGTCCAGCGAATCCAGCGCGGTGATGTCCACCTCGACGTTCGCCTCGGTGTTGAGGACGAACCACCGCACCGGCTCCGGCTGTTCGGCCAGGGCGGCGAGCGCCCGGCGGCGCAGGTTCTCCGCGTTGGCGAAGAACAGCGGGGAGTCGTAGCGGTAGACGAGCAGGCCGGGGACGGTCCGCGCCTCGGGGTAGTCGTCGACGTCGTGCATCCCGGCCACGCCCGGCACCAGGCCGAGCACCGCGTCGTGCGGCCGCGCGACCCGGCTGAGCAGCTCGATCACCGACAGTCCGACCGCGACCAGGACGCCGTAGAGGATGTCCAGGGTGAGCACGCCGACCATGCAGCCGAGCGCCAGCAGCAGTTCGCGGCTCCGGAAGGAGGCCAGCCGGCGGAAGCCGGCGAGGTCGATCATCCGGAGTGCGGCGAAGACGACCAGGGCCCCGAGCACGGCGTCCGGGGTGTCGTGCAGCAGCGGGCTGAGGAACAGCAGCACGGCGACCACGCCGAGGCCCGCCGTGAGCGCGTACAGCTGGGTGCGTCCGCCGGCCGACTCGGCGAGCGCGGTACGGCTGGCGCTGCTGCTCACCGGGAAGCCCTGGAAGAAGCCCGCGCCGAGGTTGACCGCGCCGAGGCCCAGCAGTTCCTGGTTGGCGTCCAGCCGCCGTTCCTCCCCCGATCCTTCGAAGGCGCGCGCGGTGAGGATGAAGTCGGTGTAGCCGACCAGGAGGATCCCCAGTGCCGGCAGCAGCAGCCGGTCCAGCTCGGTGAGGTCCGGCAGCACGGGACGGGGCAGCCCGGCGGGGATCTCGCCGATCACCGCGAGGCCGTGGTCCTTGAGCGAGAACGCGGCCGAGACCGCGGTGCCGAGCACGACGGCCAGCAGCGGGCCGGGCAGGCGCGGGAGGAAGCGGGCCACCAGGAGGAGGAAGAGCAGAGTGGCGGCGCTGAAGGCGACCGTCGGCAGGTGGGCCTCGGTGAGGTTCGAGGCGAACGACGTCAGCTGCGGGAAGAACCCCTCTCCCCGCACGTCGATCCCGGTGAGTTTGGACAGCTGGTCCACGATCATGATCAGTGCCACGCCCGCGAGGTAGCCGATCAGCACCGGTCGGGAGAGCAGGTCGGCGACGAAGCCGAGCCTGGCCAGCCAGGCCAGCACGCACAGCAGGCCGACCACCACGGCCAGGCTCGCGGCCAGGACGGCGTAGCGGGCGGTGTCGCCGCCGGCCAGCGGGCCGATCACGGTGGCGGTCATCAGCGCCGTGGTCGACTCGGGCCCGACCGACAGCAGCCGGGACGAGCCGACCAGGGCGTACAGCACGATCGCGGGCAGGATCGCCCACAGCCCGGTGACCGGCGGCAGCCCCGCCACGCTCCCGTACGCCATGACCTGGGGCACCAGATAGGCCACCACCGTGGCGCCGGCCACCAGGTCGCCCCGCAGCCAGTCGCGCCGGTAGGCGCGGAGCACCGCGAGTCCCGGCAGGGCCGGCACGACGCGATGCCGTCGTCGTTCGGGGGGAGCACCGGCGGCCATGGATCTCCTCAAGGGCTCCGGAACGCCGTCACGGACGCGGGCCGGCCGTCGCGGCGCCGCGGGCGGCCGCCGCCCCGCCGCCGGCGCCGGACACTCTGCGGGCGACGAACTTGCCCAGTTCCCAGAGCAGCAGGAGCGCGACGGCGGCCAGCAGGGCCCAGCCGAACTGCCGGGCGGTGATGTCGGTGGTTCCGAGGAGGCGGTGGAACGCGTCCATCTGGGTGACCAGCACCGCCAGGACGAACTCGCCGAGGGCCGCCCTGTTCATCTGCTTGCTGTCGAAGGTGCTGACGCTCAGCGCGGAGCCGCGCTCGCTGCGGCACTCGAAGGCCGCCACGATCAGGCAGAGCGCGAAGGCGGTGAACGCGATCGAGTTGCCGGTCTGCGCACTGTGGTAGTGCGCCTCGCCCAGCTTGGTCAGCCCGAGCAGGGCGACCGTGACGGCCAGCCCGGCGAGCCCGACAGTGATCATCACCGGTCGGGTCAGCACCGTCTCGCCGCGCGGGCGCGGGGTGCGCCGCATCAGGCCGGGGCTCTCCTGGTCGAAGCCCAGGGCGAAACCGAAGGGGGCGTTGACCACGAAGTGGACCCACAGGACCTGCGCCGGGGTGAACGGCTCGCCGGCGGCGATGTTCAGGAGCGCGGCACCGAGGAAGGTCAGCACGAACGTCACCAGCAGCACCAGGACGAACCGGATGTACTTGGTGAGGTTGTCGTAGAGCTTCCGGCCCTCCTCGACGGCGTACACGATGGTGGCGAAGTTGTCGTCGGCGAGGACCATGCGGCTCGCGTTCTTCGCCGCGTCGGTGCCGCTGCCCATGGCGATGCCGATGTCGGCGGCCTTGATCGCCGGCGCGTCGTTGACGCCGTCGCCGGTCATGGCGACCACGTCGCCCTTGCGCTTGAGCGTGGCGGCGAGCAGCACCTTGTGCTCGGGCGCGACCCGGCCGAGGACTCCGATGCCGTCGATCCGGGACAGCCGCTCCTGCTCCGGCAGGGCGGCGAAGTCGGCACCGAGGACGGCCTCCCCGTCGATGCCGAGCTGACGGGCGATGGCCGCTCCGGTGGTGACGTCGTCGCCCGTCACCATGCGGACCCGGATGTGGGCGGCCTGCGCGCTGGCGATCGCGGCCCGTGACTCCTCGCGCGGCGGGTCGACCATGGCCACCAGGCTGGTCATCCGCAGGTCCTCGACGAACGCCAGCAGGTCGCCGTCCGGGTCGAAGTCCGCCGGGTCCAGGTCGCGGACGGCCCCGGCCATCACCCGCAGCCCTTCGCCGCCCATCCGCTCGGTCTGCGCCCGGGCGCGTCCGCCGAGCTCCGCGTCCCAGGGGACGACCACGCCGTTCGAGTCGGCCGAGGAGGCCCGGGCCATGACCGCGGGGGCCGCGCCCTTGACGAAGCACCGCACCACCGCCCGGCCGTCCGCGTCCTTCGCCTCGTTGAAGCTGGCCATCAGCTTGTAGGTGGGGTCGAACGGCAGTGTGGCGAGCCGGGGGAAGCGCTCCCGGGTGGCCTCGATGTCCAGCCCGGCCTTGTGGCAGAGGACGAGCAGCGCGCCCTCGGTCGGGTCGCCGACGACCTCGCCGTCGACCAGTTTCGCGTCGTTGGCGACCAGGTGGGGCAGGACGGCGTCCTCGATGCTCGGGGCGGAGCCCGCGGCGTGGTGGATCCGCCCGTCGAGGCGGTAGCCGGTGCCGGAGACGGTGTAGCGGTCGGCGGGGGTGAGCACCTCGACGACCGTCATCTGGTTCATCGTGAGGGTTCCGGTCTTGTCGGAGTTGATGGCCGAGGTGAAACCGAGGGTCTCGACGGACGGCAGTTCCTTGACGATCGCGTGCCGTTTGGCCAGGTTGAGGCTGCCGACGGAGAGGATGACCTGGCTGACCGTCGGCAGCGCCTCCGGGATCGCCGCGATGGCCAGTGAGACCGCGCTGACGAAGAGGGCGTCCCACGCCTGGTCACGGCTGCGGCCGAGCGCGAACATCACGACCATGGTCAGGCCGGCCGCCGCCGCGATCCACAGCGTCAGCGTGTTCAGCTCCTTGGTGAGCGGCGACTGCTCCTTCTCGGTGGCCGACAGCATCCCGGAGATCTTGCCCAGTTCGGTGCCGGAGCCCGTCGCGGTGATGACGAGCAGTCCGCTGCCGTGGGTGACCGGGGTGTCCATGAACGCCATGTTGGTCTGGTCGCCCGGGCTCAGCGCCCCGGCCGGCAGGGTGCCGGTGTCCTTGGCGGCGGGGACGCTCTCGCCGGTCAGCGCCGACTCGTCGATCTGCAGCGCGCTGGCCTCGACGATCCGTCCGTCCGCCGGGACCTCGTCGCCCGCCCTGACGAGCACCACGTCGCCCACGACCAGCTGTTCGGCCGGGATCTGCGCCTCCGTCCCGTCCCGCCGCACCCGCGCGGTGGCCTTCATCATCGACCTCAGCGCGTTCATCGCGCTCTCGGCCTTGCCCTCCTGCCGCAGGCCGACCACGGCGTTGAGCAGCGTCAGGACGATCAGCAGGATCCCGGTGGTCCATTCCTTGATCGCCAGGGAGACCACCGCCGCCGCCAGCAGGATGATCTGCATGTAGCTGCGGTACTGGTCGAGGAAGCGCAGCCAGTCGGGCCTCGACTTCTCCTCGGGCAACGCGTTCGGCCCGTTCGCGGCGAGCAGTTCGGCCGCCCGGGCGGCGCTGAGCCCGGTCGCCGGGTCCACCCCGAGCGAGGACGCGACCTCGCGGGGAGGTCGCGCGTACCACGGGTCCGGGGACTCCTGCGGGCCGGACGGCCCAGCCTGCTCCGCCATTCTTCACTCCTCGGGATCCGGGAACGTCCCCCCTTGGACGTCGGACGGTCCGACGCGTCGACACGGACGGGTCACGCCCGGACGGGTCGCGTCCGGACGGGCCACACGCGAACGGGTCACGCGCGGCCGCCGGATCACGTGCGGCCGCCCCGGGGGGCCTCCGCCTCCAGCAGGCGCTTGGCCGTGCGCAGGTCCTTGCGGATCCGCTCGTCGACCGTGGGGAACTGCGGATCGATCCCGATCAGCGTGTGCGCGAGCACCGCCGCCGCGCAGATGCGCGCGAACCACTTGCGGTCGGCCGGTACGACGTACCAGGGCGCCCACGGCGTGCTCGTGGCCGACAGCATGTCGGAGAACGCCTCCTGGTAGTCGTCCCAGCGCTCGCGCTCGCGGATGTCCGCCTCGGAGAACTTCCAGTTCTTCTCGGGCAGGTCGATCCGCGCCAGGAAGCGCTTGCGCTGCTCCTCCTTGGAGAGGTTCAGGAAGATCTTCACCACCTTGAACCCGTTGTCGGTGAGGTAGCGCTCCCAGTCGTTGATCTCCCGGTACCGGCGGTGCCAGACCCCGGGGCCCTTCGCCTCCTCCGGCAGCTTCTGCCGGTCGAGGTTCTCCGGGTGGACGCGCACCACGAGGACCTCCTCGTAGTGCGAACGGTTGAAGATCCCGATGTCCCCGCGCGCCGGGAGTCGCTGCGCGTACCGCCACAGGAAGTCGTGGTCGAGCTCCTCCGAGGAGGGCACCTTGAAGCTGCTCACGTGGACGCCCTGCGGGTTCACCCCGCTCATGACGTGACGGATCGTTCCGTCCTTGCCGCCGGCGTCGAGCGCCTGGAGGCAGAGCAGCACGCCGTAGGTGTCCTGGGCCGCCAGCCGGGCCTGGTACTCCGAGAGCAGCGACACGCCGGTGCGCAGCAGTTCGACGCCCTCGCGCTTCTTCATGCCCGCCTTGTACCGGGGGTCGAAGTCCTCCGCGAGGTCCACCCGCGACCCCGGTTTCACCCGCAGCGGCTTGATGAACTTCGCAATGCGCCTGGCCGACCGTCCGTCCGACATCGCCTGCTCCTCTCGGGTCCGGCGGGCATCGGGAGGCCTGCCGTGCGTCCCGTCCGCGCGGGCGTCCTCGACGCGGCGCGGACCGGGACCGACCAGCACGGAAGAGTGCTACCTGCCACGCTGTGGCCGCCGGTCGGCCGTGTCAATCCGACGGTGTCCTTCCGGGGCGGGCCCACCCGCGCCGCCCGGCCGGGGCGGCCGGCCGGGACGCTTGCGGCCGGTTCGCCCGTCCGGCGTCCGCGTGTGGCAGCGCCCGCGGCCCGTGCCGACGATGGGGCTGCCGGTGCAGTACCCCCGCGATCGGAGGCCGTGATGGCGACCCTGACGGTATGGCGCTTTCCCACCGCGAACGGAGCCGACGAGGCCCTCGCCACACTGAGGAGGCTGGGGCGCCAGGAGCTGATCAAGGTCCAGGACGGAGCGGTGGTCTCCTGGCCGGAAGGGGCCAGGAAGCCGAAGACCCGCCATCTGAGCGACATGACCGGCATGGGCGCCGTGGGCGGCGCCTTCTGGGGCTTCTTCCTCGGAATGGTCTTCTTCGTGCCCGTGCTCGGCGCGGCCCTGGGCGCGGCCGGCGGCGCGCTGGGAGGCCACCTCGCCCATGTCGGCATCGACGAGGACTTCGTCAAACGGCTGCGGGAGAAGGTCACCCCCGGCACCTCGGCCCTGTTCGTGCTCAGCTCAGACGCCGTGCTCGACCCGGTCAGGTCGGCGTTCGAGGGCCTGCACGCAGAGCTGCTGGAGACGAACCTCTCCGCGGACGAGGAGGCCCGGCTGCGCGAGGCGTTCACCGAGGGCGAGTGAAACGGTTGGCGCGCCTTCGGGAACGGCCCTGACCACTCGGAGAATCGAGCAGACCTGTCCCCGCGGCCGTGACCGGCCCGGTCAGCCGTTCCAGGAGCCGGCCGTGGTGGTCGTCCCGGAGGTGCCGGTGGTCCGGCTCGCGCCTCCGGTGCCGGTGACCCGGCCGCCCGGGGCGGCGGCGGGCCGCAGGAAGTCCGCCCCGGCGCCCGAGGTGGTCGTCCGCACGCCCGGCGACGAGTTGCCGGTGGTGCTCGTGGTGCCGCTCGCCGGACCGGCCGAGGTGCGCGGCGCCGAGCCGGCCGGGACCGCCGGAGCGAGGTGCGCCGCGGTGGTCCGGCGCGCGGCCGGGGCGGCGGGGGCGGCCGACGGGTCGTCACCGGCCGGCGAGACCCGCTCGATCCGCAGCACCAGGTTGCGGTCCTGCCGGTCGCCGGCCAGGTCGCGGTTGCGGCTGTGCACGACCTGCGTCAGCACACCCCGGATCTCCTGCCACCGCCCTTGCACCGCACGGATGTTGGGGCACCACTCGCCCTGGTCCAGGTGCTCCAGGTCGAGCTGCCAGCGCTCCGCCTCGACGTGGTGGACGGCGCCGACCTCGCAGGGGATCTCCACCGGAGCGGCGCCCCGGACGGTCACCACCGCCCGCTGCGGAAACCTTCCCTCCACCGCCGTCACCGTGATCCGGCTCGACCCCTGGTACCAGGCCATCGCTGTCCTCCCTCGTCCGTGCTCCGGGCCGGCTGCCGACCGTCCTCACCGGTAGCACGGACGGCGCACCCTCCGGGGTTCGATCCGCCCGTGTGCGGCCTGAACCCGGCGGCCCGCGCCTTCCGTTCAGCGGGGCGGGTCCTGGCCCGGGCACCGCCGCGGCTCCGGCCTCCGGAAACCGGCGCGGGCCGGCCCCCGGGTGGGGCCGGCCCGCGGACGGGGCGGGGTGCGGACGGGGCGGGGTACGGCGCGGTGGTCCGACGGTCAGTCGGCGGCCCCGACCCGCGGGGCGGAGCCGCCCGGGCGGGCGTCGTCCCGGCCCTCGACCCGGCTCTCGTCCCTGCCCTCCACCAGGACGGCGGGCTCCAGCGGCGAGGCGATCTCCTGCGGCTTGCTGCGGGACGCCCAGTCGCGGATGCCGAGCAGCACCATCACGAAGAAGATCCCGTAGACGATGCCGGAGAAGTACAGCTCGGAGTGGACGGCGAGCGGCACCCCCACCAGGTCGACGGCCAGCCAGACGAACCAGAACTCCACGTAGCGGCGGGCCTGGCTGTACATGGCGAGGATCGAGCCGACGAAGATCCAGGCGTCCGCGAGGACCATCCACCACGGCGCTCCGGGGTAGAACGAGGCGTCCGTCCCCTTCAGCACCGCGCCGAACGCGGCCGTCCCCGCCACCATCGCGGCGACCAGCACGGCGCGTTCCCGCCCCGACGCCCAGCGGACGTTGATGGTGCCTTCCTGCTCGCGGCTGCGCTTCCAGGTCGCCCAGCCCCAGGACGCCGAGACGATGATCACGATCTGTCGGGCGGCGTTGCCGCCGAGGTGCACGTTCAGGCTGGCGATCAGCAGCAGCACCGAGCCGAGGATCTGCACCGGCCAGGCCACCAGGGACCGCCGCAGGGCCAGCCAGACGGTGGCGAGCGCCAGGATGTTGCCCAGGAAGTCGGACCAGTAGACGGGGAGACCGAAGAAGTCGAACTGCTCGTTCAACCAGTGGAACGCGCTCATGACTCACACCTTTGTTCGTGCGGAGCGAGGTGGGGGAAGGGGCGGTCGGCCCCGCCGAAGCGGGGGGTGCGGGGCCGACCGGGCTCGGGGCGCAGGGCGCGCGGCCGCGTGGGGAGCGGGTGTGCGCGCCGGCAGGTGAGGGCGGTGCCGGTGGATCGGGAGGGGAACGGCAGTGCCGGTGGGTCAGGAGAGGGCGGCCAGGACGTGCCGTCCGCGCGCGGAGTCCAGCAGGGCCTCGGAGCGGCGGACGTCCTCCCGGGCGGCGAGCAGCAGCTCGTCGACGGAGGCGAACCTCTCGGTGTCCCGGATGCGGGCGACGAACCACAGGTCGACGCGCTCGCCGTACAGGTCGCCCGGGGCGTCGTGGCAGTACACCTCGGTGTGGATCTCGGAGGTGTCGCAGAAGGTGGGGTTGGTGCCGATGCTGATCGTCGCGCGGTGCACGGTGCCGGTCGCGCGGCGGGCCAGCCAGCCGCTGTAGATCGCGGGCGGCGGGACGGGCGTGCCGGGCTCGGCGGCGATGTTGGCGGTGGGGAAGCCCAGCCCCCGCCCCCGGCCGGCACCGTGCACCACGGTGCCGGACAGGGGGGTCGTCGGAGCGTCAGCCATGGGGGGTGAGCTCACGGAACTGGCTGGTGTGGAAGACCAGCGGCTCCACCCCGGGGAACAGCTCGACGGTGAGCAGCTCCATCAGGACGATCTCGTGGTCGCCGCCGTCGTAGACCGCGCTCACCCCGGCGGTCAGCCACAGCGCCGCGTCGTGGATCAGCACCGCGCCCTCCGGCGTGGCCTGCCACCCGGTGCCGTCGAAGCGGTCGCCCTCGCGGGAGGCGAGCCGCCGGCAGAGCGCGCCCTGGCCGTGGCTGAGCACGCTCAGCCCGAGTTCCGGTGCCTGCGTCAGCCTGGGCCAGGTGGTCGAGGTGCGGGCCACGCTGACCGCGACCATCGGCGGCTCCAGCGAGATCGACACGAAGGAGCTCACCGCGAGCCCGACCGGTTCGCCGTCGCGCAGCGCGCCGAGCGCGACCACTCCGGTCGGGTAGGCCCCGAACGCCTGGCGCAGCGCCGCGGCGTTGGGCTCCGCCCCGGTCGGCCGCTCGGTGTGCGGCCGCCCCGCGGTCGGCGGCTGCGCGGACGCGGCGGCGGGCGGGTTCGGGTGGTGGGCGGGAGTGACCATGGTCGTCGCCGTCCTCTCGTCGCGAGTGTGGTTCAGTGCCGGTACTGCGCGGCCGGGTGGCTGGCCGGCAGGGCCCGGTCGGACGCGCCGGTGAGCCGCTCGCGCAGCGACTCGCCGTCCGCGTACGCGCCGCGGAAGACGCCGCGGGCGCGCAGGATCGGCAGCACCGATTCGACGAACTCCGTGGTGGAGGCCGGCTGGACGGTCGGCGAGAGCAGGAAGCCGTCCAGGTCGGCGCCCTGCGCCAGGGCGCAGATCTCGTCGGCGATCTCCTCGGCGGTGCCGACCACCGGACGGGCGCCGACGCCGTGGGTGTGCCAGTCGGCGAGCACGTCGCCGACGGTCCGGCCGGCGAACCGGGCGACCTGGGTCTGGGACATCTCGGTGGACAGCTCCGACATCGGGGTGTCCGGCGCGTACGAGGACAGGTCGAGGCCGGTGAACATGGCGTAGCTGGCGACGGTGACCTCCGGGCGCTGGGCGTCCAGGACGCGCTGCCAGCGGCGCTCGGCGTCCGCGGTGGTGGCGCCGACCACGCAGGAGAACGCCGACATCACCTTGACCTCGTCGGCGCGGCGGCCCGCCCGTACGGCCTCCTCGCGGATCGCCGCGGTGTGCCCGGCGAGCTGTTGCACCGAGCCGCTGCCGACGAACATGCACTCGCCGTGCCGCCCGCCGACCCGCCGCCCGGCCGGGGAGGCGCCGGCCTGGAACAGCACCGGGGTGCCCTGCGGGGAGCGGGCGGTGTTGCCGTAGCCGTGCGAGCGGAAGTACGGGCCCTCGTGCTCGACCGGGTGCACCTTGGCCGGGTCGGCGAAGCGGCCGCCCTTGTCCTTCTCCAGGGCGTCCGGCTCCCAGGCGCCCTCCCAGTACTTGTAGACCAGGTCGAGGAAGTCCTCGGCCATCTTGTACCGGTCGTCGTGCGCCACCATGTCCATGCCGAAGGCCTTGACCGCGGTGTCGGCGGTGCCCGTGGTCACGATGTTCCAGCCGAGCCGGCCGCCGGACAGCTGGTCCAGGGTGGCCAGCCGGCGGGCGAAGGCGTACGGCGGCTCCACCAGCACCGAGCCGGTCACCACCAGGCCCAGGTCGGTGGTGCTCGCCAGCAGCGCCGAGGCGATCACGAACGGGTCCAGGCGCGGCAGGTCCAGGGTCTCCTCGGTGGCGATCGGCGGACGCACCCCGTCGATCTCCGACCAGCCCCAGGCGTCGGCCAGGAACAGGAAGTCGAGCTTGGCGTCCTCGCAGACCTGCGCGATCTCGCGCCAGTACCCGAGGGTGTCGAACAGGTGCCGGCGGCTGTCGGGGTGGCGCCAGGTGGCGGTGCCGCTCGCGTTGGTCTGGGCGTTCTCGAACAGGCCGAGCTTGAGGTTGCGCATGGGGTGTTCTCCGTTGAACTGGTGATGCGGGGGGTGGGGGGGACCTGGGGTCCGTCACAGCACGGGGGAACGCGGGGGGAACAGGGGGACGGCGAGGGGTCCGTCAGGATGCCGCGGGGACGGCGGGGGTGTCGAGGACCGCGGCGGGAGCGTCGAGGACCGCGGCGTCCGCGTCGAGCTGCGCCGCGGAGGGCATGGAGGACTGGGCGCCGAGTCCGGTCACGGCCAGCGAGGCCGCGCGGACGGCGCGTCGGGCGGCGGCGAGCAGGTCGGCGCCCCGGGCGAGGGAGTCGGCGAGGGCCCCGCAGAAGGTGTCGCCGGCGCCGACGGTGTCGACGGCGTCCACGACGGGGGCGGGCAGGTGCACGGCCGGGCGGCCGGGCTGTTTGACCAGCGCCCCGTCCGCGCCGAGCGTCACCACGACCGCCCGGCAGGGCAGCGCGGCCCGCTCCAGCAGCTCGCGCGCGCCGTCCGGGCCGTCCGGCGGCTCCGCGCCGAGCAGGGCGGCGAGTTCACCGAGGTTGGGCACCAGGACGTCGACGGCGGACAGCACCTCCGGGGCGACCGGCCGGGCCGGCGCCGGGTTGAGGACGACCGTGCCGCCCTGTTCCCGGGCCCGCAGCACGGCGGCGGCGACCACCTCGGCGGCGATCTCGTGCTGCACCAGGACCACCTCGCCGGCCGAGCGGGCCAGCCGCTGCGGCAGGTCCGCGACCGTCAGCGCGGCGTTGGCTCCCGGGTTGACCACGATGGTGTTCTCGCCGGCCCGGTCGACCACCACGGAGGCGATCCCGGTGGTGCTCTCCGGCGCCGGGCGCACCGCCCCGACGTCCACCCCTTCGGCGGCGAGCGCCCGCAGGATGGGGGCGGCGTCCGTACCGACCCGGGCGACCAGACGCACCCGCGAGCCGAGCCGGGCGGCCGCGACGGCCTGGTTGGCGCCCTTGCCGCCGACGCCCTCCACGAAGCCCCGCGCGAGCACGGTCTCGCCGGGTCGCGGCAGGTCCCCGACGGTCAGGACGAGGTCGCGGTTGATCGAACCGACGACGGTGATGAGCGGCATCCGCACTCCTTGGGAGATCGATCTCCCACACTGTGGACCAGCCCCCGGAAACCGTCAAGTACCCTCGTGCTGCGCATTGCGCCAGCTCAGCCGAGCCCTCTCCGACCGCGAAGGACCACCCCACGTGACTGCGCCCCGACTCCTCGACGTGGCCGCGGCCGCGGGCGTCTCCCGCGCGACCGCCTCACGCGTCCTGGCCGGCACCCCGCGCAACGTCGACCCCGAACTCGCCCGCCGCGTCGAGGAGGCCGCCCAGCGCCTCGGCTACCGCATCAACCACTCCGCGCGGGCGCTGCGCACCGGCACCACGGGCACCATCGGCGTGGTCGTCCCCTCGCTCGCCAACCCCTACTTCGTCCAGCTCGCCGACGCGCTCGCCCAGCAAGTCCGCGCCGCCGGAGGGCAGTTGGTGGTCTCCGACGCCGCCAACGACACCGCCGTCGAGGCCGAGCAGATCGAGACCCTGCTCGGCGGCCGGGTCGACGGACTGCTCGTCGTCCCCGTCTCCGCCGGCGCCTCCGGCCCCGCCGTCCGGGCCGCCGCCGAACGCACCCCCGTCGTCCTCTTCGACCGCTGGGCCACCGGCTCCGGCACCGTGGCCGTCACCCTCGACAACACCGCCGCGATGCGGCTGCTCCTCGACCACCTCGAAGGCCTCGGCCGCCACCGGATCGCCCTGGTCGCCGCCGACCAGGCCTCCTCCTCCGGCGCGGAACGCCTCGCCGCCTTCACCGAGGCCCGCGGCGCCGACGCCACCACCGTCCTGCTGCCCAGCTTCACCACCGACGCCGGCCGCACCGCGGGCCGGCGCATCGCCGAGCGGCACACCGGGATCGACGCCGTCGTCTGCGGCGCGGACGTCCTCGCGGTCGGCCTCGTCAGCACGCTGCAGCGCTCGGCGGTCCCCGTCCCCGGGCGGATCGCCGTCACCGGCTTCGACGACACCGAGATGCTCGAACTCCTCGACCCGCCCATCACCTCCATCCGCCACCCGCTCACCGCCATGGCCGAACGTGCCCTGACCCTCCTTCAGGCCCCCGCCCGCGAACGGACGGAGCGCGTGGAGCGCTTCGCCCCGCAGCTGGTGGTGCGCTCCTCCACCGACGCCGACGCCTGACACCTGGTACCCGGCGCCGGGAGTCCGGGAACGGCCGACGGCCGGCCCCGGGCGGACCTGAGTCCGCCCGGGGCCGGCCGTCGGGTACGGCTCAGCGCTCCTTGTCCACCGCCGGCAGCCCGGCCTGACCGGCGGTCAGCCGGCCCTCGGCGTACAGCCAGCGCACCGTGTCCGCCATGGTCTCGGCGGTCGGCCTCGGCGTCAGCCCCCCGGTGCTCGCCGCCGGGTCGACCGGGGTCGCACAGGCGCAGGTGTAGACAGCGCCGTACTCGGCGGGGATGTGCCAGGGCCATCCGCGCTGGAGCAGGGTGGCCAGGGCGCCGACCGGCAGCATGGCCCGGGCGGGGAGGAAGGCCGCGGGCAGCCGCCGCCCGGTGACCTCCCGCAGGGTCCGCACGTACTGCCGGGTTGGCAGGTGGTGGCCGGGTCCGAAGTGCCGGTCGGAGCCCGCCCTCGGCGTGGTCAGCAGCCGGGCGTGCAGCTGCGCGGTGTCCCGGACGTCGCCGACCGGGAAGCCGCCCAGCGGCCAGATCGGCATCAGTCCGCGCAGGGTGTTGCGCAGCCGGGCGTTCTGGTCGCCCAGCCCCGGGTCCTGCGGGCCGAGCAGCGCGGGCGGGTAGCTGATGACCACCGGCGCGCCGTCCCGCTGGTGGCCCCGCGCGATCCGCTCGGCCGCCGCCTTGGTCGCCATGTAGGTGTCCCGGGGACGGCCGACCGGGGAGTGCTCCCCGAGCGGCCGTCCGGGGGACGGCAGCAGCGCGACGATGCTGGAGACGTGGACGACCGGGTCGGCGCCCGACCGTCGGGCGGCGGCCAGCACCAGTTCGGTTCCCCGCTCGTTGGTCCGGCGCATCTGCGCGTTGCGCCGGCTGTCGAAGGAGTACACCGCGGCCGCGTGCAGCACGGCGTCGGCGCCGCGCACCGCGCGGGCCGCGTCGCCCTCGTCGGTCACGTCCCCGACGACCAGGTCGACGGCGCCCGGGTCCACCTCCAGCAGGCCCAGGACCCGCCCCGCGGCGGCCGGGTCGCGGACCAGCATCCGCACCCGGTGGCCGCCGCGGACCAGCGCCGCGACCGAGTGGATGCCGACGAATCCGGTGCCGCCGGTCACGCTCACCAACATCGGACCATCCCCCCGCTCAGCCGATCTCTTCCGGTTTCCCGCCGATGCCCCGGTGGAAGGCGCCGCCGTAGAACAGCAGCGCCTCCCGGTGGTCCGCCCAGTCCGAGGCGAGCACCTCGCCGAGGAAGATGGAGTGGTCGCCGCCGTCGTACTGCTCGGCGAGCTTGCACTCCAGCCAGGCCAGCGAGCCCGCCAGCAGCGGCGCCCCGGTGAACGGGCCGGGCTGCCAGTCGAGGCCGTCGAACTGGGCGGCCCCGCGCGGCCTGCTCCTGTTCGCGAAGTACCGTGCCAGGTGCTCCTGTTCGGAGCCGAGCACGGAGACCGCGAAGGACCTGGTCGCGGCGATCGCCTCGTGCATCGTCGCGGAGCGGGCCACGCAGCACAGCACCATCGGCGGTTCCAGGGAGACCGAGCTGAACGCGTTGGCGGTCATCCCGTGGACGTTCTCGCCGCCGGTGGTCAGGACGGTGACCCCGGTGGCGAAACGGGCCATCGTCTCGCGCAGGGCGCCCGGCAGGACGGCGCGGTTCGCCGCGGCCGCCGACGTCGCGCCCGGCGCCTGGGCGGGGGCCGGGGACCGGCCGTTGCCGGTCACAGCGCCCGCCCCGTACCGACCGGCCCGCCGGGCAGGGCCTGGGCGGCGAGGGCCCGCGCGACGGCCGGCCCCTCGGCGTACGGCACCAGCGCCAGGCGCAGCTCCTCGGGCACCCGGGCGGGGACGGTGGCCGTGTTCGGCCCGCGCATGCACGCGATCCGCTGCCGGCCGCGGGCGACCAGGTTCTCCTGCTCGCCGTCGATCCGCAGGTAGTCGAAGCTGAACTGGATCTGGGTCTGGGTCAGCTCCTCCAGCCGCATCCGGACCGACAGCTCGTCGAACGAGGTGATCTCGGCGAAGAAGTCGCACTCCACCTTGAGGGTGAACAGCTTCAGGTCGTCCCGCAGCTCGGCGAGCACCCCCGGCGCCTTGTCCTTGAGGAACATCTCCCGGCAACGCCCCTGCCAGCGCAGGTAGTTCACGTAGTAGACGTTGCCGACGAGGTTGGTCTCCTCGAAGCCCACGGTGTGCCGGATCTCGTAGTAGGCCGACATCAGTTCTCCTTCCCGACGAGCACCGCGAACAGCACCGGCTCCGTCCGGTCGTTGACGGTGGTGACCCAGGTGGCGACGGCCGCGTCGCCGGCGGACAGGACGACCCAACCGCCCGGGTGGACGCGGTCGAGCGTCAGCGCCTGGGTGGTCGCACCGGACTTGCGCAGGCACTCCAGCGCGCTCCAGACCCTGGTGCCGGCCACCGCCGGGCTGCAGCCCGCCTCGGCCACCAGCAGGTCCCGCAGGGCGAGTTGACCGGCGCCCAGCAGGGCGTCCCAGTCCTCGGCGCTCCGCTCCAGGACGGTCTCGACGTCGCAGGCGAGCCGCCCGGGTCCGGCCACCGCCAGGGTCAGGCCGGGGCCGTGCGAGGCCGAGACCGTGATCCCGTCGAGTCCGGGCCCACCGGCGAGTTCGGGCTTGCCGTCCGGCCGGTGGCGCAGGTCCACCGGCCGTCCCAGCGCCCGGCCGAGAGCGGTCGCGGTGCGGGCCCGGCGGTCCCCGTCGGCGGACTCCGCGGTGGAGTCCGCGGCGGGCTTCGCCGCGGGCTCGACGACCACCGCGCGGCTGCCGCCCAGCACCCGCTCCAGGCCGCGTTCCAGGTACGAACCGAGCATCGCGGGCACCCACGGTCCGGCTCCGTCGCGCTTGCGGACGGCGACCAGGGTCAGCCCCTCCCAGCGCTCGACGACCTTTCCGGCCGGGGTGCGCACGTCGAGGTCGTAGACGTAGCTGTCCCCGTCCTGGGAGCGCTCCCTGGCGTCGAGCACCACGTACTCGGCGTCCTGGTCCGCCGGGTCGGCCAGCCAGAGCCGCTCGATGCTCTGCGGCAGCAGGGTGGCGTCCGGCACGCAGCACTGGATGGCGTGCATCATCGCGTCCCGGGTGCCGGGGTCGGCCAGTTGCTGGTCCTGCGGCAGGAAGGCCGCGAACCACGGCGCCGGGGCGGTGGTGGAGATCTCCGCCAGCGCGTGCCGGGCGCTCGCCCGCCGGTACTCCAGCAGGCGCTGGAACCGCTTGCCCTGGAAGAGCACGCTGCCGTACAGCTCGGTCACCGGGTCCACCGGCACCGCCGGCAGGCCGAACTCGACCGGCACCGGCGTCCCGGGCAGCTCGGGCCGCGGGTAGCGCAGCCGGGCCCGGAAGTGGTCGGCCGCGAACTCGGTGCCCTCGCTGCGCAGCACCACGTCCACCGTCCCGGGCTCCCGGACCAGCGCCGCGATCCGGATGGTGGTCGAGCCGCCCGGCCGGACCACCACGGGCCGGCGGAACTCGACGTCCTCCAGCAGCGGCGGACCCTGGTGCCCGCTCACCGCGGCGGCGACCTGGGCCATCGCCTCCATGCCGAGCACGGCCGGGAAGAGCAGGTCGTCCTGGAGCCGGTGGTCGGTCAGATAGGGGTCGCCGCCCTCGGTCAGCTCGGTCTCGGTGATCAGCTCGATGCCCGGGTGGTGCGCGACCACCCGCTCGACGAACCTGGTCAGCGGCAGCTCGCGCCGCTCGGTGGTGAGGGTGGGCAGGCCGCCGGCCCGCCCGCTGACCACCAGGACGGGGCCGGCCGAGGGGTCCGCGAGCACCTCGCGGAGCGCCTGGATGCCGTTCTCGGTGGAGATCGGCGTGATGCCCTCCCGGATCAGCGCCTCGACGACGCCGAGCCGTTCGCCCATGCCCGCGCCCGACCAGACCGACCACTCCAGCGCGACGGCCCGGGCCCGCGGGTACCGGTCCTGGAAGCGGAGGGTCAGCTCGGTCATCCAGTCGTTGGCGGTGGCGTAGTGCGCCTCGCCGCGCAGTCCGGCCCGGCCGATGATCGAGCCGAAGGTGATCAGCAGCTTCAGGCGTTCCGGTTCGACGGCCGCCAGGACCGCCTCCAGGCCGTCGGTCTTGGGCGCCAGGGTCCGGCGGAAGTCCTCGGCGCTCAGCGCCTCCAGGGCGGCCGGCTGGTTGAAGCCCGCGCCGTGCAGCACGGCGGTGACCGGGCCGAGGCCGTCCTCCAGCAGGGCCACCGCGGCGGCGATCTGCTCGGCCGAGGTCACGTCGGCGCGGGCGTAGCGGTGGCGCAGGCCCGCGGCCTCCATCCGGGCGAGGTTCCCGGCGAGTTCGGGGTCGGTGGCCGGATCGGCGCGGCCGATCAGGGCCAGGGCCGCCCCGGAGTCCTGGGCCATCGCGATGGCGCACTCGGCGGTGATGCCCTTGCCGCCGCCGGTGACCAGGAGGACGTCCCCGGCGTCGAGCGGGGACCCGCCCTCGGTCGCGGGACGCAGCTGCAGCGGCCGGAGCACCGGGACGGTCCGGCGCCCGTCCGGCTGGTAGCGGACCTCCGCGAAGCCGGCCGTGGCGGCGGTCTCGGCGACCACGCGGGCCACCGCCTCGTCACGGGCCGCGCCCTCGGGGGCGGTGTCGGCCAGCTCGACCACCGTGACCGGGACCGACGGGTGCTCCAGGTGCAGGGTCTTCGCCAGGCCGGAGGCCCCCAGCCGGTGCTGGACCACGACCAGCCGGGTGCCCTCGGGGGCGGCCAGGACGGCCCGCCCGGCGGTCAGGAAGAGCTCCGCCTCCTGCGGTCCGCACGCGTCGGGGAGGCAGAGCAGCACGCCGTCCCCGACGCCCGCCGCGGCGAGCGCGGTGCCCAGCGGTTCGGCGAGCGGGTGGCCGGGGGTGCTGTGCACCGTCCAGCGCCCGGCCGGGGCGGGGTCCTCGGCGGGCCGCGGCCGGGCCGGCAGGACGGCCTCCCGGTGCTCGACCGCGAAGGGCCGCACCCACGGGGCCACACCGGCGACCTCGCCCGCCGACTGGCCGCCGTCCTGCGCGGTGTCCGCCAGCTGGTCGATCAGTTCGGCGATCCCGCCCAGGTTGACGGTCGCGTAGTTGGGCGTCGCGGCGAGCACGGGCCGGCCGAGCGCCCGGGTGACGTCGTTGACGATCTGGCCGATGGTGATGGAGCTCAGGTGCAGGTCGTCCATCGGGTGGGTCTGCGCGGTGACGGAGTCCAGCGGCAGTTCGACCCGCTCGGCCGCGAGCCTGCGCAGCAGTTCCAGGGTGGAGTCCGTGCCCTCGCCGGTGTCCGCGGACACCGCCGCGCCGGCCCGCTCGTCCCGGCCCGGCCCGCCGTCCGCCGCCAGCTCCGCGTCGATGGCCGGGGCCGCCTCGCAGGGGTTGGCCAGGAAGGTCATCGCACCGTCCGCCGGCAGCTGCCGGATCAGGCGGTCGCCGAACAGGACCGCGGTCCGCAGCGGTACGCCGAGCACGAACGCGGCGCCGGCGACCCTGAGCAGCGGGCCGAGCGAGGCGCTGTCGGTGTCCACCGCCAGGGTGGTGAGGTTCGGGGCGATCTCCGCCAGCAGGCCGGACAGCACCCGGCCGGGGCCGACCTCCACGACCAGGTCGGCGTCGGCGACCGCCACGGCGGCGGCCTCCTGGAACCGGACCGGGAGCAGGACCTGTCCGCGCAGGACCTCGCGCAGGTCGGCGGACGGGTCCAGGAGCCGTCCGGTGACCGTGGAGGCGATCGGGCGGACGGGTTCCTGGAAGTCGAACCGCGCGAGCTCGGCGGCCATCGCGACCGCGGCCGGCTCGACCAGCGGCGAGTGGAAGGCGTGCGACACGTTCAGCCGGGTCGCCGTGACGCCCTCGCCCGCGGCCCGGCGGCAGACCTCGTCGACCGCCTCGGCGGGGCCGGACAGCACGGTCTGCCGGGGCCCGTTGTAGCCCGCGATCACCACGTCCTGTCCGGCGGACAGCCGGGTGGCCTGCTCCGGGGTCGCCGCCAGTCCGGCCATCGCGCCGCCGCCGTGGCTGGCCTGGGCCATCACCCGGCCGCGGATCGTGGCGAGGCGCACCACCTGTTCCTCGGTCATCGCACCCGCCCAGTGCAGGGCGGTGAGCTCCCCGAGGCTGTGGCCGACGGCGGTGTCGGCCCGGATGCCGACCGCGTCCAGCACCCGCAGGGCGGCCAGGGAGCCGGTGACGATGCGCGGCTGGGCGACCTGGGTGGCGACCTGGTCGTCGCCGGTGGGCAGGGCGGCGGCGCGGAACACCTCCTCCGCCGCGGCGAACCGGCGCCGGATCGCGCCGACGGCGCCGCGGCCGGAGCCCTGGCCCGGGAAGAGGTAGGCGATCCGGGGGGCGGTCCGGGCGTGGCCGAGGAAGATCCCCTCACCGGCCGAGGACACCTCCCGCGCTCCGGAGTCGAGCAGGGCGAGCAGCCGTTCGAGGCCGCGCACGGCGTCGTCCGGGCCGGTCGCCACCACGGCGGCCCGCACCGGGCCGTCGGCGAGCCGGTCGGCCAGGGTGCCGGCCAGGTCCGCGAGTTCGGCCTGGGCCAGCTTGGGCACCAGGTCGAGCAGCCGGGTCAGCTCCGCGCGCAGCGCGGCCGTGTCCGCCGCGTCCAGCAGCAGGAGTTCGGCGTCCTGGCGGCCGGCGACCAGCCGAGTGGTGCGCGCGTCGAGCGCCTCGCGCCGGGTGCTGCCGGGTGCCTCGGCGAGGGTGACGTGGGTGTTGATCCCGCCGAAGCCCATGGCCGACACCCCGGCCCGGACCGGGTGGCCGGCCGGCCAGAGTTCGGCCTGGCGCGGAACGTACATCGCCGCCTCGTCACCGAGCAGGCCGGGGTGCGGGTCGACGTGGCCGGTGGCCGGGGGGATCACCTGGTGGTGCACGGCGAGGGTCGCCTTGATCAGGCCGGCCACGCCCGCGGCGGCCTTGGTGTGCCCGAAGTTCCCCTTGACCGTCCCGAGCGCGGCCGGACGGGCCGTCGGGTCCGCGGCGCGGCGGGCGGTGGACAGCGCCTCGATCTCGGTCGCGTCGCCGAGGGCCGTGCCGGTGCCGTGGCCCTCGAAGTACGAGACCGTCTCGACGCCGTAGCCGGCCCGCCGGTAGGCGCGGGTCAGTGCCAGCCGGTGGCCGCTCGCCTCGGGCCGGGTGATGCCGCCCTTGCCGTCCGAGGAGACGCCCCAGCCGCTGATGCTCGCGTAGATCCGCCGCCCCTGCGCCAGCGCGTCCCGCTCGCGCATCAGCACGAGCATGCCGGAGCCCTCGCCGGGCCAGAAGCCGTTGGAGTCCCGGTCGTAGACCTTCATCTCGCCGGTGGCCAGCGCGCCCGTCTTGGCGAAGCCGATCACCTCGAACGGGTCGATGGACAGGTCGACGCCTCCGGCGACGGCCACGTCCAGTTCGCCGTCGGCCAGTGCCTTCGCCGCCGTGACGACGGACAGCAGGGAGGAGGAGCAGGCCCCGTCGACCGTGTAGCCGCCGCCGCGCAGGTCGAAGTGGTTGCAGATGCGGCCGGCGATGGTGTTGGCGAGGCCGCCGGCCAGCGAGTCCTCGTCGATGGCCGGGAAGGGCGCCTTGTACTGCGGCTCCAGCTCCTGGAGGAGCTTCGCGACGTCCTCCTCGGACCAGCCCTGGCCGGTGAGCGCGGCGGCCACCGTGCGGCGCACGTAGGGCCACCGCAGCCGCATGATGTTGGCCCGCGAGAATTCCCCGGTGAGGCTGTTTCCGACCACCACGCCGGTGCTCTGGTGGGGAAGTCCCGAGCCGTCCGGGAATCCGGCGTCGGCAAGTGCCTCGGCGGCCACGTCGAGGGCCAGCCAGTGCGTCAGGTCGGTCGCCCGGTACGTGCTTCCGGCGACGCTGTATTTGATGCGGTCGAACGCGTAGTCCCGCAGGACCGCGGCCTTTTTCGTGTAGTGCCGGTCCGGCGCACTCCGGTCCTCCGACCAGTAGTCCGCCTGGTTCATCCGCTCGTCCGGCAACCGCCGGAAGGCTCGACGGCCGCCCAGTACGTTGTCCCACAGTTCGCTCGCCGAATTGGCGTCCGGATAACGGAGGCCAATTCCTACGATAGCGATCCGCTCACTGCTCACGTATTCACCACCCATGGAGATGAATTGACGGCGAATCTCCTCGCCGACTCGACTCGCCTGCACTGTCGTCAAGAATGCATCTGCGGCCGCCCCGATGTCTTCTCCGAGTTTGCTTTCCGCCTGGTGGGGGGCGCTGCTTTTCCATAACGGTGTGATTTCTCGGCGCCGCTGTTCAATAACGCCGTCATTTCCGGAACGGGCCGCGCCCGTACGGGCGGCCGTACGGACGACCGTGCCGGTGGATGTGCCGGTGGACGTGCCGATGCCCGTGCGGACGGCTGTGCGGGCGGTCGTGCGGACGGCTGGGCGGGCAACCGTGCCGACGCCCGTGCCGATGCCCGTGCGGGCGGCCGGGAACGCGCCGAGGCTCCCGCCGGTCGGCGGGAGCCTCGGTCGTGCGGGGCCGTGCGCGGGGTCAGCCGTCGGCGGCCTTGGGCAGGCGGGCACCGAGCCGGGCGCCCAGCTCCCGGGCTGCCGTCAGGGCGGCCCAGGAGGTGAGCTCGATCAGCGCGGTGTCGCCGGGCCGGTCGCTGCGGAACTCGGCGACGAGGCCGTCGTCGACCTGATAGGAGGCCTGGGCGGTCAGCAGGGCCAGCCGGCCCGCCGCACGCTGGTCCCCGGGCAGGGCCGACACCGCGTCCTCGACCCAGGCGCGGCTGATCCCCGGCGGTCGGCCGTCCCACCCGGCCAGCCGGTCCGTCACCAGGGCGCGGACGCCGTCCGGCACCGACCGGGCCCCCGCCGCGTCGATCGCGGCGGCCGCCCGGGCGAACGCGCCGGCGACGCTGGGGGTGCCCGCCGCCCAGCTCAGGTCCCCGGGCAGCGGCGCGGAGGGCAGCAGGTCGAGGGAGGTCCCGGCCGGCGGGGCGAGGCGCGCGCTGCGGCGCATCAGCCGGCCGAGGACCGCTCTCGCCGCCGACCGCGCGGCCGGCGGCAGACCGGCCGGCAGCGGGCTCTGCGCGAGGAACAGGTTGACCATGCGGTTCAGGTAGTGGAAGGTGACGGCCACCCCGACCAGCTCGGGCGCCGCCTGCGCGGGGAACGGCGGCCCGTCGTCCGGCGCCTGCCCCCGGTCGCCGTCCGACCGGAACCAGTCGGCCCACCCCTCGGCCGTCGCGCGGGCCGTGCCCGGGGCGGCGGCCCCGGGCAGCAGCGCGGCCAGCGCCGTGCCGTGCACCTCCACGCAGTACGGGCAGGCGTTGGCGGCCGAGACCGCCGCGGCCACCGCCTCCTTGGTCGCGCGGTCGACCCGCCCGCCGGCCACCAGGGTCTCCCGCAGCATCACCCAGGAGGCGGCGAGCACCTCCGGCGCGGCGGCGTGCAGCCCGATCGGCGGGGCAAGCATGCCGAACTCCCGCTCGACCTCGGCGAAGACGCCGGCCACCTCCTCCCCCGCGTCCGCCGGCCGCACCGCGGCGACCCGGCGGATCTGCGCCATCGACCTCCGCAGGGCCGGCCGCAGGAACGGTGTCGTCATGTTCCCCCTCCTCGATGGCTCGATCCGGTGCCGGGTCCGGCTACCGGCGCATCAGGCCGGGCAGCTGCACCTGCACGCCGCGCCGTCCGCTGGTCGCACCGTCCGGCGCGGGAGCGCCGTAGACGACGTCCACGCCGCGCTCCCGCGCGGCCCGCACGATGCCGGGGATCGCGCGTTCGGCGAGCGCGGAGATGGTCAGCGCGGGGTTGACCGTGAGCGCTCCCGGGACGGCGGAGCCGTCGGTGACGAAGATGCCCGGGTGGTTGCGGAGTTCCTGCCGGTCGTCGAGCGCCGAGGCCTGCGGGTCGTCGCCGATCCGGCAGGACGCCAGCGGGTGCACGGTGTAGGCGCCCACCAGGTCGTTGGTCCACGGCATGACGCGGGCGAGTCCGTCGCGCTCCAGGATGTCCTTCACCACGGCGTCCGAATCGGCCCAGGCGCGCAGGGTGTTGGCGGTCGGCCGGTACGAGATCGACCCGCGCCCGAGCATCTGCTGGGAGATCCGGACGGCGTTGCCGGTGGGCGGCGGCGGCCCGAAGACGCCCTCGTTGTCGTCCTCGATCATGGTGAAGACGGTCAGCCAGGACTGCCACTGCCGGACCAGTTCCTTCTTCTCCACGCCGAACCAGCTGGGCCCGGTCGCGTCGGGCACCTGCGCCAGGATGGTGCCGAAGCCCGGCGGGAAGTAGAGCTGCTCCAGGGAGAACCGGGAGTGCTCCGGCAGCGATCCGTCGAGGTTGTCCCAGCTCGCCACGACCGGGCCCTTGCCGATCTGGTTGGCCTTGAACGCGCGGCCGTCGGAGCGCTTGAGCCCCAGCAGGTCGCGGGCCTTCTCCTCGTCCACGATGGCCGTGTTGAGGCGTTCGCCGTTGCCGGAGAAGTAGCGGCCCACGGCGTGCGGCATGGTGCCCAGGGTCGCCTCGGAGCGCTGGAGGATGACCGGGGTGGCGCCGGCGCCGGCGGCGAGCACGACGATCTTCGCGTCGATGGTGCCGCTGCCGACGTGCACCCGGTAGTCCACGTCGTCGACGACGTCGTAGTGCACCCGGTAGCCGCCGTCGTCCGTCCGGGACAGCTGCTGCACCTCGTGCAGCGGCCGGATCTCGGCGCCGTGCGCGAGGGCCGCCGGAAGGTAGTTCAGCAGCAGGGACCGCTTGGCGTCGAAGCGGCAACCGGACATCATCCAGTTGCAGTTGGTGCACTTCGCCCGGTCGATGGCGGCCGGGACGGGGTTGGCGGTGCGTCCCGCGTGCTCGCAGGCGGCGGCGAACAGCCCGCCCGCGTACGTGACGTCGTTCCAGTCCTGCTGGGTGATGGGCAGCGCCTCGGCCACCCGGTCGTACCAGGGGTCGAGGACGTCCCGGTCGATGGCGGCCGGCCACATCCGGCGGCCGATGCTGCCGCGGCGCTCGAAGACGAACTTCGGGGCGCGCGGCATCGCGGCGAAGTACACCACGCTGCCGCCGCCGACGCAGTTGCCGCCGAGCAGGCTCATGCCGTCGCCCACCACGAAGTCGAAGATCCGGGTGTACGAGGAGCCGAGCAGGAAGTCGTGGTCGAAGTCGTCCGCCTTCAGCCACGGGCCGCGCTCCAGGATGGTGACCTTCGCGCCGCCGGCCGCCAGGTGGTACGCCGCGATCGCGCCGCCGAAGCCGCTGCCCACGATCAGGACGTCGGTGCTCTCGGTACTCGTCATGCGGGACTCCCTGAAGGCGTGGTGTCCGGGTGGGGGTCTGCCAGTTGCTTGCCGTACGAGAAGTCGGGGAACCGCCACAGGCCGTCCTCGTCGGGCTTCATGAACCCCATCGCCGTGAGGCCCGGGTGGCCCGACGCGAGCGCGTCCGCGGTGGGCATGTGGGCGGCGGTGTCGAAGGCCATGTTGGCGAACAGCGCCAGCAGGACCCACAGTTCCCGTTCCTGGTGCTCCGTTCCGGTCAACTCCTGCACCAGCCTGGTCCGGTCCGCGAACGGCAGGGCGACGAACGGCGGCACCGAGTCGTCGAGCCGCAGGCCGTGCTCGTCCGCGTACGTGCTCGCGTGGCGGTTGAGTGCCTGCTGGTAGTCGTCCAGGGCGTCCGACAGTCCGGTCGCGGGGGTTTCGAGCAGTTCGATGGCGCCCGCCTGGACGGCCCCGCCGCCGGTCGAGGCGCCGGCGACCGCCCGGTCGTCGGGCGAGCGTTTCTCGCCCGGGACGATCGTGTCCGCGAAGGCTTCGAGTGTCATGGTCCGGTCATGGTTTCGATCTGAGGCAGGCGATCCCACCGGCATCTCCTCAGCTACTTGTCGAAAAGCGGGGACGGCGCACACCGGCCGATCCCGATTCGCATACGCGACTGTGGCATCGTGCGCCCAATGCGCTCCCGCCCGCATCTCTCGCGTTGCTGAGCGCCCCCACCGCCGTTCAAACCCGACTTCCGGGATGTCTCACCGCTCGGGCATGCCAACGGCACGTGCCGCCCGGCCCATTGCGGCTGTCATGTGCCTGCTGCTACGGTCGTCACTTGCTATGGCGGCGACACTTTTCAGCTTCGCCTTCCGAAGGGGGTTCTCCCTTCGCTTGCCCTGGCGCCTTCGACAGTCGGCCTGTCACCGCGGCCGTGACTTTCGTTCCCGATCATCGCAAGGGTGGAATTCTGTTCATCCGCAGGTGCGGCGGAGAAGCTGGAGTCTAAAGATGACATCTGCCATCGAGCAGGCTGTTTCCCGGGCCATCGAAACCATGCACGACAACATCGGCGAGTTACTGACCATCGACGATATGGCGCAGGCGGCCATGTACAGCAAGTTCCACTTCTCCCGGGAATTCCAGCGGATGACCGGGGTGTCACCACGGCGGTTCCTCTCCGCCCTCCGGCTCGAAACGGCCAAGCGCCTCCTCGTCGAGACCTCGTTCACGGTGACCGAGATCAGCCACCGCGTCGGGTACAACAGCGTCGGCACCTTCAGCTCACGGTTCGCCAACAGCGTCGGCGTGCCCCCCACCACCTACCGTCAACTCGGGGGCTTCACTCCCCGGATCGAGATCGACGCGCGCGGCCTGGCCCGGAGCACCGAGCTCTCGACCTTCCGCGGCGAGGTCCGGGCCCCGGTCGCGGGGCACCTCGGCCTCGTGTACATCGGACTGTTCCCGACCCGGGTCCCCGAGGGCCGGCCCGCCGCCTGTACCGTCCTCCCCCGCCCCGGCGTCTTCTTATTCGACCAGGTGCCGGCCGGCACCTGGTACCTGCTGGCGCACTCCGTCCCGGCCGCCTTCGACGAGGTGCTGACGGGTGACCATCCCGTCTCGGTGGGATCGGTCGGACCGATCGAGGTGCGGCCGGACGTGCCGCTGCTGCCGATCGAACTGCGCCTGCGCCCGGCCCGCGTCCTCGACCCGCCGGTCCTGCTCGCGCTGCTGGACGCGCGGACGATCGCGCAGACCGTGCGGACCCCGATCACCGACACCGCCTGATCAGGCCCGGGCCCCGGCGGCGGGCCACAACGACAGGGGCCTCCGCCGCGGCGGAGGCCCTCCGCACGAAGCCCCCGCGACGTCGTCGCGGGGGCTCTGCCGTGTGCCGGGCGGGTGGCCGCTCAGCCGGCGGAGTGCACCGTCATCGGCAGGCCGCCGCGCACCCGCAGCGACAGCATCGGCTCGGCCACCACCCGGTACCCGGGCACCTTCCTCAGCCGCAGGTCCCGGGCGACCATGGCGATCGTGAACGTGGCCTCCAGCAGCCCGAGGTGGTTGCCGATGCAGAAGCGCGGACCCGCCCCGAACGGGATGTAGGCGTAGCGCGGCCGGTCCGAGGCCCGGTCCCGGTCGAAGCGCTCCGGGTCGAACTGCTCCGGGTCGTCCCAGAACCGGGAGTGGCGGTGCAGGGTGTACGGGCAGATCAGGACGTCGGAGCCGGCCGGGACGTGGTACCCGCCGACCTCGTCGTCCGCCTGGGCCTGCCGCGGCAGGATCCACACCGGCGGGTAGAGCCGCATGACCTCCTCGACCACCATCGAGGTGTACCGCAGGCGGTGCAGGTCCTCGAACTCGGGCAGGCGGTCGCCGAGCACCTCGACGGCCTCGGCGTGAAGCCGGTCCATCACCTCGGGGTGCCGGTCGGCCAGGTAGAAGGTCCAGCCCAGGGTGCTCGCCGTGGTCTCGTGGCCGGCCAGCAGCAGGGTGACCAGTTCGTCGCGCATCCGCTGGCGGGCGACCTTGTGGTCGGGCTCCTGCCGGGTGGCGACGATCAGGCGGGACAGCGCGTCCTCCCCCACGATCTCCCCGGCGTCGCGGGAGACCCGCTCCGCCACCAGCCGGTCGACCACCCCTTGCAGGTCCTGCCGGGCCTGCCGGAAGCGGAGCTGCTTGGACAGCGGCACCCAGCCGGGCACCATGCCCATGGTGACCATGTCGAACATCGCCTGGTCCTGCACGGCCTCGAAGTCGTGGCCGACCGCCTCGAAGGCGCTGAGGTCGACGTCGAGCAGGGTGCGGCCGAGCACCCCGAGGGTGAGGGCCGTGACCTCCTTGGTCACGTCGACCGGCGCGCCGCCCTCGTGCGCCCGCAGCCGGCCGACCAGCTTGGCCGCCTCCTCCGCGACGGCACCGGCCTGTTGGACGATCCGCTTGTGCTGGAAGGCGGGCTGGATCTGCCGGCGCTGCTTGCGCCAGAGCTCCCCCTCGCTGGTCAGCAGGCCGTTGCCGAGGGCCCGCCGGGCCTGGGCCAGGCCGATCCCCTTGTGGTAGTTGGCGGCGTTGTCCGCGAGCACGTGCTTGGCGTGGTCGGGGTGGTTGAAGAAGTAGAGCGTCTTGGGGCCCATCGAGATCCGGACCGCGTCGCCGTACTCCGCGGCGGCGGAGCGCATCATTTCGAGCCGGTCTCCCACCAGCCTGCGCAGCAGGACGGGGGCGGCCCGGCGCGGCGGGCCCGGCGGCACCCGGCGGGTGGCGGCCACGGTCAGCACCCCCCGACGGTGGCGAAGCGGTCGGCGATGGCCTGGCGCCACACCTCGTACGCGGGCAGCGCGCCGGGCACCGGCCCGCCGGGCCGCACCTCCTGGGTGACCGCGGCGGCCTGATCGGGCGTCATGCCGCAGAAGACCCGGGTGGCCAGCTCGGTGTGCGGCACCAGCAGTCCGGCCCGGATCCGGGCCTCGGCGGCGAACGCGCTGCCCTGGGCGACCATCGGCGCGTGGATGCCGGCCCGGTCGCGGAACGCGCACAGCTCCGACTCGTCCTCGCCGCCGGCGTAGGTGGCGGCCAGTCCGGCGCCGCCGTAGAGGTCGGACCGCCGGGACTCCGGGAACTTCTCGATCATGGTCGCGACCAGTTCGGCGTCGGTGCCGCCGACGAACCACAGGGCCCGGCCGATGCCCTGGTCGATCGCGCGGCCGGCGTACGACGGGGAGTCGTGGGCCGGCCAGGGGAAGGCCGGGTCCCGGTACTGCTGGTGGACGTACCGTTCGGTGCGGAAGTACGCCTGGTGGAAGCCGTACCCGTCGAGCACCAGCCAGCGCAGCAGCGGGTCGAGCTTGTCGATGTCGGGCCAGCAGAACCTCGGCAGCCGGGCCATCGCCCAGCCGATGCCGACGTAGACCATGTAGACGTGGTCGGCGCCCCGGCCGGTGAGGCAGCGGGCCACCGAGTCGCGGCCGGACAGCCGCAGCCCGTCGAGCATGGCGAACCCCATTCCTGCGCCCTCGTAGGCGAAGCCGCGGAACCGGTCCGGGATTTCCTCCAGCGGGTATTCCGCCTCCGCCGGGTTCCGGGCCTCCACGGCGTGGGCGTAGCCCTCCAGGAACCGCGCGCCGACCGTCTCCAGGAGGTCCTGGGCGGCCGGCGACTTCCGGTGGAAACCACGCGTTTCCAAGAGCGTTTCAGAGGTGCTCGGAGTGAGAACTCGACGTCGGAGCGTCCGCCATGCACTGGACACGCCATACTCCTCTCGGGTTTCCCGCGGGGCGGCCGGTCCGCCCCGCGGATGACTTCGCACCGGTCCGGCCCGGGGCTCGTCGGGAAAGCACTCAGGCCGCCGGCCCCGGCGCGGGCCGGGGCGAGGGCCCGGCCTCGCGGAAGTGCTCGCGCACGTTCGCCCGCCAGAGCTCGTACGGGGGCGGCCCGCCGGCGGCGCCCGGGGTGCGGTCGTCCACCGCGCAGGCGTCGGCCACCTTCGCCGCCGCCTCCACCGACAGGCCGGTCAGGCCCGTCGAGGCGACCTCGGAGTGCGCGGGCACGAAACCCGCGTACGCACGGGCCTTGGAGGCGAACACCGACCCCTGGGCGAGCTCCGCCCGGTGCGGGCCCGCCGCGTCGCGCAGCCCGGCCAGGCCCTCGGCCGTGCCGCCGCCCGCGAAGGTCGAGGCCAGCCCCACGCCGCTCCACAGGTCGCCCTGCCGGTCCGCGCCGAACCTGCGCACCGCGGCCGCGACGTTCGCCGGCGATCCGCCGTGGATGAACCACAGCGCCCGTCCGACGCCCTGGTCGACGGCCCGCTGGAAGTACTCGGGCGCGCCCTGCCACGGGTACGGCTTGGGCCTGCGCTGCCCGTCCACCCAGCGCCGGGTGTGGAAGTAGGCGAGGTCGAAGCCGTAGCCGTCGACGGCCAGCCAGCTCATCGTCGGGTGGTAGGGCGTCCCGGTGAGGTCCGGCAGCACCTTGGGCCACAGCGACCTCGGCAGCCGCGCCATGGCGAAGCCGATGCCGATGTACGCCAGGAAGATGTGCGGCTGCCCGGACCCGGCCAGCAGGTCACGGGTGCGGTGGCCGCGGCCCATCGCGTCCAGGACGGTGAAGGCCATGGTGGCGCCCTCGTACGCGAATCCGCGCTGTTCGGGTTCGACCAGGCCGAGTCGGCGCTCGACCTCCCACTGGCTCCGGGCGTCGATCCCCCACTCGAAGCCGCAGACCACCGCCTGGGGCACCGCCTCCAGCCGTTCGGTGCTCTCCGTCGGTGTCACCGGGAAGCCGCGTCCGGCGAAGGTCACCGAGGCCAGTGACGGTGTCAGTACCAGTCGGCGCAGCGATCCGAAGGTCGTCGGCACGATCCCTCCCAGGCTCACGTCCCGCAATTGACGGTCCTCCCCATGGTCCTGAGGTGGCGTCACGGCCCGCATCTCCACGGTTGCGTTTCTGAACCCGCCCGGCCGCCGGGCGTCTTCGGGCGTGCTCCGCCCGCCGTCCCGTCGGCCGTCGCCCGGAACCCGGGCGCCACAATGGAACCGGCCCGCGCGAGACCGGGGTTCCGGCACCGTCGGTCCGTCCCCGCAACGTCGTCCAACCGAAGGAGAGCCCGTATGAGCACGTATCAGCGCAACGCCGAGGCCACGACCGGGTCGCTCTGGGACCGCTCACCGGACCATCTCGCCTACCGCGGCTCCCGGGAGAACATCACCGGGCTGCTGGGCGGCCGGCCCGCGGTGGCCGACGTCCCCGTGCCGGCCTGTCCGGGGTGGACGGTCCTGGACCTGGTCGGCCATCTGCTGGAGGTCTGCCGCACGGTGGCCGCCGACGCGCCGGGCAACCTGTGGGAGGTGCCGCACGCCGACTCCGGCGACGGCCTCGCCGGTCTGCTCACCGAGTGGTCACGGCTGGACGGCGGGGTCGAACGGGTGCTCACCGAGTCCCCGCAACTGCGGCACACCATGCTGATGATGGACGCGTTCACCCATGAGATCGACCTCCGGGTCGCACTGGGGGAACCGGTGCTCCCGGACCACCCGTCCTACCCCTCGTCGCTGGACCTGGTCGTCCGGGGCTTCTCCGCCGCGGTGCGCACGCTGGGGCTTCCGGCGCTGCGCATCGAGACGCCGGGCGCCGAGTGGCGGGCCGGTGACGGCGAGCCGGCCGCGGTCGTCCGCGGGCACCGGCACGACCTCCTCCGCTCGCTCACCGGCCGGCGCTCGCCGGGGCAGATCGCCGGACTGGACTGGAGCGCCGCGCCCGAGGCCTGGCTGCCCGCCTTCACCTGGGGCCCGTTCCGGCCGCCGGCGCAGCCCGTCGAGGACACGGCCGCCGGGCGGTAGGCCCCGGGCCCGACCGGTCCTCGGCGGGCCGGGAAACGGCGCTGTGGCGCTGCCCCGAGCGGGCAGCGCCACAGCGCCGTTGCGGTGTCGTGCGCGGTGTCGCACGCGGGTGCCTCAGGCCGCGACCGCCCCGACCTGCTGCGGCTGCGCGGCCGTCCCGTCCGGGGCGCCCGCCCCGGCGGAGTCCGCCTGCCGGGACCGCTTGATCAGGTGCGCGACCCACCATCCGATCCCGCGCAGGGCGCAGACGATGGTCGTGGCGTAGAAGAGCGTGTAGACCACGTTGAACACCATCAGGACCGCGTAGACCATGGCGACCGAGGAGCCGAACATGAACTGGGCCTTGGCCTTCATCGGCGTCGTTCCCGGGTCGCTGATCATGTAGTTGGTGAACAGCACGAAGGCGACGCCGGTCATCGCGCCGAGCGCGGAGTACAGCGAGACGTCCCAGATCCAGTGCCGGACGAACGCCTGGATGGCGAACGCGCCGAGCCAGCCGACGATCAGCGGCGTCCGCTTGGTGAGCAGCGCGTTGATCACCGTTCCCGCGGTGGCGATGATCAGCGGGATCATGACCCGGAAGAAGGTGTTCGCGTTCTCCGTGAACTGGTACGGCGGCGCGATGCTGAACCAGGACCCGAAGCACACCAGCGACATCGTGATCCCGAAGTTGGACGGGTTCATGTAGTGCCGCATCCGGCCGGCGATCGGCGCCTGCAGGGCGTGCTTGCCGCCGACGCCGATGACCACCCCGAAGAACATCGGCAGCAGCTGGTTGTTCCCGTAGGTCAGCATGTTGACCGCGAGCGCCGTGATGTGGGCGGGCAGCAGGAACTCGTAGACCCCGCGCACCCCGTTGCCCAGGAAGCGCGGCGGGCGCCGCTGGGCCCAGCCGCTGACCAGCTCGAAGCAGATCTCGCAGGTGTAGGCGGTGATCACCGCGATGAACGGCCACAGCCAGGGCTGTTCGAAGCCGAGCAGGGTGTAGCCGAAGGTGTTGAACACGCTGATGGAGATCGCGAAGTTGCGCAGGGCGAGGTAGCGCGGATCCTTGGGCTTCGCGGGGGCGGCGGGCGCGGAGGGCGCGGCGGCCGGGGCGCCGCCGGGGCGGGACTGCGCGGTGGCGCTCATCGGTTCGGGACCTCCTGGGCGTCGCTGGTCAGCATCAGGGTGTGCGTACCGGCGGTGAGCTGCTCGGTCTTCTTGTGCATCCCGCCGTTCGCGTCCCGCCACCGCAGCTCGACGGTGACCGGACCCTGGTGGGAGCCGAGGCCGAAGCGCGTGTCGAAGCTGCGGAAGCCGCCGTGGCCGCCGCCGCCGTCGAGCTGGGAGATCTGGGTGCCGTCCGGGGTCATCACGCACACGGTGGCGCCGTACGCCGGCGACCCGGAGTTCACCAGGCCCTCGCCCGCCCCGCCCTCGGCGGTCGGCCGGTAGAGCCGCAGGTTCAGCTGGTTGCCCAGGTTGGGCGAGGTGTTGGCGTAGAAGGCGGGCGGGCCCCACTGGCGGGCCACCGCGAAGTCCAGCCGGCCGGTCCCGGTGGTGTCGCCGGTGGCGAGGCCGCGGGTCGGGGTGGGCACGGCGATGCCCAGTTGCTCGCTGATGTTGACGTACGGGCCGTCGGGGGTCTTGGCGTAGAAGGCGATCGCCTCGTCCCCGGCGATGTCGTCACCGGGCTGGACGTTGGGCCACATCGCGGGGTTGGACAGCAGGTCGTCGTTGGTCATGGCCATCTCCTGCAGCCACGGCCAGCGGTTGATCTTGCCCTTCACGAAGCCGGTGGCCTGGAGGACGTTGAGGTCGCCGCTGTTGAGGAAGTCGCCCATCTTGGCGTCCCAGCCCCAGCCGGTCCAGGCCATGCCGTGCTCCTGGGCCTCCTGGGTGAACGGCGCGATGCCGGCGTCGAGCTTGTTCCGCATGTCGGCTTCGTCCTTGGCCTTGTTGATCCAGACGAAGTTGCTCTCCTCCAGGCCCCAGGCGACGGTGATGTTGCTGACCATCATGTCGAACTTGCCGTCGTGGCCGAGGTCGCCGAAGTCGACGCCCATGCCCTTGAAGGAACCGTTGCCGAGCACGAAGGACTTGGGCGTGGTCGGGGTGCGCTCGCCCTTGGCCTCGGTGAGCTCGATGTGCCCGGGCGTCGACCGGTTGTACAGCAGGTGCCCGTGGCCGAAGTCGTTGGCGACGTACAGCTCGGGCAGTCCGTCACCGGTCAGGTCGGCGCCGGAGATCGCCAGGGTCCATCCGGTCGACGCGTCGAAGGGGATGGCGCCCTTCTCCTCCACGTACGACGCCGTGGGCTCGGGCCCCGAGGTGCTCTGCTGCCAGCGCAGGACGTGGTCGCCGCCGGCGTTCTTGGCACTGGACAGCGAGTCGTTCATCACGACGTTCTTCAGACCGTTGGGGTCGAGGACGTCGGAGTCGGGGAAGTAGTTGCCGATCACGATCGACGGGTGTCCGCTGCCGTCGAGGTCGCCGACGTAGTCCGCGTCGGTGTTCCAGCGCGGGCCGTGGTACTTCCCGTCCAGCGACTCCGAGGGCACCAGCTCGCGCGGCACGTAGGAGCTCGCGGCGGGGGTCGTCGCGTCCGACTTGGCCATGAACAGGATGGGCGTGCGGCCCCAGTACGTGACCAGGAGGTCCATCCGGCCGTCGCTGTTGAAGTCGCCGGGTGTGCAGCCGGTGGGCGCCATGGTGTCGTCCATCGGCAGCGGCTTGCCGTCCAGCACGAAGGGCGTGAACCGGTCGGCCTCCCGGGCGGTCGGCGTGTACGTCACGACGACGCTGTCGGTCCTGGTGTCGACGATGCACATGCTGTTGGCCACACCGTGCCCGGTGAGGTCGTTGATCGCGATGCTGGCCCCGACCGAGGAGATCCACGAACGGATCTTCTGGTAGGCCGGGTTCACCTTCCGGACCGTCTTCATCGGCTGCTGGTCGTAGCCGGGCGGCATCGCGATGGGCATTTCCTTGAAGCCGTACTGCTTCGCGACCCCTTCCGCCCCGGCCACCGCGACCGAGCTCCGCGCCGCGAAGAACAGCGAGGCGGCCACCATGATCACCACCAGGCCCGGTACCAGTCTGCGGAATCGTTCACGGTTTGTCACCGAAATTCCCCTCTCGGCAGATCGCGTACGACCCTGCTTTCGCATCGAGTGCACTCCCGCGGCCGACTCCTGCGGGCCGAAAAGGCCCGGGGTCCTGGTGCCGCGGTCCCGAAATGCGACGGTGAATCCCACTTCACTCGCAGGTCTACTGCACGAGCATGAACGCCGGACGCCCGCAAAGGCATCTCTCACATTGCTCACCGGCCGGGAACGGCTTTTGCCAATTGTTTTCTCGCCGAAATAATCTCCGGCGGCGTGATCGGAAACGGGTGATCCGCCGTCCGCGATCGGCGAGTGGCGGACGGCGGACGGCGGACGGCGGTCGGCGGTCGGCGGGCAGCGGGCGCCGGCCGGCCGGGAACACGCCGAAGCGCCCTCCGAACGGACGACGGAGGGCGCTTCGACAGCAGGTGGTTCGACGGCGGGCGCCCGGGCGGGCGCGCCCTGGACCGCCGGGCGGCGCGCGCCCGGCGGCGGTCAGTAGCGGGCGGAGGCCCCCGGTGGCACGTCGTGGCGCAGCCACCCGGCGGGGTCCACCCGGCGGCGCACCCGGTCCACCCGTTCGACGTCGGCCGCGGACAGGTGCCGCTGCGGCTGCTCCAGCCGCTCGACCAGGGTCGGCGCGGTGCGGCCGGTGTCCCAGGGCGTCAGGGCGGAGCGGACCTCGGCGCAGTGCGCCCGGGCCGCCGCCGTCGCGGCCGGGTCGAGCGCCAGGCCGCCGGCGGTGAAGGCGAAGGCGGCGTCGAGGTGGCTCAGAGCCCCGCCGTCCGGATCCGGAACCGCGAGCGCGCCGCCGAGCTGCCGGAGTTCGGCGTTGACCAGTGGCGATCCCGAGCCCTCGCCGAGCACCCGGAGGAACGCCTCCGCGCCGTCCGCGCCGAGGTCGGAGAGCAGCATGTGGTCCCCCACCACCGGCACCGGATCGGTCGGGTCCATGTGGGTGCGGACCACGGCCGGCGGGGTGGTGGTCTCCCAGGTGTCCAGCACCGGCTCGGCCACCGAGCGGAACCGGCCGAGCAGGTCGGCGGCCTGGCGTTCGGCGGTCGCCAGGCCGTCCTCGGTCGGGCTGAGCACCACCCCGGCCAGGCACAGCACCGGACCGCCGGTCAGGACCGGCGGGATCTCCGGCACGGCCGGCAGGTTCATCACCCGGAACACGGTGGTGACGGCCTCCGGGGCGTCCCGGGTCCAGCCCAGCCAGCGGGACAGCAGCTCGGGGCCGTACGCGGCGGGCCAGAAGGCGGCGCCGGTGACCACCCGGGCCGCCGGGAAGAGCGCGATCTCGATCGCGGTGACGACGCCGAGTCCGCCGCCGCCCCCGCGCAGGGCCCAGAACAGCTCGGGGTCGGCGGTCGCCGAGACGCGGCGGAACTCGCCGTCCGGGGTGACGAGTTCGATCGCCCGGACGCTGTTCACGGCGAGCCCGGCGCGGCGGCCGTAGAAGCTGATCCCGCCGCGCAGCAGGTAGCCGACCACGCCGACCGTGGGCGAGGTGCCGTGCGGCGCGGCCAGCCCGTACCCGGCGGCGGCCTCGACCACCGCGCCCCAGCGCGTTCCCGCCGGCACGCGGGCGGTGCGGGCCACCGGGTCGATCACGACCGGGCCCGCGGGCTCGGTGCGCAGCAGCAGGGCGTCGTCCATCGGGCGGGCCGAGCCGGAGGCGTGCCCGGTGGTGTGCACCCGGACCCACCGGCCCGCGCGCTGGGCGTGGCGCAGCGCCGACCGGACCTGTCCGACGGTGCCGACCGTCACCGCCGCCGCCGGCCGCACCGGCGCGGCCAGGTTGAACACGGCGGTCGCGGCGGCGAAGGCGCGCTCCCCGGGCAGCGCGACGGCGTGCTCGGTCTCGGTCATGGCAGGAGCTCCTCGGCTCGTCGACGGGTCACTTGACACCGAACCGGGCACGGGCCAGCTCCCGGGTGGTCACCGCGGACAGGAAGACCCCGATCCCGGAGTGGCTGTGCAGGGTGGACAGGTCGCGCCAGATCCGCTCGATCCGCTCCCCCTGCCGCACCGCGCTCGAACCGGCCGTCGGGAAGAGCTGCCCCTCCACGGCGTGCCAGCACAGCCGGATCACCTCGCGGCAGATGGTGGCCAGGCGCAGGTCGTGCTCCCGGGTGAAGGCGCCCGGCCCTGCGGCGCACAGCTCCTGCCACTGGGTGATCGCCTGCAGCACGGCCGCCTCGGCCGTGGCGATCATGCCGGCGGCCTCGCCGTACCAGAACTGGTAGTCCGGGTCCTCGGCGCGGGTGACCACGGGCGGGAACAGCGTCGTGCGGGAGAGCATCAGCTCCTCGTAGGCGTCCAGCGCGCCCTGGGCCATGCCCACGGCGAGCGAGGCCACCTCCAGCACCATGAAGCTGAGCGAGCCGCCGCCGTACTCCGGGTTGCCGTGCAGCCGGTAGCCGGGCGTTCCCCCGTCGACGACGACCTCGCTCATGTGCGTCCGCGGGAGCGTCAGGTGGTCCGGGACCCGGCCGTCCTCGATCACGATGCTGTGCGAGCCGCTGCCCTTGAGGCCCAGCTGGCCGCCCCAGTCGTCGAGCCGGCGGAACTCGGCCCGCGGGGCGACGAAGAGCATCGGCGCGGGCGGTTCGCCGTCCTCGCCGGGCACCGGGACGTGACCCATGAAGTGCGTCGCGTACGGCGAGCCCGAGCAGTAGTTCCAGGTGCCGTCGATCCGCCAGCCGCCGTCCTCGGCGCGCTCGGCCTTCCCGTTCGGCACGATGGTGGCCGGGCAGATGAAGTCGCCGCCGGCGAAGAGCTCGGCCTGCGCCCGCTCGTCGAACAGCGAGGCCGCGGGCAGGGCGTGGGTGGCGCCGAGGCAGTACATCCACCCGGTCGACGGGCAGCCGCGGGCCAGCGTCATCGCGACCCGCAGGAAGGTGTCGATGCCGAACTCGTAGCCGCCGTAGCGCTTGGGCACGAGAATCCGGTAGAAGCCGGCCCCGGCGAACGCCTCGTGGGTGTCCTGGGCGTAGTAGGTGCGCTGTTCGGTCTCGGCTTGCCGGGGCACCAGGAGCGGCGCGATGGCCTCGGCCCTGGCGATGATCTCCCCGGGTGTCAGACCGGGCTCGGGCGGCTGCGGCGAGCCGGACCCTGCGGCGTTCATGGCGACCGTCATTGCGGCGCAGCTCCTCTACGGTTCGGGCGGGCGTTCCACCGAAGCTGGACGGACTTTCCCGGCCAGCCTGGCCCGCGGCCCGGCCGGTTCGCATCTCCCGGATTGCCAGCACGATCGAAGAACCCACGGCCGCGGGGCCGTTGCTACGGTTCCGGGGCGAATTCGCCCCGGACTCCGTGAGAGGAATTCCCCATGAGCCCCAATGGAAAGCCGCAGTCGAACGCGCCGGCGAACAGGACGCCACTCTCCTTCAACCAGGAATTCCTCTGCGGCTTCGACCGCGGGGACGACGAGGGGCCGTTCGGCCCGAGGTTCCACATCGTGCACGGCTGGCGCCTGCGCGGGAAGGTCGACGCCGCGACGCTTCAGCTGGCCCTGGACGACGTGGTGGTGCGGCACGAGGCCCTGCGCACGGCCATCGTCCGGGGCGAGGGCGAGCGGTACCAGGAGATCCATCCGCCGACCCCGGTCCGGCTGGAGCTGCGGGAGCTGGCCGGGGCGGATCCGGCGGCGCGCGAGCGGGCGGTGGAGGACCTGATCACCGAGGTGGAGTCGGGCACCATCAGCGCGCGGGAACTCCCGCTGCTGAAGGCCACCCTGCTCCGCTTCGACGAGGAGGACGCGGTCCTGGCCCTCGTCGTGCACCACACGGCGGCCGACGGCTGGTCGGTGCGGCTGATCATCCGCGATCTCGCCGTCCGCTACGCCGAGCGCCGCGGGCACACTCAGCCGGAGCTGCCGGTGGCCCTGCCGTACCACGAGTTCTCGGCGTGGCAGCGGGAGTACGCGGCGGATCCGGCACTGGAGGAGTCGCGCGCCTTCTGGCGGGAGCAGCTGGCCGGCGCCGAGATCTACTCGGTGGCCACCGACCGGCCGAAGTCGGCCGGCCTGCCGGAGTCCACCGCCATCCACCGCTTCACCGTCGACGCCGAACTGACCGCGCGGGCGGTGGAGATCGGCCGGGCGCTGCGCAGCACGCCGTTCATGGTGCTGATGGGCGCGTTCGCGGTGATGGTCGCGCGCTCCTCCGGAACGACCCGGGTGGTGGTGCCGACCTTCTCGCCGGGCCGCGGCGAGGACCGCTTCCACCACACGGTCGGGCCGTTCTTCAACTTCCTCCCGCTGTGCACCGAGCTCGCCGGGTCCCGCGACTTCGCCGAGGTGGTCGCCCGGATCCGCACCACCAGCCTGGAGGCGTACGCCCACGACATCCCGTTCGGGCAGATCCTCGCCCAGGCACCGGAGTTGATGCTGCCGACGCTGGAGGACGGCCGGGCGGCCTGTGTCTTCCAGGTCTTCCCGTTCCCGTTCCTGCTGGACGGGGAGCTGATCGGGGACCTGGAGTACACGGAGGTGCGGCGCCGGCTCACCTCGCAGCCGGTGGGCTCGGACGTGCCCAACGGCGCGCTGTGGACGCTCAACCTCGACCCGGCCGGGGACGTGGTCGCGGGCATCCAGTACAACAGCAACCTCTACGACGAGAGCTCGGTGGCGGAGCAGGTGGACCGCTTCCGCGCGGTGCTGCGGGAGCTGGTCGGCGCGCCGGACGCGCCCCTGGACCTCCGTACCGGGCGTTCCTGAACCACTGGGGCCGACGGTCCCCGCCG
>NZ_JBHVRT010000036.1:74350-104631 GCF_042885555.1 Kitasatospora sp. NPDC058048 | reverse complement strand
CGATTCTTCACGACCCGACCCTCCGGGCGGTCGTGAAGCGCGGCCGGTTGTTCAGGTCGCGGTGGTCGGCGGTGGAGGGCCCTCGCGCGCGGCCGGGATCAGGCGTCGATGCGGGAGCGGTCCAGGGTGGCCGCCGAGTCCACGATGAACTCCTTGCGCGGGGCGACGTCGTTGCCCATCAGCAGGTCGAAGATCCTCTCGGCCTGCTCCAGGTCGCCCAGGTTGATCCGGCGCAGCGTGCGGTGGCGCGGGTCCATGGTGGTCTCGGCCAGCTGGTCGGCGTCCATCTCGCCCAGGCCCTTGTAGCGCTGCACCGGCTCCTTCCAGCGCTGGTTCTTGCGCTGGAACTCCAGCAGCGTGGAGCGCAGTTCGGCGTCGGAGTAGGTGTAGTGGTACTTCTCCTGGCCGCGCTTGGGGCTGGTGAGCTCGATCCGGTGCAGCGGCGGCACGGCGGCGAAGACCCGGCCCTGCTCGACCATCGGCCGCATGTAGCGGTGGAAGAGCGTGAGCAGCAGGGTGCGGATGTGCGAACCGTCGACGTCGGCGTCGGCCATGAAGATGACCCGGCCGTAGCGGGCCTGGTCGATGTCGAAGGTGCGGCCCGAGCCGGCCCCTATCACCTGGATGATCGCGGCGCACTCGGCGTTCTTGAGCATGTCGCTCACCGAGGCCTTCTGCACGTTGAGGATCTTGCCGCGGATCGGCAGCAGCGCCTGGAACTCGGAGTTGCGGGCGAGCTTGGCGGTGCCGAGCGCGGAGTCCCCCTCGACGATGAACAGTTCGCTGCGGTCGACGTCGTCGCTGCGGCAGTCGGCCAGCTTGGCGGGCAGCGAGCTGGTCTCCAGCGCGGTCTTGCGGCGCTGGGCCTCCTTGTGCTGCCGGGCGGCGACCCGGGTGCGGGCGGCCGCGACGACCTTGTCGAGCACGGCCCGGGCCTGGAGCTTCTGGTCCTTCTTGGCCGAGGTCAGGAAGGCCTTGAGCTCCTTGGCGACGACGGCCGCGACGATCCGGTTGGCCGCCGAGGTGCCGAGCACCTCCTTGGTCTGGCCCTCGAACTGCGGCTCGGCGAGCCGGACGGTGACCACCGCGGTGAGGCCCTCGGTGGCGTCGTCCTTGGTGATGTCGTCCTCGGCGACACGCAGCAGCTTGCCCGCGCGCAGCGCCTCGTTGACCGTCTTGGCCAGCGAGCGCTCGAAACCGGTGACGTGGGTGCCGCCCTTGGGGGTGGCGATGATGTTGACGAAGGAGCGCAGCGTGGTGTCGTAGCCGGTCCCCCAGCGCAGCGCGATGTCCACACCGAGGTGGCGGGTGACCTCGGTGGGGGTCATGTGCCCGAGGTCGTCCAGGACCGGCACGGTCTCCTTGAAGGTGCCCTCGCCGTGCAGCCGCACCACGTCGCAGACCGGCTTGTCGGGGGCCAGGAACTCGCAGAACTCGGCGATGCCGCCGTCGAAGCGGAAGGTGCTCTCCTCGACCTTCTCGCTCTCGGTGAGCCGCTCGTCACGCACCACGATGGTGAGGCCGGGGACCAGGAAGGCGGTCTGCCGGGCGCGGCTGTGCAGGTTCTCCAGGGAGAGCTTGGCGTCCTTGAGGAAGATCTGCCGGTCGGCCCAGTAGCGGATCCGGGTGCCGGTGCGGGTCTTCGGCACCTTGCGGGCCCTGGTCAGGCCGTTGCCGGGCTCGAAGGGCGCGTCCGGGCTGGCCTCGGTGAAGAGGCCGGGGGTGCCGCGGCGGAAGCTGATCGCGTGGGTGTGCCCGCCGCGGTCGACCTCGACGTCGAGGCGGGCGGAGAGCGCGTTGACGACCGAGGCGCCGACGCCGTGCAGACCGCCGGAGGCCGCGTAGGAGCCGCCGCCGAACTTGCCGCCGGCGTGCAGCTTGGTCATCACGACCTCGACGCCGGACAGCCCGGTCTTGGGTTCGACGTCGACCGGGATGCCGCGCCCGTTGTCCCGGACCTCGACCGAGGAGTCGGGGTGCAGCACGACGTCGATGCGGTCGCAGTAGCCGCCGAGCGCCTCGTCGACGGAGTTGTCGATGATCTCCCAGAGGCAGTGCATCAGGCCGCGGCTGTCGGTCGAGCCGATGTACATGCCGGGGCGCTTGCGGACCGCCTCCAGGCCCTCCAGGACGAGCAGATGCCGCGCGGTGTAGTTGGAACCGTCGTCGCCGGCCAGCAGCGCGGACGGCACGGTCGTTTCGGCACTCACGCGGCACTCTCCTCGGTGAAGTTCTGTCTCATCGGTCACATCCGGACGCATCCGGACCAAACGCCAGTGCAGCACGCCGCACCGACACCCGTCGCCCTGCGTGCCCGATCCCCTGCGCCGGGTGCACAGCACGACGGGCCGGCCCCGCGCAGCTTGTACGCGCTGCGCGAACAAGCACCGCACCCGGGTACGGACCCCGGGGGCGCCATCTCCTCCCGGTACCACCGGTCCTGGCGGATCGTGGGACCCGGCACAGGCTCCGGAACTGCCGTTATGCAGGCTACCGGGGCCCGGGGCGGGGCTTATGCTCCAACCCGGCAGAGGATTATGCTACGCGGACCTCGTACCCGATCCCGATCGGGCGTTCGAGCGACGGGCGGATCCCGGGAATCGGCACGCATGAACCACCGACGCCCGGGGCACGTCCTCATCAACACAGCAGAATCCTCAGAGAAGAAAAGCCACGAGCGGGAACGTTTTCGGCCTGGTTGGATGTTGACCCTGGTACGACAGCTCGTCGAGCTAGAGAAGAGGCGACGTGACTACTGTTCTGACCCCTGCGAGCCCGCTCACCGCGGCTGACCGCTGCGACCGCTGCGGCGCCCAGGCCTACCTGCGCGTCGTACTCGCCAGCGGCGGAGAGCTGCTCTTCTGTGCCCACCACGGCCGGAAGTTCGAGCCCGAGCTCAAGAAGATCGCCGTGGAGATACAGGACGAGAGCGGCCGTCTCACCACGACCACCGCTACGGCGACCGAAGACGAGCGCTGATCCCGGGCGCCAAAACCAGCAGCCGGCGTCGAGCTGTGTCCGGTCGTGCACCGCGCGCGACCGGTGGGCCGGGCGGCTGACCCCTTCGGGGGCCGGCCGCCCGGCTCTGCTGTACCCCCGGGCGCCCTCCCGGGCCCGGTGGCGGCCCGGCCACGACTGCCGACACTGCGTCAGAACCCGGCGTCAGCACGTGACCGGGCGCACACCCACCGCGACGTCCGCGGCACCGGACACACCGCGTCCGCGGACGTTCACAGGACCGAGCGCACCGCGTCGGCGACCGAGGACACCCTGGTGTAGACACCCGGGTGGGCCGCCTCGGCGCAGCCCGTCCCCCAGGACACCAGGCCCACCAGCCGGCCCTCGACGATCATCGGACCGCCGCTGTCGCCCTGGCAGGCGTCCTTGCCGCCGCGCTCCTCGCCCGCGCAGACCATGCCCCGGGCGTCGAACTTTCCGTCCTGCCCGCCCGGGTACGCCTGCGCACAGGCCCCGTCCGGCACGACCGGCACGGACACCCCGCGCAGCGTGGGCGAGTAGTCGCCCCGCCCGGTGGTGTCGCCCCAGCCGTACACCTGCGTCGTGGTCCCGGCCAGGTACGGCGCCGTCTCGCCCTGGCCGACCAGCTCGACCACCGGCCGGGCGCCCTGGGACTCGGCCAGGGTGATCACCGCGACGTCGTTCATGTTCGCGTCGAAGGAGTAGTCGGGGTGGATCCAGACCGACCGCGCCGCCACCTCGCGGCCGGTCGTGCCGCGCATGTCGTCCCGGCCGACGATCACCTTGAGCCCCGGCCGCTCCACCCGGCCCTTGCCCTCGTCGTAGAAGCAGTGCGCGGCCGTGACCACCTTCGTCGGCGTGACCAGCGCGCCCCCGCAGAACTGGCCGGAACGGCCGCTGCCGAACTGCTGGCGGCTGGACAGCGCCACGATCCACGGGTGGTCCCCGGTGCTCGCCGCCGTGCCGCCGACCACCCGGCGCTGGGCCTCGGCCGGCGCCGCGCCGCCGAGGGCGACCAGCGGGACGGGCACGGCGGCCAGCAGCGCCAGCACGGCGGCCCTGCGGCGGCGGCCCGCCCGGCCGACGGCCGGATCGGCCGGATCGGCGAGGTCTGCCGGATCGGCGAGGTCTGCCGGAAACGGGATGGGCGTCGGCAGGTCAGTGCGGTCCGGCTCGGTCGGCACCGTGACTCCAGGAGGCTCGGAAGCAGGCAACCGGCACAGCGTAGGTGACCGGCTACACCGTGCGACCACTTCCCGCCGCGCCGCCACCCGGACGAGCGACAACCACCACCCGGACGCTGACACACCCGGGCCCGGACAGCCGCGAAGGCCCGGAGCCGTGCGGCTCCGGGCCTTCGCGTGGAACGACTGCCGTCGATCAGTCCAGGTAGTCGCGCAGCACCTGGGAGCGCGACGGGTGGCGCAGCTTCGACATGGTCTTCGACTCGATCTGGCGGATGCGCTCACGGGTGACCCCGTACACCTTGCCGATCTCGTCCAGCGTCTTCGGCTGGCCGTCGGTCAGGCCGAAGCGCATCGAGACCACGCCCGCCTCGCGCTCGGACAGGGTGTCCAGCACGGAGTGCAGCTGCTCCTGGAGCAGGGTGAAGGAGACCGCGTCGGCCGGAACGACCGCCTCGGAGTCCTCGATCAGGTCACCGAACTCGCTGTCGCCGTCCTCGCCCAGCGGGGTGTGCAGCGAGATCGGCTCCCGGCCGTACTTCTGGACCTCGATGACCTTCTCGGGGGTCATGTCGAGTTCCTTGGCCAGCTCCTCCGGGGTGGGCTCGCGGCCCAGGTCCTGGAGCATCTGGCGCTGGACGCGGGCCAGCTTGTTGATGACCTCGACCATGTGCACCGGGATGCGGATGGTGCGGGCCTGGTCGGCCATGGCGCGGGTGATCGCCTGGCGGATCCACCAGGTGGCGTAGGTCGAGAACTTGTAGCCCTTGGTGTAGTCGAACTTCTCGACCGCACGGATCAGACCGAGGTTGCCCTCCTGGATCAGGTCCAGGAAGAGCATGCCGCGACCGGTGTAGCGCTTGGCCAGCGAGACCACCAGACGGAGGTTGGCCTCCAGCAGGTGGTTCTTGGCCCGGCGGCCGTCCTCGGCGATGATCTCCAGCTCGCGCTTGAGCTTCGGGGCGAGCTTGTCGGCGGCCGAGAGCTTGTCCTCGGCGAACAGACCGGCCTCGATGCGCTTGGCGAGCTCGACCTCCTGCTCGGCGTTGAGCAGCGGGACCTTGCCGATCTGCTTCAGGTAGTCCTTGACCGGGTCGGCGGTGGCGCCGGCGACGGCGACCTGCTGGGCCGGCGCGTCGTCCTCGTCGTCGTCGGAGAGGACGAAGCCCTCCGACTCCTCCTCCGGACCGGTGCCCTCGGCCTCGGTCTTGTCACCGGGCAGCGCGGCGTCCTCGAGCAGCTCCTCCTCGCCGAGCAGCTCCTCGTCGCCCTTGGCGGTCTTGCCGGCGGCGGTCTTCTTGGCGGCGGTCTTCTTGGCCGGCGCGGCGGTCTTCTTGGCGGCGGTCTTCTTGGCCGGCGCGGCCTTCTTGGCCGGCGCCTTCACCCCGGCGACGACGCCGGTCGTCTCCTCGGCGGTGATCTCGGCGGAGACGGTGGGAGCCGTGGCCGCGGCGGCGACGACGGCCGGAGCCGCGACGGGAGCGCCGGGGGCGATCCGCACGGGCGGCTTGGTCGGGGCCGACGGGGTCCGGGTGGTGACAGCCTTGGTGGCGGTGCGCTTGGTGGGGCTCTTGGCAGCAACGCTCTTGCGCTTGGCGCCGGCCGGTTCGGCCGCGCTGACCATGAGGTCCACGCCCTCCTCAATCAGCACCTGATTGAGGCTGCGCATGACGTTCTTCCACTTGGTGACCGGGATCTGGTCCGCCTCGAACGCCTGGCGCACGTCGTCACCGGCGATCTGCCCCTGGGCCTTGCCCCGCTCGATGAGAGCCAGCAGAGCCGCGGACTCGGCGATCTCGGGGGGAAGCGAACGGGATGTGCTGGCCGACACGAACAACCTCTCGGACGATGAGTGGATCTCGAACCCGTACCGGCCGCCCGAGCGGGCGGGGAAGGAAATCGCGCGTCGGACGCGCGGTGTCGATTCCGACCGACTCGGGCTTGAGGACTGGGTTTGCAGGACGGCAGCAGCGCCGCGGACCAACACAGCATTCTGACATGTTGGAGTATTCCGGAGCTGCTTCCGCTCAGGACACATCGCTGCTACTCGTCAAGTGTTACGCATGGCCTTCGTGTCGCGGGTCACACCATCCGGCGCCCGCAACCCGGAGCCGCTATCCATCATCGCGCACTCGCCGGCGAATCCCTTGTCATGGACAGGCCCGACGGTGGCCCGCTTTCGCCGCCCACATTCGCCGCCCGCTTTCACCGCCCGCATTCGCCGGGCCGCTCCCGGCGGTTCGCCCCCTGGGGGCGCCACCCCTTCGGGCCACGCGGCCTCCGCCGGCTCCGCCCGATGGGACTGCGGCATGCGGAAGCCCCCCGGCTGCGCCGCGCGGTGCGGCCGGAGGGCCCGGGCGGAGCGGGCCGCCGCCGTCCGGCGCCTCCGCTCGTGGAAAACAGCCCGTTCAGTGCTCCCTGGGCGCGGGAACGGACGGCTCGATCTCGGGATGAACGGTGAGCAGCGCCCGCATCGCGACCTCGCCCGCGGCGCCGTCGCCGGCGCCCAGCGCCTCCACCAGCCGGGCGTGCAGGCTGACCGAGGACTCGGTGGGGCGCTCGCAGGAGATCGCCGGACCACCCGAGACCTGCAGCGCGCAGGCGACGATCCCGGACAGGTGCTCCAGCATCCGGTTGCCCGCCATCTGGAGGACCAGGCCGTGCAGCTCGGCGTCGGCCCGGGTGTAGGTCGAGAGGTCGGCCTGGGAGGCGGCGTGGCCCATGATCTCGACCAGCTCGACCAGGCGCTGCTGGACGTCCTCCCGGCCGTGGCCGGAGGCGAGCCGGGCGGCCAGCGGCTCGATCGCCCAGCGGAGCTCGAACAGCTCCCGGCGCTGCTCGTCCCGCTGCGGCCCGAAGGCGCGCCACTCGATGATGTCCGGGTCCAGCAGGTTCCAGTCGCCGACCGGACGGACCCGCGTGCCGACGTTCGGCCGGGCGCTGACCAGGCCCTTGGCCTCCAGCACGCGCAGCGACTCGCGGACGACGGTGCGGGAGACCTCGAACCGCTGGCCGATCTCCTCGGGCACCAGCGGGCGGTCGGCACCGAGGTCGCCGGAGACGATCATCTGGCCGAGCTGCTGGACCAGCTGGCCGTGCAGACCGCGGCCCCGACTGCTGGTGGTCTTGCGGCCGACCCGGGCGATGTCCGACTCGGCGCCCTCCCAGCGGGGCACCGGCGGGGTCGGCCGGTCGGCGTACGAGAAGCGGTCCAGGTCGCCGGGACCGTGGATGGGCCCTTCGGCGGAACGGGCGGGGGTCATGGTGGGGTGCGCAAGGGTACTCACGCCTCCTTTGTCGGCGATCGGCAGGCGTGGCTTGAGAATTCTCGTGAAAAGCACACGAAAGGGTGATCGACCGTGACTGGATAATTGACTTCTTATCAGGAAGAACCGCGCATTACGGTCACTGCTGGTCGATCTTGGAAGTCCCGGGCGGGACCGCACCCGTGACGCAGCCTCGGGCCCGGGCGGGCGGCCCCGCACAAGCGGCCCAGCGCGATCCAGTGGGGCGCGGCGCGGGCCGTTCCGTGCGACGCGGGCAGATCCGTGCGGCGCGGGCGTTCCGTGCGACGCGGCGCTACAGGGCTCGGCGGCGGGCCTGGGCCAGCAGGGCGGCCAGCAGCAGGAGCGCCGCAGGGGTCGCGACCGCGGCGAGCAGCGCCGGATCGGTCAGCGCCGCGCTCCCGGCCACCGCCTCGTGCGCACCGCCGTACACCCAGCCGTAGGCCCACTCGATCCCGGACTGGAACGGCAGCAGTTCGGTCGCCCGGGTCGGCCACGGCCTGCCGGTGCGGCGCAGCAGCAGGGCGACGCCGGACTCCAGCAGCGGCGGCAGCGCGCACAGCAGCAGCACCCCGGCCGCGGCGCTGCGGGTCAGCGAGGCGGCCAGCACCCCGGTCCAGCCCGCCACCACGGTGAGCAGGACGAAGGCCAGCAGTGCGGCGGGCACCCCGTGGCCGGCCACCAGCCCGAGCGGGGCGCCCACACCCGGCAGGTCGGACAGCCCGGACACCCCCGCACCGGTCAGCACCTCGAAGACCCGGTCCGACAGTGCGGACGGGTCCGCCCCGGCCGCCACCGTGACGCCGTCCTGCAGCGCGAGGTGCACGGCCACCGTGTCGAACAGCAGGGTGGCCAGCGCCAGCAGCGCCGCCACCGGGCCGATCACCACCAGCTTGGCCAGCAGCAGCCGCACCCGGCGCGGGTACGACACCTGCGAGGCCACCAGCCCCGGGTGGCGCACCTCGTGCCCGTACGAGAGCGCGCCCAGCACCCCGGCGCCGAGCGCCGCGAAGGGCAGCGGGATCAGCGGGACGGCGGCGGTCAGCAGCCGCACCCCCGCCGGGGCCGTCAGCGGGCCGTCCGGGGCCTGGCTGGCCAGGACGGCGGCCACGCCGGCGTCGCAGAGCAGTACGGCGGCGAGCAGCAGCCAGGTGGAACGCAGGCCGCGCAGGCGGCGCAGCTCGTAGGCCAGGACACGCACGGGTCACTCGCTCCGGTGGTCGTAGGGGATGGCGGGGGCTGCAGAGGTGCCCGGGGTGACCGGGGCCGCCGGAGTGGCCGGGGTCGCCGGAGTGGCCGGCGCTGCTCGCCTGACGGGGCTCTGGGCGGCGGCACCCCGGACGGCGGAGGCTCGGACGGCGGTCGCGCCCGAGGCGGGGCGCCGGAGGCGCACGGTGTCGTCGGTGAGCAGGTCGTCGGCGCTGGCCCGGCGGCCGAGGGGCCGGACCCGGGCGGGCTCCAGCGGCGGGGCCGGGTCGTCGCGGAAGAGCCGGTCGACGGCCACCGTAGGCGCGGGTTCGTCCATGGCGCCGGCCCCCGTCCGCATGGACGGCCCGGGGCGACGGCCCGACGGCTCGGGTCGGCGGCCGACCGAGCCGAGGACGGGGAGCGCAGCGGCCGGGAGGGCGGCGGCGACGGCCACGGCGGGCAGGGCGCGGGCGGGCAGGGCACCGTCCTGCCTGGGACGGCGGGGAGCGCCGCGCTTCGGGACGGCGACGCCTCCGGGCGCGGCGGCGGTGGCCGGTTCGGCCGGGGTCAAGGGCAGGGGCGAGCGCTGGGGCAGGGGCTGGGGCGGGGGCTGGGGCGGGGCCGTCGTGGGCTCGGCCAGGGACGTCACGGCCTCGACCGGAACGGGCTCGGCGGCCGGTTCGGGGACCCGCCGGGCGGCCGGCTTCGGGCCCGCCTCCCGGGTCGGCTCCCGTTTCGGCCGCCGGCCAGGCTCCGGGCTCGGGCCGGTCTCGGGTTCCGGGTGGAGGCGGAGGTCGCCGGAGCTGCCCGAGCCGACCGGAAGGACGACCCGCGGCGCCGGCTGCTCGACCACCCGGTCGGCCAGCTCGTGCAGCAGGATCCCGTGGCGGTAGGCGAGTTCGCCGATCTCGGTGCGGTCGATCCCGGCCACCGCGAGACCGACGCTGCCGTCCCGGCGGACCTCCGCGCCCTGACTGACCAGCAGATCCGCCAGTCGCGCCATCTGCGGCCCCCGGACGGCCACTTCGGGACTGAGCCTGGTCTGCCGGAACTCCGCGACGGGCTGGTCGGCCACCAGCCGGCCGCGGTCCAGGGTGACCACCCGGTCCGCGAGCTGCGCGGCCTCCTGCGGGCTGCGAGTGGTCACCAGGACCGTTCCGCCGGCGGCGCCGAAGGAGCGAAGGAAGGAGTGGAACCACTCGACGTTGCGCGGTGACAGGCCGTCGGCGGGCCCGTCCAGCAGCAGCGCGCCGGGGTCGCCGAGCAGGGCGGCGGCCAGCGCCAGGCGGCGGTGCATGCCGGGCGAGAAGGTGCGCAGCCGCTGCCCGGCGACCGCGGCCAGCCGGGTCTGCTCCAGCAGTTCGTCGGCCCGGCGGGCCGGGACGCCGACGGCCCCGGCGAGCATCCGCAGGTGGCTGCGCGCCTTGCGGCCCGGGTGACCGGCCACTGCGGACTCCCCCGCGCCGGGCATCATCACCCCGACCACGCGCTCGGGGTGGCGCAGCCGGCGGTACGGGCGGTCGCCGAAGAACGTGACGCCCTGGCCCCGTTCGAGTTCGAGCATCAGCCGCAGCGCGGTGGACTTGCCCGCCCCCTCGGCGCCGAGCAGCGCGGTCACCGTGCCGGGCCGGGCGTCGAAGGTCAGATCGAGTACCGCGGGCGGAGCACCCTTGCGATAGACCTTGGTCAGTCCGGTGATCTGGATCATCGCTGGCTGCTCCCATGCCTTCGGCCGACCTGCTCGATGCGGAGCGCCCCTGAGGGGCGGGCATGCACCCGCGCGGCTCCGCGCCAGCACATTAGGGGGCGACGACGGCTATTCCGGGCATTGCGGGAACGGCACGGGCCCGCCGACTGCCCACCTCACCCGATCAGGGGAAAATCCGATCCTGCGATTCACGGGGGACCGGTCCGTTCCGGACCCTGGCTGCTCCGGAACCGGGCCGCTCCGGCCGGCTCCGGGAACGCTGATGGCTCCGGGGCTTCGGGAGCTTCACCGGGCTTCGGGAGCTTCACCGGCATCGGTGACCCCGGGAGCTCAGGCCGGGCGCAGCGCCGTGCCCGAGGACGGGGCGCAGCCGCTAGCGGGGAGGCCAGGGCGGGGGTGGGAGTTGCTCGCCGCCGCACACCGCGTGGAACTCGTCGACGGCGGCCTGGCCCTCCACCGTGATCTCGCCCAGTCGCTCCCGCTCGGCGGCCAGCCGTTCCTGCACGGCGGCGATCGCCTCGGGCGCCGCCTGCTCGGCCTGCAGTGCGGCCAGTTCCTTCTCCGTGGCGGTGGTGGTCTCGTCGAGGCTCCGGTAGTCCGCCGCCAGCCCCTCGATGAGGGTTCGCTGGTTGGCGCAGTCCTCAATGGCCATCGCGGGGCTCCCTGGGCCGGAAGGCCTCCGACCCGGCGGCCGGAGCGTCCACCGACACTCTGCGCCGCCGGCCCCGCGTTCGCAGCCAGGTCAGGCCATTCGGCCGCCTCGGGGCCGCTCGCCGCGACGGAGCGGGCCGGGTGGGGGATCGGGACGGGGCGGGGCGGAGCGGGGCGGGCACGGGTCCAGCGGCGCTCAGGACTCCGGGCGGAGCATGGGCGGGTTGAGGACGGTCGCCCCGCCGGCGGTGAACAGCTGGGCCGGACGGCCGCCCTGACGCGTCGTCGTGCCGCCCGAGGGCAGCAGGAAGCCGGGGGTACCGGTGACCTTGCGGTGGAAGTTCCGCGGGTCCAGCACCACGCCCCAGACCGCCTCGTAGACCCGGCGCAGCTCGCCGACGGTGAACTCGGTCGGGCAGAAGGCGGTGGCGAGGGAGGAGTACTCGATCTTGGAGCGGGCGCGTTCCACACCGTCGGCGAGGATCAGGCCGTGGTCGAAGGCGAGCGGGACGCCGTCGGCCGGGTTCTCGCCGAGGAGTTCGCCGACCGGGGCCCAGCGGGCGCTGCTGGCGTCACCGCCGGCCCGGGGCGTGGGCAGATCGGGGGCCAGCACCAGGTAGGCGACACTGACCACGCGCATCCGGGGGTCGCGCTGCGGGTGGCCGTAGGTGGCGAGCTGCTCCAGGTGGGCACCGGCCGCGCCGGGGCCGACCGCCTCGTGGCCGGGGGCGGTGTGCGCGCGCAGGCCGGTCTCCTCGGCCAGCTCTCGGGAGGCGGCCTCGGCCAGGCCCTCGTCCGGGCGGACGAAGCCGCCGGGCAGCGCCCAGTACCCCTGGAACGGCGGCTCTCCTCGTCTGACCAGCAGGGCGCAGAGCGAGTGGTCGCGCACCGTCAGCACCACGAGGTCAACCGTGACAGCGAACGGGGGAAAGGCCGACGGATCGTAGCGCGACATGGCGACGATCATAGTCGTCTCTCTGACGATAAGCACAGGCCCGTACGGGGACCGCGCAGGGCCGGGGCCCCGCACGGGCCCCGTGCGGTTCGCACCCGTCCAGCGCGGGACCGGGAACGGGCAGGCGCGGCGTCGGTGACCCGGTGTCACCGTCGCGGGGGCGCGAGCCCCCGCGACGGCTCAGCGGGCGACGAGTTGCAGGTCCGTGGACGCCTCCTCCACCATCGCCACGCCGATCCGGCTCACCCGGACGGAGAACGGCTCGCCCGCCACCCGCAGGCCGGTCAGCTCCAGCTCGCCGAGCGGTGCGGTGCTGGCCGGGCGGACCAGCACCCGGCCGCCCGGGACGTCGGGCCGGACCCCGGCGAGGGCGAACACCGCGTGCGCGGCGGCGGCCGCGGAGACCGCCGCCGGGCGACAGGCGGCCGGGTGCGGCACCGGCGGGCAGCCCGGGGTGCGCTGCTCCCCCGCGTACATCTCCGGCAGCCGCCCCTCGAAGTGGGCACTCGCGGCGAGCAGGCCCTCCAACAGGGTGCCGGCCTCGTTCTCGTGGCCGGCCTCGGCCAGTCCGGCGATCGCCAGGGCCGTCTCGTGGACCCGCACCGCACCGCCGCGGTGGCCCAGCGGGTTGAACCGGGGGGACTTGGCGCTCAGCGTGCGCAGGCCCCAGCCGCTGTCCAGCTCCGGCGCGACCAAGCGCTGGGCGAGCAACCGGGTCTGCTCGCGGTCCAGCAGACTCTCGTACCGGCCGCCGTCGACGGCGAGCCCGGTGTCCAGCAGGTGCACCAGGGAGGACGCGACGGCGGGCAGCGGCTGGCCGCCCGGGGCCAGCCCGGCCGCGGGACGGCCGCCGGACAGGTCGTCGATCCAGAACCGCTCGCGGAAGCGCCCGCGCAGCGCTGCGGCCCAGCCGCGCCAGTCCTCGGCGCCCGGCCTGCCGAAGGCCTCCAGCAGCTCGGCCCCGTGCAGGGCGGCGCGGTGGGCCTGCGCCTGGACCTCGGCGCGGGCGGCGACCGGGTGGGCGGAGCGCTCCTCCAGCGGGCGGCTCAGGTCGGTGACGAAGCCGTCGACCAGGCCCTCGCGCAGGGCGGCCAGGGCCCGCTCGGCGGCCGGGAGCAGCTCGGCGACCTCCGCCGGGGGCAGGCCCCAGCGCCAGGCCTCGGTCAGCACGGTGACGAACAGCAGGGTGGCCTCGGTGGCGGTGCAGGTGGGCGGCAGCTCGGGACCGCCGTGGCGCAGGGCGCCGGGCAGCAGGCCCTCGGTGCGGCCCGGGGCGGGGGCGAGCTGCTGACGGCGGGCCAGCGCCCGGAGGGTGCCGGCCGCCAGCCGGGTGCCGAGCGGCAGGGTCAGCCGGGCGGCCCAGAGCGCGTCGGCCGGGGCGAGGCCGAAGCGCCAGGGCGCGCCGGAGGCCGGGTAGAGGTCGGTCGGGCGGTCCGGGTCGGCGAACAGCAGCCCGCCGAGGGCGTCCAGCGAGCGGGAGACCAGCGGAGCCGCCCGGCCGTCGTCGCTGCGGACCTCCGGCTCGGACCAGGGCAGCGGGGCGCCGGTGCCGCGGCCGCCCGGCGGGCGCGGGCCGCCGACGGGGCTCTCCAGCTCGGTGTGCAGCTCGACCGACCAGCGGGCGCCGGGCTGGACCTCCAGGTCCCAACGCAGCACGCCGGCGCCGGCCAGGACGGCGTGCGGGGAGGGCTGGGCGCTGACCACGGCGCTGTGCACCGGCCCCGTCCAGCGCAGCCCGGCGGACTGCACCTGGCCCGGCAGGTCGGGCTGGCGGTGCCCGGCGGCGATCTCGGCGACCGGGCCGAGGTCGGTGCCGAGGGCTATCTCCAGGGGCAGCCGGGCGGGCCGCGGACCGGAGTTGCGCACGACCACCGTCTCCACTCCGTCCGCGTGCCGCAGCCGCTCGACGGTGAGCGCCGGGTCCGGGTCCAGGTCGCCGGGGACGCGGACCGCGCCGAGGAAGCGGGCCTCGGCGGTACTGGTCAGGGTGCCCTGGAGCGGCAGCGGCTCCATGCCGCCCAGCCGCAGCTCCATCCGGGCGAGCACCCGGACGCCGTTGCGGTAGAAGCCGTGCAGGCCGTGGCCGCGCAGCTGGCCGTCGGGGCCGGAGGCGGCCATCGCCGGGGCGTTGACGCAGATCACCGCGTGGTGGACGGCGGGCGGCTGCGGGCGCGGCGGGGCCGCGGGTCGGCCCGGGCCGACCGGTGCGCCCGCGGGCCCGGCCACCGGGGCCTGGTCGGGGCGGCCCATCGGCCTGGGCGGCGCGCCGACCACGCTCTCGGCCGGCATGGCCTGTGGTGGCCTCATGGCGGTCACCGGACTCTCCTCCCCTCGGCGGTCCGGTGGCCGGGTCAGGCCGGTGGGCCGCGAGCGTGCTCGATCGCGTGCTGGTGGTGCCGGGCCGGCGGGGCCGTCCCGTCGGCGGATGTGCCGTGTCTGGCCGTACCCGGCGGTGGGTCGTGCCATGCGGTGCTCGGTACCGGGTGGGTACCGGCGCGCCGCGCCTTCGTTCCGGGGCTCGCCGCCGTGCCCGGCACGCCGTCAGGTCCGGCGCCCCGGTCTACCGGTGACGCCCTTCCCCCGCGGCCCGCGCCCTCCGGGCCGTACGGTCCCGTGGCGGCAGCCGGTCGTGGCGCCGCACGCGGTCACCCAGCGCTGCCGGTGCCCGGGCGGCCGGGTCCGCACCGCCCGGCGATCGGCCCGATCGGCCCGCCCGAACCGGGTGCAGGCCCCGGGGGTGAACGCCGCGCACCGCCGTCAGGTCACGCCCCGCCGCTGCGCCGCTGGTCAGGGCGGCCCGGCTCGGCGGTCGTACCACTTCCGTCGGATCGTCACCGGGGCCTCGCTGCAGGCACGTCGCCGTCCACTCTCCGGGGCCGGCGCCCACCGTCCGGGCCGGTGCCGGGGCCGGCTCGGGCCGTCCGCCGGTCGGGCTCGGCCGTCCGATCGGGCGGGCGGGGCGGTCGAACCGGTGCTCGACCGCCGCCAGGATACGGTGCGGGGGTCGCGGCCCCCGCACCCGGTGACCCCGTGAACCGCGACGCCATCGCTGTGACCAGCAGAGACCGAGGAGTTGCATGTCCACCATCAGCCGGCTGCCCGGGGTTGTCACGACCGACCACGTGTTCCAGTTGCCGCTCGACCACGCCGCCCCGCAGGGCGAGCAGATCGAGGTGTACGCCCGCGAGGTGGTGGCCACAGGCCGCGAGCGGGACGACCTGCCCTGGCTGCTCTTCCTCCAGGGCGGTCCCGGCGGCAAGGCGGCCCGCCCGCTCGGCCGGGACTCCTGGCTGGAGCGCGCCCTGGACGACTACCGGGTGCTGCTGCTCGACCAGCGCGGCACCGGGCGCTCCACCCCCGCGACCCGGCAGACCCTCGCCCGGCGCGGCGGCCCGCAGGAGCAGGCGGACTACCTGGCCCACTTCCGGGCGGACTCGATCGTCCGGGACGCCGAGCTGATCCGCGAGCGGCTGCTCGGCGCCGACCGGCGCTGGAGCGTGCTCGGCCAGAGCTTCGGCGGCTTCTGCACCCTCACCTACCTCTCCATCGCCCCCGAGGGCCTGACCGAGGCCTTCATCACCGGTGGCCTCTCCGGCCTCGGCAGCTCGGCCGACGACGTCTACCGCGCCGCCTACCCGCGGGTGGTCCGCAAGAACGAGGACCACTACGCCCGGTTCCCGCAGGACGTCCAGGCGGTGCGCCGGATCGCGGCCCACCTCGCCGACTCCCCCGCGACCCTGCCGGACGGCGGGCTGCTCACCGTCGAGGCGTTCCAGCTGCTCGGCCTGCTGCTCGGCGGTGGCAACGGCTCCGGCACGCTCCACTACCTGCTGGAGGAGGCCTGGGTGGAGGGCTCGGCCGGGCCCGAGCTCTCCGACACCTTCCTGGCCGGCGCCCAGGCCCAGCTCTCCTTCGCGGGCGGTCCGCTGTACGCGGTGCTGCACGAGTCGATCTACGGCCAGCGGTCGGTGGACCAGGGCGGCACCGCCTGGGCGGCCGAGCGGGTCCGCAAGGAGTTCCCGCAGTTCGACGCCCGGGCCGCGCTGGAGTCCGACGCGCCGGTGCTGTTCACCGGGGAGATGATCTACCCCTGGATGTTCGACACCGACCCGGCGCTGCGCCCGCTGAAGGAGACCGCGGACCTGCTCGCCGCCCGCACCGACTGGCCCGACCTGTACGACCGGGCGCGGCTGGCCGCCAACACCGTGCCGGTCGTGGCGGCGGTGTACCACGACGACATGTACGTGGACACCGCCGACTCGCTGGAGACCGCGCGCGCGGTGCGCGGCCTGCGGGCCTGGATCACCAACGAGTGGGAGCACGACGGCCTTCGGCTGAGCGGCGGCAAGGTGCTGGATCGCCTGATCAGGATGGCGCGCGGCGAGGCGTAGCCGCCCGCGGGCCGGCGCCGCCGTGCCGCGGGGCTCAGTGCGCACGATGGCTCCCCCTCCCCGCCCGCCGGACGCCCCGGCAGCGGTGGAGGCCGGTCCGGGCCGCGGCGGGCGCGCACGCCGCGGCCCGGCCGAGCCGCAGGCCCCGGGCGGACGGCTCGCCGGCCGCCCGGGTGTGCCCGGGCTGCTCGACCCGTCCGGGCTCCGGCAGCAGGGCGACCGCCCCGGCGGCGCCACCGCGCGGCTCCGTGCTGTCGGGGCCGTCGGGCGCGCCCGGCCCCGGATCGGCCGGTGCCGATGCCGTGGACGAGCCCTTCCGGCGACCGCCCCGCCGATGCCGTCGGCCACCGGCGGACCGTCCGGGCCGTTCACCGGGAGCCGCACCCGCCCCCGGGGCGGCGGGCCCGGGAGCCGCCGCGCCACCGGACGGCACCTCCTGAGCGGGCGGTGACCCCTCGGCGCTCGACGCTCCGCCGGCCGGGGGCCGAGGTTCGTCGACCGGGGCCGCCGCGGCCTCGGGCTCCTCGCGCCGCCGCCGCTGGGCCTCGACAGCGGCCAACAGGCCCTGGGGCGTCATGCCGTCGTTGAGCGACTCGTAGAGCAGTTCGGCCAGCAGGTAGCCCGGGGCGAGCCGCAGGACGTGGCCGAGCACGACCCGGGCCGTCGCCGTGTCCCCCGCGACCCAGGACGTCCAGGCCAGCAGGGTGAGCGGGGCCACCGCGCAGCCCTCGTAGGGCGACACGGCCCGCCGGGCGAGGAAGCGCCAGAGCCGCTCGGCCGGGGCCAGCTCGTCGGGCCGGGCGTACTCGACGCCGCGGTCCCGTACCAGGCGGTCCCGCAGGGCGAGCAGCAGTTGGGCCGTCCGGTCCGGATCGAGTTCCCCGGCCCCGGCCCGGAACTCGGCGACGGCCTGGTCGAGCAGGGCGATGCGCTGCTCCCTGGCGAGGGCGTCCACGGCCTCCGCCCGGGCGAGCGCCTCGCGCTGGGCGACGGCCTCCGGCGGGCCGACGGGCTCCAGCCCGCCGATGATCGCCTTCCGGCTGCCGCGCGGCACCAGGCCGGCGACCGTCGCGGCGGCGGCCGCCGGACCGGGGTCGGGGCTGCGCCGCACCGGATTGCCGGCCGCGTCGCAGCAGCCGTCGCCGCGGCAGAGGAAGGACCACCAGCGGCCGTCCGAGACGCACAGCGACTCCTTGACGGCCACGCCCCGGCGCCCGAAGGCCGCCCGGAGGGCCTGCGCCAGCGGCCGCAGCCCGTCCACCACCGGAGGGGCGTGGGCCGTGCCGGGATCCTGGCAGAGGTAGAGGAGCACCTGGAGCGGCCGGGCGCCGTGCCGGTCGGAGAGGGCGACCAGCAGGGCGGCCGTCTCCTCCGCCGCGGCCGGCCACTGCGCGGGCGACCGCGGCAGGTCCGCCCGGATCACCCCGCCCTGGTGGAGGCCGGGGCCGTGGAGCCCGACCGCGACGATGCTGTCGTCCGGGTAGAAGCCCAGGAAGTACGGAAGCAGCTCGGCCATGTCGGCCGGGCCGCGCATGACGACCGACCGGTGGTCGGAGGCCGGACCGAGGGACATAATGACGTGTTCGTTGTTCATCGCGTTCATGGCCGCAAGAGTGGACGCAATCCGCGGACGACGCCGGAACCAAGTTTTTTCTGTGGATAACTCCGCCCCCGAATTTTCCTTAGCTCATTCGGAGTAGACAAGACTCACTCCCACGGGTGGATTTTGTCTGCCGTTCAGCGGATCAGCGGATGAAATACACCCCGCCTTCCCCTGCTGCCCCTCCCCCGCATTCGTCGCTTGTCAGCGGTACGGGGTTACATGGACGCCATGCAGCAGCCCGACACCCACACCACCAGCACCGCCGACCGCGCCGAGGTCCGGGCGCGGGCCGAGGCCGTCCTGCGCGAGCTCGCCGGCCCCGGAGCCACCCTGCGCGAGGACCAGTGGACGGCCATCGAGGCCCTCGTGGTCGACCGCCGCCGTGCCCTGGTCGTCCAGCGCACCGGCTGGGGGAAGTCCGCGGTCTACTTCATCGCCACCGCCCTGCTCCGGGCCCGCGGCTCCGGGCCGACGGTGATCGTCTCGCCGCTGCTCGCCCTGATGCGCAACCAGGTCGAGTCGGCCGGCCGGGCCGGCATCCACGCCCGCACCATCAACTCGGCCAACAGCGACGAGTGGGCCGCGATCCAGGAGGAGGTCGCCGCGGGGAAGGTCGACATCCTGCTGGTCAGCCCCGAGCGGCTGAACAACCCGGACTTCCGCGACCAGGTGCTGCCCGAGCTCGCCGCCTCCACCGGCCTGCTGGTGGTCGACGAGGCCCACTGCATCTCGGACTGGGGGCACGACTTCCGCCCCGACTACCGCCGGCTGCGCACCATGCTGGCGGACCTGCCGGCCGGCGTCCCGGTGCTGGCCACCACCGCCACCGCGAACGCCCGGGTCACCGCGGACGTCGCCGAACAGCTCGGCACCGGCACCACCGACGAGCACGCCCTGGTGCTGCGCGGGCCGCTCGACCGGGAGAGCCTCACCCTGGGCGTGCTCTCCCTGCCCGACCCGGCCCACCGCCTCGCCTGGCTCGCCGACCACCTCGAACGGCTCCCCGGCTCGGGCATCGTCTACACCCTGACGGTGGCCGCCGCCGAGGAGGTGACGGCCTTCCTGCGCGAGCGCGGCTTCCCGGTGGCCTCCTACTCCGGCCGCACCGAGGACGCCGAGCGCCGCACCGCCGAGGCCGACCTGCTGGCCAACCGGGTCAAGGCGCTGGTCGCCACCTCCGCACTCGGCATGGGCTTCGACAAGCCCGACCTCGGCTTCGTGGTGCACCTCGGCTCGCCCAGCTCGCCGATCGCCTACTACCAGCAGGTCGGCCGCGCCGGGCGCGGGGTGGACCGGGCCGAGGTGCTGCTGCTGCCCGGGCGCGAGGACGAGGCGATCTGGCGCTACTTCGCCTCGCTGGCCTTCCCGCCGGAGGAGCAGGTGCGCCGCACCATCGACGCCCTCGCCGAGGCCGGCCGACCGCTCTCCACCGCCGCCCTGGAGCCCCGGGTGGACCTGCGCCGGGCACGGCTGGAGACCATGCTCAAGGTGCTCGACGTCGACGGCGCCGTCCGCCGGGTCAAGGGCGGCTGGACGGCCACCGGGCAGAGCTGGGCGTACGACGGCGCCCGCTACGCCAAGGTCGCCGCCTCCCGGGAGGCGGAGCAGCGGGCGATGCGCGACTATGCGGCGGGCACCGGCTGCCGGATGGAGTTCCTGCGCCGCCAGCTGGACGACGAGCAGGCCGTACCGTGCGGGCGGTGCGACAACTGCGCCGGGCCGCTGCACACCCCGGACGTCTCCGCGGAGGCGCTGGCGGCCGCCCGGGCCGCGCTCGGCCGCCCCGGCGTGAGCTTCGAGCCGCGCCGGCTGTGGCCGACCGGGATGGACTCGCTGGGGGTGCCGCTCAAGGGCCGGATCCCGGCGGGCGAGCAGGCGGAGACCGGCCGGGCGCTGGGCCGGCTGTCCGACATCGGCTGGGGCACCCGGCTGCGCACCCTGCTCGCCGAGCAGGCGCCGGACGTGCCGGTGCCCGGCGAGGCGGTGGACGCGCTGGTGGCGGTGCTCGCCGACTGGGCCCGGGGCCCGGGCGGCTGGGCCGGGCCCGCGACGACGGAGGGCGCCCGGCTGGAGCGGCCGGTCGGCGTGGTGACGATGGCCTCCTCGACCAGGCCGCGGCTGGTCGGCAGCCTGGGCGCCCGGATCGCCGAGGTCGGGCGGCTGCCGCTGCTCGGCGGGATCGACTACGCCGGCGGGCTGCCCCCGCACGGTGCCCGCAGCAACAGCGCCCAGCGGCTGCACTCGCTGGCCGGCGCGCTGGTCCTGCCCCCGGAGGTGGAGCAGGCGGTGGCGGCCGCCGGTGGGCCGGTGCTCCTGGTGGACGACCTCGTCGATTCGGGCTGGACGGTCACCGTGGCCGCCCGGCTGCTGCGCCGGGCGGGGGCGAGCGCGGTGCTGCCGCTGGTGCTGGCCGTGCAGGGGTGACGGGACGGCGGAAGGCCGTCGACGAAGCCCACCCACTCACCCGAATGGCCTAACAGAAAGGATCAGGCGAAGCGATTTCGATCACACCGGCCGAACGATCCGGGAAAGGAGTGCTCACCATGCCGACGACGGTTCGCCCTGCCCTCAGGGCGCTGTGGATCAAGGCCTGGAGGCGCCTGCTCGGCACTCGGTCCGCTGTGGAACATATCCGGCAGACCATGGGCTATCGGGTGGCGTTCATCTTTTCATCATTGCCGCTCTGCCCCCGATGCCCTGAGAATTGGGAGGTACCCGAAACCCGGTCCGCTGGCCCCGCCCTTCGGCGTACCCAGGCACCCGCCTGCCCACGGGCCAGGAAGGAGGATCGTGATCAACGGTATCGACCGAGGTCAGAATCCATTCTCCGGGAGTCCGGAACCCAGACGGGTGCTGGACCTGGAGACCTGGACCGCCTCGGGGATCCCGTTGCTGCGCGACCCCCGCGAGTTCGTCCTGGAACTGCACCAGCATCACCTGCCGCAGCCGGGCACCGTCGTGGTCGCCGTCGTGGACGCGCTCCACCGCCTCGTCGCCTCGGCCTCGTTCACCCCCTGGCCGCACGACACCGACGGCTGGCAGCACCGCAACGCGCTGCTGACCCACCTGCGCCGGATCATTCCGCACGACCTGCGACGGTCCGAGCCGGCCCGGACGGCCGTGCTGCTGCGCTGCCGCGACGGCGCACCCGGCTGGACGGAGCAGGACGGCGCCTGGATGTGGGCACTGAGAGACGCGTCCGCACTCCACGGACTGCGCTGCGGCGCGTACATCGGGCTCACCCCGGCGGGTTGGCAGGTCCTCGGGGACGGACGGGGCGGACGCAACCCGCACGCGGGCTCGTGGGCCGACGGGCCGGTGCACACCGTGACGGAACTGCCGCCGCGCTCGGCGCTGGACGCCCCGCGCAACCACCGCACCCGCCAACAGACCGCCGACCAGGCCGAGCGCGGCGAGGACGCGGCACGCTCCCCGAAGTCCGAGCCCCCGTGGGCAGCGGCGCGGGTCGCAGCGGCCGAACCGACGCGCCGCACCGGCACGGGCTGAGTCCGCACCGGCCACCGGCCCCACCGGGCCGTCGACCGCCGACCGTCGACACCTGCCGACACCGACGACACCGTCGGCCCCGGGCGCCGTGGGACGGACCCCGGGCCCGGCACCGTACGACGGCACCGGGCCCGGGGTGGACGACTGTGGTCAGGCCTTGACCGGACGGCTCGGCGCGGCTCCGGCCGCGCCCACGGCAGCCGGGCCGGCGTCGCCGCAGACCACCAGCAGCGCGGTCGCGTGGCCGAACGCCTTGGTGTACGCCTCGGCGGCCCGGGCGGACGGTCCGCCGTTGACCACCAGGACGACCACCTCGCGGGTGACCGGACGGGTCAGCGCGGCGTCCGCGTAGAACACGTCCCCGCCCTCGGCGAGCTGCGCCCAGTAGCGCTCCTCACCGAAGGAGAGCTCGTGCTGCTGCCACGGGTGGGCCTCGCCGACCGTCAGCACCAGGATGTCGCCCGGATCGCGGCCGGACTCCAACAGCAGGTCGACCGCCTCGTCGGCGTGCTCCACGGCCCGCGCCGGGGTGGCGGCGATCCGTTGGACCTCCACCTGCGGTGCGGCGGGAGCCGGGCGGCGCGGTGCCGGCCCGGGCTTGGGGATCAGTCGCGGCGGGCCCGGACGGGCGGCGCGCGGCGGGACCGGGCGCGGAGGCGCCGGACGGGGGCCGGGCACCGGGGCCGGGGCGGCGACGGTGGTGGTGGGTGCGGTGGCGGGGGCTTGTGCGTCCGACTCGCGGGGGAAGGGAACGCCGGGGCCCGGGATGCTCTCGTGAATCTCCGGCTCCTCGGGGAAGACAGGCATACCCGGATATCTATCAAATGCCGGTCGGACGCGCACGGGCGCCCCACCCATTGGGCACCGGTCTCCTGCCGCCCCCTCCCGGGGCAATTCCAGACGGATCGTCAGAAACCGAGCGTCAACTGTTCGTCGGCGGACCCACGGCCGCCGCCCGCACCCTCCCGGACGCGCTTGAGATGGCTCCACTTCGGCAGTGCGTCCATGTACGCCCAGGAGAGCCGGTGGTGCCCGGTGGGGCCGAACTCCTCCAGCGCGGCGCGGTGCACCGGGGACGGGTAGCCGGCGTTGTCGGCGAAGCCGTACTCCGGGCACCCCTCGCCCAGTTCGGCCATCAGGCCGTCGCGGTGGACCTTGGCGAGCACCGAGGCGGCGGACACGCAGATGCAGGACTGGTCGCCCTTGATCACCGTGCGCACCCGCCAGGGGCCGCCGAGGTAGTCGTGCTTGCCGTCCAGGATCACCGCGTCGGGTTCGACCGGCAGCGCCTCCAGCGCGCGGACGGCGGCCAGCCGCAGCGCCGCCGTCATGCCGAGCTCGTCGCACTCCTGCGGGGAGGCCTGCCCGAGCGCGTACGCGGTGACCCAGTCGGCGAGCACGGGGGCGAGCGCGCGGCGGCGCAGCTCGGTGAGCAGCTTGGAGTCGGTCAGCCCCTCCGGCGCCTTGCGCAGGCCGGTGACGGCCGCGCCCACGGTGACCGGCCCGGCCCAGGCGCCGCGCCCGACCTCGTCGAGACCGACGACGATCTTGGCGCCGGCCCGGCGGAGCGAGCGTTCGACGGAGTGCGTCGGGGGGACGATGGGCATGGCGTCTTCCGTTCAGCGGGGGCAGCCTCCAGCCTAAGCCCGGCCCGCGACCGCCGAGTCCGCCCTCCCGGACGGGCAGGTCCGTCGACGGGCGGGCGGGGCCCGACCGTCCGGGCCGCCGGGCGGCACGCTCCGCGCGCCCGGCGCCGGGCGCCTCAGGCCCGGATCATCGGCTCCAGCACCTCGTCCACCAGCCGGCCGGCGAAGCCCGGCCCCATGTTCTCCAGCCCGCGGATCTTGACCTGGTAGAGCAGTACCGCCGGGATGACGTCCGCGACCAGGGGGGTGGCCGCGCCGGGCCGGACGTCGCCGCGCTCGGCGCCGCGGCACAGGATCTCCAGGATGGTCCGCGCGGTCGGCTCGATGACCCGGTCGGTGACGAAGGCCTTGAAGACCTCGGCCCGCTCGTGGTCGATCTCGCCCATCAGCGCATTGAGCGCGGAGCCCACCCGGGAGGTCATCGCCTTCGTGAACCCCTCGACGAGCTGGTGGAGTTCGTCCCGTGCGGACCCGAGGTCGGGGGTGTCGTAAGGGCGTGGGAGAGTGGCGTCCAGGGCGTCGAGAACGAGTTCGTCCTTGGACGCCCAGCGCCGGTAGAGCGCGGCCTTCCCGGTCCGCGCCGCACTGGCGACCCCTTCCATGGTCAGCCGCGCGTATCCGCCGGAGGTGAGCTGGTCGAGCGCGGCCTCGAAGATCGCCGCCTCCAGTTCCTTCCCCCGGCGCCGCGTCGGCCGCCTCAGCGCCTGCTGGGCAGCCCGCACCGGGCAGAAGGCCGGGTCCGCGCCCGGCCTGCCGCCCGGCTCCGCGCCGGCTCCGGCGCCCTGCCCCGCGACCGCCGCCCCGGCGTCCGCCTCCGCAGGCCGAACAGTCGCCTCCCCCGGCGCCGGGTCCGCCTGGCCGGCCGAGCCCGCTGACCCTCCCGGCGAACCCCCCGGGGAGCCTCCCCGCGACCGACCGGACCGGTCCGCCATCAGGCGCCGCACCAACCGCTCCATCGCCACCATCCTTAAGGAACGCTTGCGTTCACAATCACGGCCAGGATATCGTCCCGATTAGTGAACGATCCCGTTCCTTCTCGGCCCGCGCAAGGGCGCGCGGCCGCACCCGGACCGGCGACTCCGCCGAACCGCACCACCGAGCACACAGCCAGCAGGGGGCGCATTCGTGGCCATCTCCGACACGCTCAGCAAGAACTCGCCACCGCGGACCAGCCAGGGGCGGGGCAAGGGCATCACCCTGACGGTCATCGCGGCCACCCAGCTCATGGTGGTCCTCGACGCGACCATCGTGAACATCGCGCTTCCGCACATCAAGGACGCCCTGGGCTTCTCCACCACCGACCTGTCGTGGGTCATCAACGCCTACACCCTGACCTTCGGCGGGCTGCTGCTGCTCGGCGGTCGCGCGGGCGACATCCTCGGCCGCCGCCGGGTGTTCATCTTCGGCACCCTGCTGTTCGGCCTGGCCTCGCTGCTCGGCGGGTTCGCGCAGGACAGCACTCTGCTGCTGGCCGCCCGCGCGCTCCAGGGCATCGGTGGCGCGATCTGTTCCCCGACCGCCTTCGCCCTGATCGCGACCAACTTCGACGAGGGGCCCGAGCGCAACCGCGCGTTCGGCGTGTTCTCGGCGGTCGCCGGTTCGGGCGCCGCGATCGGCCTGCTGGCCGGTGGTCTGCTCACCGAGTACCTGAACTGGCGCTGGGTGTTCTTCGTCAACGTGCCGATCGCGATCCTGATCGCGATAGCCGCGCCGCGCTACATCGCCGAGTCCGAGCGCCACCCGGGCCGCTTCGACCTGCCCGGCGCGCTCACCTCGACACTCGGCCTGGTCGGCCTGGTCTACGGATTCATCCGGGCCGCCTCGGACGGCTGGTCGGACGGCATCACGATCGGCTCCTTCGCGGCCGGCGCGATCCTGCTCGCGGCCTTCCTCGTGGTGGAGAGCCGCACCGACCAGCCGATCACCCCGATGCACCTGTTCGCCGACCGGAACCGCACCGGCGGCCTGGTGATGATGCTCTGCCTGGCCGCGGCCATGTTCGGCATCTTCTTCTACGTCGTGCTGTTCGTGCAGGGTCCGCTCGGCTACAGCCCGCTGAAGGCCGGCGTCTCCTTCCTCCCGATCAGCGTCGCGATCATCATCGCCGCGCAGATCGCCTCCAACCTCCAGGCCAAGTACGGCCCGAAGCCCTTCATGGCGGGCGGCGCGCTGCTGGTCACCGTCGGGCTCGGCTGGCTGACCCAGATGAGCAAGGACAGCGGTTACCTGGACGGGGTGCTCGGCCCCACGGTGGTGTTCGGCTTCGGCATGGGTCTGATCTTCGTCCCGGTGATGCTGCTCTCCGTCGCCGGTGTCCCGGGCGAGGAGACCGGCGCCGCCTCCGGCCTCCTCAACTCGATGCAGCAGATCGGCGGTTCGCTCGGCCTGTCGATCCTGACCACGGTCTTCGCGCACTACGCCACGGCGGAGGCCACCGCGCAGCTGCCGAAGTTCATGGCGAGCGCGACGCCGGATCAGCTGGCCTACCTCCAGCAGCACCACGAGTTCCCGCCGGGCACGGACGCCGCCAACACCGTGCTCACCCAGGGCATTTCGCACGGCTTCATCGTGGGCGCCGCGCTCGCGGCGGTCGCCCTGCTCGTCGCGGTCTTCGCGATCAAGGCCAAGGCCGGCGACCTGCCGAGCGGCTCCTCCGCCGTCGCGATGCACTGACACCGTCACGGCACTCCGACACCGTCACGGCAGTCCGACAGTCCGACGCCGTCACGACACGGCGACACCGCGACACCGCGCGACACGCCACAACCAGGCACAACAAGCCGCCGCAAGACGCAGGGCCGGCCGGGAGCAGCACGCTCCCGACCGGCCCTGCCGCCGTCCGCGGGCCCCGCCCCGGCCGTCCTACCTGTCCTCGTACGCCAGCTTCGCCCAGTCGCAGGCCGTGCGGCCGGGCGCCGTCGAGTCCATCAACGGCCGCTCCGCCAGGATCTCCCGGGCCCGGGCGGCCGCCAGGTTGGTCGCGTACCAGGGCTTCGACGCTCCGCCCACGCCCTGACCGATCAGCTGCAGCGCACAGCTCCGCTGCGGCTCGGGGAGCCGGTCCAGGGCGGGCACCGCGTCCGCCGCGAGCCGGCGGACGTTGCGCAGGTCGATCGCCGCGGTGTGCGGGTCGGTCCGCAGCGCCCGCTCGTACCGGGTGACGTTCTGCTCGGCGACGATCGCGTCCGGGCCCATCAGGCCGTAGACCGCGACGGTGAGCATCCCGCTGAGGACGACGACGCGCGGCAGCCAGCCGGTGCGGCGGGTCAGCCCTGCCGCGATCAGCAGCAGGAAGACGGCGCCCAGCCAGACCTCGACCACCAGCACCCAGAGCCGTAGCCGGGTGAGCCCGGAGGCGTCCACGTAGAACCACATCCGGCCGAGCGCCGAGGCGACCACGGCCAGCGCCAGCAGGCAGAGCAGCCCGAGCAGGATCCGCGCCATCCGGCGGTCGGCCGCGGTGCTGCGCGGCGCCCACCGCTTGGCGACCGCCACCACGACCAGCGTGAGCACGGTGATCACGCTCAGCTGCCAGAAGCCCTGCCGGGCGTACGCGGAGCGGCTCATCCCGGTGGTGCTCAGCACGGCGTCCGCCCCGCCGAGCACCACCACGGCCTGGATCACGGCGAAGACGCCGAACATCAGGTTGAGCGCGACCAGCGGCAGCGCCCACTCCAGCCGGCGCCGCTCGCGGCCCGGCCGGATCGCCGTACGGTCCCAGCGGCGCGGGCCGGCGGCGATGTGCGCGAAGCCCAGCGCGGTCGCCGCCCCGAGCACGAACAAGGCACCGCGCCCCGGGAGTTGGTCGAGGTCGAGGTCCGGGCTGAGGCTGCCCAGCAGGTCCGCCATGGCGGCGTCGGCACTGGCGAACAGCAGGCCGAAAACGGTCAGCAGGCCGGCGGCGACCGCGAGCGCCTTGAGCACCGGGACAATCCGGCCGCGGCCGGGCAGGTTCCGCCGGTCCACGCTCTCCCAGGCCCAGACCACCGAGGGCACCAGCTGCCACAGGATGCCGGGCAGCGGGAGCAGCACGCCCGCCCAGCGGCGGCCGCCGTGCAGGGCCAGCGAGGCCAGCGCGAGCGCGCCGACGGCGGCCAGCGCGGTGGGCCAGGAGGCGTCCCAGCAGGCCGGAACGGCGAGCAGGGCGAGGGCGAGCAGGCTCCACGCCGCCGTCCAGGGCCGGATCCGGCGACCGGCCGCCCGGGCGGTGACCCCCGCCCCGGCGGCGACGGCGGCGCCGAGCACCAGCAGGTTGGGCCCCAGGCCGTCGAAGAGCAGCCAGGCCGTCAGCAGGCCGGTGAGCAGGGCCGCCAGGGCGCCCCCGGGCGTGGCCGCCGCCCGGCGTTCGGGGTCGCTGCGGCGCAGCCACGCACCGGTCGAGGGCGCGGGCGCACCGGGAACCCGGTCCGGGCCCGGCCGCCCTTGCCGGCCCGACGGCCCCTGCGGTCCCGACGGTCCCTGCGGTCCCGACGGTCCCTGCGGTCCCTGCGGTCCCTGCGGTCCCTGCGGTCCCTGCGGTCCCTGCGGGCCGGGGCCCGTCGCACGGTACGGGCCGTACGGGTCGTACGCGTCATAGGGGTTGTGCGGCTCGGTCGGGCCGGCCGCCCCGGCCTCCTCGGTCGCCCCGGACAGGCCCGGAACCCCGGTCGCCCCCGGCACCTCGGACGCCCCCGGCACCTTGGAGGCCCCCTGCGGCTCGGTCGAACCGGTGGAGCCGGGCGAGCCGGGCAGGCCAGATGAACCGGGCGAATCGGACGCGGCAGGAACGGACGGACCAGACATGAGTCCCCCTCAGTGGTCGGCGGGCATGCGGCGGCCGCCCGTCGGGCGGTCCACCGGCGGGCGCTCCCGGCGCCCCGGCCGCTGCCGACTGTAGACCATTCTGAACAGGTTCAAAAGTCAGCTCTGAACGCGTTCAGAACGCCCTCACCACCAAGGACTCCCCCGCTACCCCTTCACCGACCCGGCCAGCAGCCCGCGGACGAAGTACCGCTGGAGACTGAAGAAGACGATCAGCGGCACGACGATCGACAGGAACGCCCCGGCCGTCAGCAGCTCCCAGCGCCCGCCGAGCGAGCCGGACAGCTGCGCCAGCCGCACCGTCATCGGCGCCACCTCCGGCGTGCCGCCCGCGAAGGTCAGCGCCACCAGCAGGTCGTTCCAGACCCACAGGAACTGGAAGATCGCGAACGAGGCCAGCGCCGGGGTGCACAGCGGCAGCACGATGGAGCGGAAGATCTTGAAGTGCGAGGCGCCGTCCACCACCGCGGCCTCCATCAGGTCGCGCGGCAGCTGGGCGATGAAGTTGTGCAGCAGGAACACCGCCAGCGGCAACGCGAACATGGTGTGCGCCAGCCAGACCGGCGCGTAGCTGCCCTTCAGGTCCACCGCCGGAATCAGCGTCAGCGCGCCCAGGTGCGCGCCGCCGGCGAACAGCCGCAGCAGCGGGATCAGCGCCATCTGGAGCGGCACCACCTGGAGCGCGAACACCGTGAAGAAGACCGCGTCGCTCCCCCGGAACCGCACCCAGGCCAGCGCGTACGCCGCCATCGCCGCCAGCGCCAGCGGGAAGACCGTCGCCGGGATGCTGATCGCCAGCGAGTTGACCAGGAAGGGCATCAGGCCGGTGGACACCCCGGATCCGCCCTCGAACAGCACCGAGTGGTAGTTGCCGAGGCCGAGGTCGGGGTGGAGGAAGGCGTTCCACCAGCCGCTGGCGGTCACGTCCTGCTTGGGCCGCAGCGAGGTCACCAGCAGACCCAGCGTCGGGACCGTCCAGAGCACCGTCATCGCGATCACGAACACCGAGGCCAGCGGACTGCTGAAGGCCTTCCGCACCGGCCGCACCGCACCGGCCGGTCGCACCGCCCCCTCCGGCCGTGCCGCCCCCTCCGACCGCACCGCCTTCGCCGTCCCCTCCCGGCCGTCCGTCCCGGTCACCGGACCTCACGCTCCTTCCGCAGCTGCAGGATGTTGTAGGCCACCAGCGGCAGCACCGCGAGGAAGAGGAGCACCGCGAGGGCGCTGCCCCGCCCGGAGTTGAACTGCACGAAGGACTGCGAGTACATCTCGTTGGCCAGCACCTGGGTGCCGAAGTTGCCGCCGGTCATGGTGCGGACGATGTCGAAGGCCTTCAGGGTGATGATCATGACGGTGGTCAGGACGACCATCACCGTGGTGCGGATCATCGGCACCGTGACGTACCAGAACAGCCGCACCCCGCTCGCACCGTCCAGCCGGGCCGCCTCCACGACCTCGTCCGGGATCGCCTTGATCGCCGCCGACAGCACCACCATCGCGAAGCCGGTCTGCACCCAGACCATCACCGCCATCAGCAGGAAGGTGTTCAGCGGCTGAGAGAGCAGCCAGTTCGGCGGATCGTCCCAGCCCACCGCGACGGCGAGCTGGCTGAGCAGGCCGATCTGCGGCTGGCCCGGACCGCGCGACTCGTAGACGAACTTGAAGATGATCGACGCGCCGACCAGCGAGATCGCCATCGGCATGAAGATCAGCGACTTGTACACCGACTGGCCGCGCATCCGGTCCACCAGCAGCGCCAGCACCAGCCCCAGCCCGGTCGCCGCCAACGGCGCGACCACCAGCCAGAGCAGCGTGTTGACCAGCACCTTCTGCACCGAGTCGGAGGTGAAGGCCCAGCCGAAGTTCTCACCGCCGACGAACCGGGTGCCGTCGTCGTTCTGGAGGCTGAGGTAGACCGTGCGGACCAGCGGCACGACCAGGCCGACGGCCAGCAGCAGCGCCGCCGGGCCGAGGAACACCGCGACCGCCAGCGGACGGGCCAGGCGGCCCCGGGCCCGGCCGGCGACCAGGAAGACCACCAGCAGGATGCCGAGGAAACCGGCGACGGCGCCGAAGGTGTTGCCGAACTTGACCGCCGCGTCGTTCCAGGTGCCGGCCGCCAGTCTCTCGGCGACCAGCCCGTCGGCGGCCAACCGGTCCGCGGCCAGCTCGGCGGCGGGCGACGGGAATCCGGGTACGGACATGGCTGTACGTCCCTTCGGGCGTGGTGGGAAGGGGGCGGGCGGGGGGGGGGGGGGGCCCCCCCCCCCCCCCCACACCCCCCCCCCCCCCCCCCGCCGCGGCCCGGCGCCGCGGGTGCACCCGGCCGCCGCAGACCCCGCGCGGCGGGTGCTCCCCCCCGGCGCCGCCCCGCGCGTCGGCGAC
>NZ_JBHVRT010000036.1:0-74340 GCF_042885555.1 Kitasatospora sp. NPDC058048 | reverse complement strand
GCAAACCGGTCCGGGGCCCTCCCGGGGGGGGGGCTCGGGTACCGGGGTACCGAACTGGGTTTTCGGCCCCTGGGGGGGGGGGGGTTGGGGGGGGGGGGGGGGGGGGGGGGGGCCCCGCACCGCCCTCGACAGGTGGTCCCAGTGCGCCGGCAGCGGACCGGCGCCTCGGTTGCTCGCGCCGGCAGCAGAGCCAGCGCGTCGGTTGCTCCCGCCGGCAGCGGACCGGCGCGTCGGCTACTGCGGCCAGGCGGCGTCGATGTCGGCAGCCGTCTTCTGGATCGACTGCCCCTCGGCGAACCAGGCGGTCAGCGACTTCCACTCCTGCCCGGCGCCCACGGCCGCCGGCATCAGGTCGGAGCCGTCGAAGCGGAAGGTCGCCGACGGGTCGGTCAGCGCCTCGGCCGACAGCTTGTCGATCGGGTCGGTGTAGAGGCTCTTGTCCACGCCCTGGTTGGCCGAGACCCAGCCGGTCGCGGTCTTCACCCGGCTGCTCGCCCAGGCGGAGCTGGACAGGTAGTTCTGCACCGCCTGGACCTCGGGCCGGCCGGAGAAGGCCGCCAGGAACTCGCCGCCGCCCTCGACCGGATTGGCGATCGACGGGTTCACCGCGGGCAGGTGGAAGGCGAAGACGTCCCCGTCCGGGCCGACCTTGGTGCCCTTGGGCCACTGCGCCTCGTAGAAGGAGGCCTGCTGGAGCAGCATGCACTTGCCGCTCAGGATCGGGGTACCCGCGTCCTGGAAGGTGGTGGTGGCGATCGACTTCACGTCACCGAATCCCGCGTTGACCCAGGCCGGGTTCTGCATCCAGTCGGCGACCGTCTTCATCGCGGTGGTGATCTTCGGGTCGGAGAACTTCACCTGGTGGCCGACCCACTGGTCGTACACCTCGCCGCCGTACGAGCCGAGCACCACCTCCTCCAGCCAGTCGGTGGCCGGCCAGCCGGTGGCCGTTCCGGAGGCGATGCCGCCGCACCACGGCTTGGCGCCGCCCGCCTTGGCGATCCGGTCGCTGAGCGCCATCAGGTCGGCCCAGGTCTTGGGCGCCTCGTAGCCGGCCGCCTTGAAGGCCTTCGGCGAGTACCAGACCAGGGACTTCATGTTGGCGCTCATCGGGGCCGCGTAGAACGTGCCGTTGACCGATCCGTAGGTCTTCCAGATCGGGCTCCACTTGTCCTGGTTGGCGACGGTCTGGGCGGGCGGCTTCACCACCTTGCCGCTCTTCACCATCTGCGCCAGCAGGCCCGGCTGCGGGATGATCGCGAAGTCCGGGGCGTTGCCCCCGGAGACCCGGACCGGCAGCTGGGACTCGAAGTCGTTCGAGCCCTCGTAACTGATCTTGATCCCGGTGCACTTGCCGAACTCGGCCCAGGACTTCTCCAGGTTGTCCGACTCCGGGCTCAGGATCGAGGCGAACATCGTCACCGTGGTACCCGCGTGTCCGGCGTACGGCTGGTACGCGGCGCAGTCGCCGGACAGCGACGCGGCCGATCCGCCCCCGCCACCGCCCGAACCGCCGGAGCTGTTGGAACAGGCCGCGGTCAGCGCCAGCGCCGCCACCAGGGCGGCCGCGGCGACCGGACGACGGCGGTAACCCGGGTGCTGCGCGGTCGGGTTGAGGGTCAATGCGGTTCTCCTCGCCAGGGCGTGCTGCCGACGGTGGGCTGAACGACATCGCGCTGTACCGGAGATGGGCCTGCAGAGGATCACGGACAGGGGATCACGGGCGGGGATCACGGACGGGTATCGCGGACGGGATCACGGGCGAGCCGCGTCCGGACTGATCGAAGACGTTAACGCAGCCGCCGCCCCTCGCCAAGGTCCACGTTCGACCTTCACAAGCCGGTGTCCCGACCGTGACCCGCGACCAGGCGGCTCCCGGACCACCACCGCCAGAAGTCGAAGGCCCCGACCGGAAATCCGGACGGGGCCCAGGGCATGACGACACATCAGGTCAGAACAGCCGGACCGGCAGCTCCCGCAGGCTGTTCACCACCAGCGAGGGGCTCGGCCGCAGCTCGGCGTCCGGCACCGCGAGCGACAGCCCCGGGAAGCGCTCGAACAGCGCGGGCAGCGCGACCCCCGCCTCCAGCCGGGCCAGCGGGGAGCCCGGGCAGACGTGCGGGCCGTGCCCGAAGGACAGGTGGCGGGCCGGGTCCCGGGTGAGGTCGAAGACCTCGGCCGTCACCCCGTGCTGGAGCGGGTCGCGGCCGATCGCGTTGTACGAGACCAGCACCGGCTCACCCGCCGGGATCACCACCTCGCCCACCGGGATGTCCTGCGCGGCGAACCGGAACAGGAAGTTGCTGGTCGGCGGCGTCCAGCGGAGCGACTCCTCCACCACCGCGTCCCAGGACACCCGGCCCGAGCGCACCAGCTCCAACTGGTCCGGGTGGGTCAGCAGCGCCCGCACCGCGTTGCCGATCAGGTTCACCGTGGTCTCGTGGCCGGCCGCGATGATCACCCGCAGGGTGGCCGCGGCCTCCGCGTCGGTCAGCGCCCCGCCCTCGGTGTCGGCCGCCAGCAGCACACTCGCCAGGTCCTCGCCGGGAGCCGAACGGCGCTGCGACACCAGGCCGTTGACGAAGGCGTTCAGTGCGGCGACGGTCGCCTGGATGCCCTCCGGGTTCGGCTTGATGCCGAAGAACCGCTCGTACAGGTCGCGCAGCAGGCCGTGGTCCGACTCGGGAACGCCCAGCAGCGAGCAGATCACCGTCATCGGCAGCGGGAAGGCGAAGGCCGTCTTCAGGTCCACCACCGGCTCGCCCGCCGCCAGGGCGTCCAGCAGCGCCTGGGTGATCTCCTCGACGCGCGGACGCATCAGCTCCACCCGGCGCGGGGTGAAGGCCTGCGCGACCAGCGCCCGCAGCCGGCGGTGCTCGGCGCCGTCCGTGGTCACCATGCTCGGGCCGGGCACCGCCAGACCGATCAGCGGCCAGGTCTTCGGCACCTCGCCGCGCTGGTACGCCGCCCAGTGCGCGGCGTCCTTCACCAGCCGGGCGTCGGTCAGCAGGTCGCGCGCGGCGGCGTGCTGCGTCACCGCCCAGGCGGCGACCCCGCCGGGCAGCTCGACCGGCACCACCGGGCCGGCGGCCCGCAGCAGCGCGCCCTCGGCCGCGTTGTCACGGGCCAGCGGGTCGAGGGCGATTCGGGCCGGGGCAGCGGTCATCGACAACTCTCTTTCGAACGGCGGGTGTTGAATGATCAGGCCGGGTGGCCCGGGGTGAACGAGACCGGCAGTGCCACCAGCCCCCGCACCCAGGCCGACGGCCGCCACACCAGCGCGTGCTCGGCCACCGCCAGCCGAAGGTCCGGCAGCCGGTCGAGCAGCACCTCGATCGCGGTGGTGGCGATCACCTCGGCCGCCTCCTGGGCCGGGAACGGGCAGCCGTGCTCGCCGTACGAGTAGCTCATGTGCGCCCGGTTGCCCTCCGCCGGGCGGCCGTCCGGCTGTCGGACGGCCGGCTGTCGGACGGCCGGGTCGGTGTTGGCCCCGGCGAAGCCGAGCAGGACCATGTCCCCCTCGGCGATCCGCTGGCCGCCCAACTGGGTGTCGCGGACCGCCCAGCGTCCGGCGAAGATCTGGGTCGGGGTGTCCTCCCAGAGCACCTTGTTCAGCACCTGGCTGATGCTGCGCCGGCCGCCGGCCAGCGAGGCGGCGAACCGCTCGTCGGTGAGCATCAGCCGCAGCGCGTTGGAGATCCAGTACGAGCTCGGCTGGTGGCCGGCGATCAGCAGCACCCGCAGGTCGCGCATCACCTCGTCGTGGGTCAGCCCGGCCGGGTGCGCCAGCATCCGCGAGGCGACGTCGGCGCCCGGGTACTCGGCCTTCTCCTCGACCAGCGCGAGCATCAGCTCCAACAGCCGCTGGGCGCCGGCCGGCGCGTCCGGGCCGCCGTCCAGCATCGCCAGCAGCGCCGTGATCAACTGCGGCGCCTGCTCCTCGTCCAGGCCGAGCACCCGGCACAGCACCAGCAGCGGCATCCGGTGCGCGTACTCGGCGACCAGGTCGGCCTCACCGCGCCCGGCGAACTCGTCGATCAGCCGGTCGGCGATCTCCTCGGCATGCTTGCGCAGCTCGTACGGGTCGATCCCGGCCAGCGCGTCGGTGACCGCGCGCGAACGCCGGACGTGCTCCTCGCCCTCGGCGTAGAGGATCGACGGCACGGGCGCCATCATCGGCTTCAGCGGCCAGTCGGCGGGCAGCGTCTCCCAGGCGTGCCAGCGGCTGGAGTCGCGGCCGAACAGCTGCGGCCGGCCGGTCACCTGCTGGAGCTCGCGGTAGCCGATGACCAGCCAGGCGGGCACGCCGCCGGCCAGCTCGACCGGGGCGACCGGGCCGTGCGCGGCGCGCAGCTCGCGGTAGAGCTGGGACGGGTCGGTCTGGAAGCGCGGCCCGTACAGCGGCGTGGCGCCGGGGTGCGCCGGGCAGCCCGGGGGCGGGGTGGCGGCGGGCTCGGTCACGGGGTGCTCTCCTCGTAGATCACGGTGCGGGACCCTGCCTGGGCGGGCTCCTCGGCCCCGGCGGCAACGGCCCGGGCGGCAACGGCCCCGGCGGCAACGGCCGGAGCGGCCCCGCCCGTCAGAAGCCCCTCGTCGGCCCCGGCCAGGGCGGCCAGGTGGTGGACCAGGGCGATCAGCACCTGCTTGCCGGACTCGCGGTCGCGCGCGTCGCAGTCCACCAGCGGTACCCCGGCCGGCAGGTCCAGCGCCTCGCGGACCTGCTCCAGGGTGTGGCCGGGCTCGCCGAAGTTGTTGCGGGCCACGATGAACGGCGTGCCGTGGTGCTCCAGCCGGTCGATCGCGTACCAGGAGTCCTCCAGCCGCCGGGTGTCCACCAGGACGACCGCGCCGAGGGCGCCGCTGAACAGCCGGTCCCAGAGGAACCAGAAGCGCTCCTGGCCGGGCGCGCCGAACAGGTACAGCACCTGGCGCTCGGAGAGGGTGATCCGGCCGAAGTCGAAGGCGACCGTGGTGGAGCGCTTGCCCCAGGCGCCGGCCGGGTCGATGCCCTCGCCCGCCCTGGTCATCACCTCTTCGGTGTTCAGCGGGCGGATCTCGCTGACCGAGCCGACCAGGGTGGTTTTGCCCACCCCGAAGCCGCCGACCACGACGATCTTCAGCGCGTTGTCGGCCGTCGCCCGCAGCGGGGTGCGCGGGCCGGCGGGCCGGACGCCGGCGTCAGCAGCGGCAGCGGCAGCGGCAGCGGCAGCGGCAGCGGCAGCCGCGTCGGCGTTCCACGCATCAGAGCCGTTGGAGGCCATGCAGCACCTGCTTCAGCGTGTCGAGGTCGGGCAGCCGGGCCTTGTTCGGCGCGAACCGGGGGTGGCGGGCGGTGACCGCCCCGGACTCCAGCAGGTCGCCGAGCAGGATCTTCACCACCGAGATCGGCAGCCCCAGCTCCGCCGCCACCTCCACCACGGCGGTCGGGGCCCCGCACATCCGCAGGATCCGGGCGTGCTCCGACTGCATCCCGGGCGCCGGCTGCCGCTCGGCGACGATCAGGGTGACCAGGTCGAAGGCGTTCTCCGGCGCCCGGCTTCGGCCCCGGGTGATGGTGTAGAGACGGTCCGGGTCGTCGTCACGGCCCGGCAGCACCGGCCCGGCAGTCATATACCGGCGCTCTCTTGCGCGGCGGCCTCGCCCTCCGCCTCCCGGGCGGGCGCGCTGAGGTGGACCCCGATCTGCTCGATCAGGCCGTGCATGTTGTGGCCGATCACGCCGACGTCCGCGTCGTCGTCCGTGACCACCGCGAGGTGCGCGCCCTCACCGGCCGCCACGATGCACAGGATGCCGCCGTGGAACTCGGTCATCGACTGCCGCACGCCGCCGCTGCCGTCGCCGAACTCGATGGAGGCGCCGTGCGCCAGGCTCTGCAGGCCGGAGGCGATGGCGGCCAGCTGGTCGGCCTGGTCGGTGCTCAGCCCGGCGGTGTGGCAGAGCTTGAGGCCGTCGGCGGAGAGGACCAGGGCGTGCCGGGTGCCGGGGGTCGCCGCCAGCAGGTTCTCCAACAGCCAGTCGAGGTCGCGGTCGGTGGCGCTGCTCATCAGGTGTCCTTCTCGGTGACGGGGGAAGCGTCGGGCATGGTGTCGGGATCCGTGGTCGGCGCCCCGGCGGGGGGCTGCTCGGCCCCCGCGGGACGGGCGGCGGCCCGGCGGAACGCGCCGAACCGGGCGGCCGCGCCGACCGCGTCGGTGCTCACGGCCTTCGCGGTCCGGGCCGTCGCGGAGGTGCTGGTCGCCAGCGTCTGTCCGCGCCGGCGCTGCGGCAGGCCGCTGTCGGTCATCCGGGCGGGCGCGCTGGACGTCTGCGTCCCGGTGGCGGTCGGCGTCCCGGCCGGGGTCCGCTGCGCGGAGGGCGCCGGAGGCGGGGAGGCGGGCACCGGAGGCAGGGAGACGGGTGCGGGGCGCGCCGAGGTGAGCGCGGGGCGCGTGGTCTCCACGGGCGGCTTCTGCGCCGGGACGGACGCCTGGACGGGCGCCGGGGCGGCGGTCGGCACCGGGTGCGTGACGAGCCGCGGCGGGATCAGCATCACCACGCCGGTGCCGCCGCGCGCCGACGGCCGGAAGGAGATCTGCAGCCCGTGCTTGCGCGCCAGCACGCCGACCACCGCGAGGCCCAGCCGGGTACCGGCGGAGAGCGTGGTGAGGTCCAGCGGCTCGGCGCAGACGGCCCGCTCGGCCCGGCGCAGCCAGCTGTCGCTCAGCCCCAGCCCGCTGTCCTCGACGGTGACCACCAGCCCGGCCGGCACCTCCTCGACGTAGACGTGCACCTCGGCCGGCGGGGCGGAGAAGTTGGTGGCGTTGTCCAGCAGTTCGGCCAGCGCGTGCATCACGCCCTCGGCCGCGTACCCGGCGACCGCGGCGGTGCTGGCGTTGTGCAGCCGCACCCGCTGGTAGGCGCCGATCCGGCCGAGCGCGCCGCGCAGCACCGACTCCACCGCGATCGGCTTGGCCCAGCGGCGGCCCGAACGGGCGCCGGTGAGCACCGCGATGCTGTCGGCCATCCGGCCCGCCTGGGCGGTCGAGTGGTCCAGGCTCAGCAGGTCGCCGAGGACCTCCTCGTCGTGCCGGTGCTGCATCTCGCGCAGCTCGGCGTGCATGCTCGTGGCCAGCGCCTGGACCCGCCCGGCGGCGGTCGCGCAGACGGCCAGCGCGGCTGCCCGCAGCCGCTCGCCGCGGCCGATCTCCTCGCCGACGGCGCGCAGCAGCGCGTACTGGGGGTGCTTGCGGTGGGCGGCCAGCGCGCTGTCCACCGCGGCGCCGGCCCGCAGCTTCGCCACCACCTCGGGCAGCACGCCCTCGACGATCCGGGCCAGCTCGGCGCGTTCCGACTCCGCCCGGGTCCGCTCCGTCTGCGCCCCGGCCCGCTCGGCGTCCAGTTCGGCCCGCAGCCGGGCCAGCTCGGTGTGCGCGGCGGTGACGTCCGCCTCGGCGCGGGCCTGCTCGGCGCGGGCGGCGTCCCGCTCGGCGAGCGCGGCGGCGGTGCGGTCCGCGGCGGCCGTCTCGGCCTGCCGGGCCGTGCCCGCGGCGACCAGTGCGGCCCGGGTCTCCTCGTGTTGAGCGGCCAGCTCCTCGGTCAGCCCGCGGGCGCGCTCCGCACCGGTCGAGGCGAGGCCGACGGCGATCAGCCAGAGCACCGTGACGGCAACCACCGCGAGGGCGGTGAGCGGCTGGTGCGCGCCGAACGCCCGGACGACGCCGACCGGCGCGGCGACCAGCGCCAGCAGCACGGCGGCCGCGGTCAGGGCGACGGTGCGCGGCGCGGGCCGTCGGCGCGATCCGCCGTCGGGGCTGGTGGCTTCTCTCATCGGTGCGGTCCTCGGCAACGTCGGCGGGCGGCGGCGCGGGCGGCGGGTCGGCGACGGTCGCGGCCACCGACAGCCGGGTCGGGCGCATACCGGACCGCCCGGCGACGTCATGAAACGTCTCCGGGCGTCTGATCGGTTCACGCTTTCGGCCGATCATATCGATTCAGACATAGGCCTCAAGTGGCCAGTTGACGGCCAATCTCCTGCTTTCACACCGTCCACACCACACTGCGACACCGCCGACGCCCACCCGCGTGCCACGGTTCACACCCCGGTGGCCGGCCCTATCGGCCGCCGAACCGCCGTTCCAGCGCCTCCTCGAAGGTCCCCCGGCCCACCGCCCGGTCCGGCGTCAGGTTGCCGCCCGCCCGAAACCCGCGGCCGGCCGCGCCCGGCACGCGCAGCGTCAGCAGCAGTCGGCGCCTGCCGGCCGCCCGCAGGTAGGCCTCGGCCAGCTCCCGGTACGAACGCACCTGCGGGCCGCCCACCTCCGGCGCGAAGCCGGCCGGCTCCTCCCCCACCAGGTCCGCGACAGCCGCCGCCACCTCCCGCACGTCCACCGGCTGGCACGCCGTCCCGCTCAGCACCGGGAAGACCGGCAGCTTCACGGAGGCGTCGAAGAACCTCAGCACCAGGTCGTGGAACTGCGTCGCCCGCAGCACCGTCCAGCCCAGCCCCGACTCCCGCACCACCCGCTCACAGGCGAGCTTCGTGTTGTAGTACGCGATCGGCACCCGGTCGATCCCGACGATCGACACGTACACCAGGTGCCGCACCCCGGCCTCCCGGGCCCGCGCCACCAGCGTCCGGACCCCGGCCAGGTCCTCCTTCTTCTGGGTGGTCGCGCAGTCCACCACCACCTCGACCCCGGCCATCGCCTCCGCGATCCCGGCGCCGCTCACCAGGTCGCCCACCGCCCACTCGACCCCGTCACCCCCGTCACGCGCCCGCCGGCTCAACCCCCGCACCGCCACCCCGCGCGCCACCAGCAACCGCACCACCTCCCGCCCGAGCGTCCCCGTCGCCCCGGTCACCAGCACCGTCCCCATCACCGCACCACTCCTTCTCGGCAGAACCCGTCACCCCCTACGGACCGGACACCACCCCCGAACGTGACATCGGCAGTCACGGGAACACGAAAAAGGCGGGGCGAGGACCGTGAAGTCCTCGCCCCGCCTCAGGTTTTCACCTCATCGGGTGAAACCGGGGTCGAGCGTGATCAGCTGCAGCCGCTGGTGGAGCCGCAGCCCTCGCAGAGGTAGCAGCTGCCGGCGCGGCGCATCTTGGTGCCGCAGGAGAAGCAGAGCGGGGCGTCGGCGTTGAGGCCGAGCTGGATCTCCATCAGCTCCGTGGAGTTGTGGGCCTGCTTCGGGGCCGTCCTGGGCGCCTCGACGGCCGGGGCCGGGACCACGGCCGGCTTGGCGGCGACCGGGGCAACCGGAGCGGACTGGGCGAGCGACTCGGTGTCGAGCTCCTCGGCCTCCAGCGGCTCGTACGAGCCCGTCTCCAGGTGGCGCTGGCGCTCCTCGACGGAGTGGATGCCGAGCGCCGAGCGGGTCTCGAACGGCAGGAAGTCGAGCGCCAGGCGGCGGAAGATGTAGTCGACGATCGACTGCGCCATCCGCACGTCCGGGTCGTCGGTCAGGCCGGCCGGCTCGAAGCGCATGTTGGTGAACTTCGAGACGTACGTCTCCAGCGGCACGCCGTACTGGAGGCCGACCGAGACGGCGATGGAGAAGGCGTCCATCATGCCCGCGAGGGTCGAGCCCTGCTTGGACATCTTCAGGAAGACCTCGCCCAGACCGTCGTCCGGGTAGGAGTTGGCGGTCATGTAGCCCTCGGCGCCACCGACCGTGAAGGAGGTGGTGATGCCCGGGCGGCCCTTGGGCAGGCGCTTGCGGACCGGGCGGTACTCGACAACCTTCTCGACCACGGCGGCCGGGGCAGCCGCCTCGGGCTTGGACTCGGAGTCCTTCTTCTTGGCCGAGAGCGGCTGGCCGACCTTACAGTTATCGCGATAAATCGCGAGCGCCTTGACACCCATCTTCCACGCCTCGAAGTAGATCTCCTCGATCTCCTCGACGGTGGCGGACTCGGGCATGTTCACGGTCTTGGAGATGGCGCCGGAGATCCAGGGCTGGATCGCGGCCATCATCCGCACGTGCCCCATGGCCGAGATGACACGCTCGCCCATCGCGCAGTCGAACACCTCGTAGTGCTCGGCCTTCAGGCCGGGCGCGTCCACCACGTTGCCGTGCTCGGCGATGTGGGCGACGACCGCCTCGATCTGCTCGTCCTGGTAGCCGAGGCGCTTGAGGGCGCGCGGGACGGTGCCGTTGACGATCTGCATCGAGCCGCCGCCGACCAGCTTCTTGAACTTGACCAGGGCCAGGTCGGGCTCGACGCCGGTGGTGTCGCAGTCCATCATCAGGCCGATGGTGCCGGTCGGGGCGAGAACCGAGGCCTGGGCGTTGCGGAAGCCGTTCTGCGCACCGACGCGCAGCACGTCCTGCCAGGCCTTGTTGGCGGCCAGCCACACCGGGGCGTCCAGGTCGTCGTGGGAGACGGCGTCCAGCGAGGCGTCGGCGTGCTGCTTCATGACCTGCTGGTGCGGGGCCGCGTTGCGGGCGTAGCCGTCGTACGGGCCGACCACGCCGGCGAGTTCGGCGCCGCGGCGGTAGGCGGTGCCGGTCATCAGCGAGGTGATGGCGCCGGCCAGGGCGCGGCCGCCCTCGCTGTCGTAGGCGTGGCCGGTGGCCATCAGCAGGGCGCCGAGGTTGGCGTAGCCGATGCCGAGCTGGCGGTAGGCGCGGGTGGTCTCGCCGATCTTCTCGGTGGGGAAGTCCGCGAAGCAGATGGAGATGTCCATGGCGGTGATGACCAGCTCGACGACCTTGGCGAAGGTCGCCGCGTCGAAGGAGTCGTCGTCGCGCAGGAACTTCATCAGGTTCAGCGAGGCGAGGTTGCAGCTGGAGTTGTCCAGGTGCATGTACTCGGAGCAGGGGTTGGACGCGTTGATGCGGCCGGACTCCGGGCAGGTGTGCCAGTGGTTGATGGTGGTGTCGTACTGGATTCCGGGGTCGGCGCAGGCCCAGGCGGCCTCGGCCATCTTGCGGAACAGCTTCTTGGCGTCGACGGTCTCGATGACCTCGCCGGTCATCCGGGCGCGCAGGCCGAATTCGGTGCCGTTCTCGACGGCGGTCATGAATTCGTCGTTGACGCGGACCGAGTTGTTGGCGTTCTGGTACTGGACGGAGGTGATGTCGTCCCCGCCGAGGTCCATGTCGAAGCCCGCGTCGCGCAGGGCGCGGATCTTCTCCTCCTCCTTCACCTTGGTCTCGATGAAGGCCTCGACGTCCGGGTGGTCCACGTCGAGCACGACCATCTTGGCCGCGCGGCGGGTGGCGCCGCCGGACTTGATGGTGCCGGCCGAGGCGTCGGCGCCGCGCATGAAGGAGACCGGGCCGGAGGCGTTGCCGCCGGAGGAGAGCAGTTCCTTGGAGGAGCGGATCCGGGAGAGGTTGAGGCCGGCGCCGGAGCCGCCCTTGAAGATCATGCCCTCTTCCTTGTACCAGTCGAGGATCGACTCCATGGAGTCGTCGACGGACAGGATGAAGCAGGCGCTGACCTGCTGGGGCTGCTTGGTGCCGACGTTGAACCAGACCGGCGAGTTGAAGCTGAACACCTGGTGGAGGAGGGCGTGCGTCAGCTCGTGCTCGAAGATCTCGGCGTCGTCCTTGGTGGCGAAGTAGCCGTGCTTCTCGCCGGCGGCGCGGTAGGTGAGCACCACGCGGTCGATGATCTGCTTCAGGCTCCACTCGCGCTGCGGGGTGCCGACGGCGCCGCGGAAGTACTTGGACGTGACGATGTTGACGGCGTTGACCGACCAGAAGTCGGGGAACTCGACGCCGCGCTGCTCGAAGTTGATCGAGCCGTCGCGCCAGTTGGTCATGACGACGTCACGCCGCTCCCAGCGGACCTCGTCGTACGGGTGCACGCCAGGAGTGGTGTAGATGCGCTCCATCGGGAGGCCGCCCTTCGGCGCCTTGGCGCCCTTGACCGCGGCCTTCTCGGACTTCGACCCGCGCGCGGAACCGCTCGTGGTGTCTGTCACTTCTCGCTCCTCCTCCTGGGCAAACGCCCGAAGTGCCCTGAAAAGTCCGGGCACTGCTGGTTCGTTCTTCCGGTGTGCGGGCAGGCGGAGACCTTGCCTGCTTACGCACGGTTTGTAGTGTTCTGTGCCCAGTTTTCGGGCACGCGTGGGCCCCACGGGGCCGTGGTGGTGCGACGGGGCCCGCCCGGGGCCCGGTGCCGGCGCCCGCTAGGGCGCGGCGGCGGAGACGGACACGGGGGTGTCGTCCGCCTCGGGGGCGCGGGGCCGTTCGACGCGGAGTTCCGCGATGGCGGCCTCGAAGTCCTCAAGTCCGTCGTACGCCTGGTACACGGAGGCGAAGCGCAGGTAGGCGACCACGTCGAGCTCCTTGAGCGGGCCGAGTATGGCCAGCCCCACGTCGTGGGTGGTCAGCTCGGCGTTGCCGCTGGCGCGCACGCACTCCTCGACCCGCTGCCCGAGCTGGGCCAGCGCGTCCTCGGTGACCGGGCGGCCCTGGCAGGCCTTGCGGACGCCGGTGATGACCTTCTGCCGGGAGAACGGCTCGGTGACGCCGCTGCGCTTGATGACCATCAGTGCGGCCGTCTCCACCGTGGTGAAGCGGCGGCCGCAGTCCGGGCACTGCCGACGGCGGCGGATGCAGCTGCCGTCCTCGGTGGTCCGGCTGTCGACAACACGGCTGTCGGAGTGCCGGCAGAAGGGGCAGTGCACCTCGGGATCCCTCCCTGGCAGAACGTTCGGACCTCTTGAGTCTATGCGATGTGCCCCCGGCCTGGGCAAGCCGATCATGCGGGGTGACCACTAGTACTGGGCACGGATGATGACTGTAGCCACTACATCTAGGAGTCCGGGGGAGGTGAGCACCATGGCGTGTCGATGCCGCGACGGCGCCGATTAGACTGCCGGAGTCGAGTTCTGCTCGAACATTTACTCGATGTACAACAAAGCCTTGATCGAGTCAGTCAACTCCCGAATAATTCACTCGAACGTGTGTTTGGCGCAACCTTTCGATAGGAGGCGCGTTGGGCTGGAAAAGGGGAGAGGACAGCCGTCGAGAGGGGCCGCCGTGAACACGATCGAAAGCAACACCATCCCGGTGCAGGAACACTCCCAGTTCAAGGTGGGGCAGCGCACCACGAATCAACAGGGTCTGGACATCAGCATGGACCGTAGCGAAGACCACCGTCTCCCCGGCGCGGCCCTGTCCGGAACGGCCCGCGTTCCGGACCAGCCGATCGAACACTCCGCCGCCCTGGACGACGGCCATCCCTCCCCCGCCCGCGCGATGCCCGGCCGCCCCCCCGGGATCCGCACCGACGAGGCCGGTCTCACCGAGCGCCAGCGCCGGGTGATCGAGGTCATCCGGGATTCCGTCCAGCGCCGCGGCTACCCGCCGTCCATGCGCGAGATCGGCCAGGCCGTCGGCCTGTCCAGCACCTCCTCGGTGGCCCACCAGCTGATGGCCCTGGAACGCAAGGGCTTCCTGCGCCGGGACCCGCACCGCCCGCGCGCCTACGAGGTCCGCGGCGTCGAGGTGGCCCGCCCGAACACCGCCGAGACGGCCGGCCGCCCGTCCACCTCCTACGTCCCGCTGGTCGGCAGGATCGCCGCCGGCGGGCCGATCCTGGCCGAGCAGACGGTCGAGGACGTCTTCCCGCTGCCCCGCCAGCTGGTCGGCGAGGGCGAGCTCTTCGCGCTCACCGTGCGCGGCGACTCGATGATCGAGGCCGCCATCTGCGACGGCGACTGGGTCACCGTGCGCCGCCAGCCGGTCGCCGAGAACGGCGACATCGTGGCCGCGATGATCGACGGCGAGGCCACCGTCAAGCGGCTCAAGCGCGAGGACGGCCGGATCTGGCTGATGCCGCACAACTCGGCGTACGAGCCGATCAACGGCGACAACGCGACCATCCTGGGCAAGGTCGTCGCGGTCCTGCGCCGCCTCTGACTCCTGTGCCGCGACCTACGGCACCGGGAAGGGGCTCCACCGCTCGTGCGGGGAGCCCCTCCGGCATTGCGGCCCGGCAACCCACGGGGCCCCGGGACGCGCGATCCCGGGGCCCGCAAACCCGGAAGCCCGCGGCCCCCGGCCCCGGAACGCCGGGACCGAGGGCCGCGGCCCTCAGCCCCGCTTCACCACCGGCCGCACCGGCGCCGCCGAGGCGTCGATCGCCGCCAGCGAGCGGCGCACCTGGTTGCGGTCCGTGGTGTACCAGAACTCGGGCATCGAGGACCGGAAGAAGCTCCCGTACCGCTTGGTCTCCACCCGCGGGTCCAGCACCGCGACCACGCCCCGGTCGTCGGCCGCGCGCACCAGCCGGCCCGCGCCCTGCGCCATCAGCAGCGCCGCGTGCGTCGCCGCGACGGCCATGAAGCCGTTCCCGCCGCGCTGCTCGACGTCCTTCTGGCGGGCGCTCATCAGCGGGTCGTCCGGCCGGGGGAACGGGATCCGGTCCATCACGACCAGCTGGCAGGCCGAGCCGGGCACGTCCACGCCCTGCCAGAGCGAGAGCGTGCCGAACAGGCAGGTGGTGGCGTCCGAGGCGAACTCCCGGATCAGCTCGCCCAGGGTGTCCTCGCCCTGCAGCAGGACGCGCTGGTCCAACCGCTCGCGCATCGCCTCGGCGGCCGTCTGGGCGCCCCGCATCGAGGAGAACAGCCCCAGCGTCCGCCCGCCGGCCGCACCGATCAGCTCGGCCAACTCGTCCAGCATGTCCGGCCGTTCGGGGTCGCGCCCGGGGTCGGCGAGGTGCTTGGCGACGTACAGGATGCCCTGCTTGGGGTACTTGAACGGCGAGCCGACGTCGATCCCGCGCCAGTGCGGCACCGCGTCCTCGCCGAAGGCCGGACCGGACTCCGGGTTGTCCCCGGCGGTGCGGACGTCCGGCAGCCGCGTCTCGGAGGGCAGGCCGACGGAGGCGGCGACGCCGTTGAAGTCCCCGCCGAGCTTGAGCGTGGCCGAGGTGAGGACGACCGAGCGCTCCTTGTACAGCCCCTCGCGCAGCAGCCCGGAGACGCTCAGCGGGGCGACCCGCAGCGAAGCGGTGCCCAGCCCGTAGCGGTCGCTGCGCTCGATCCAGACCACGTCGTACTCGGAGTCCTCCAGCAGCCGCTCGGCCGTCTCGTGCAGCGCCTCGGCCGAGGCCATCGCCTGCTTGCGGACGGCGTCCTCGTCGCTGAGCCCCTTGTCCCTGGTCTCGCCCAGCGAGCTGATCACCTGGCGGGAGGCGTCCCGGATCGCGGTGACCGCGTACGCCAGGTACTCGGGCAGTTCCTCGACCCGGCCGGGCTGGGCGGTCTCCATCAGGCCGTGGTAGTTCTCGGCGGCGGCCTGCAGCGCGTCGACCGCCTTCTCGTTGGCCAGCCGCGCGGCCCGCTTGACCGCCCGGTTGACCGCGCCGACGGTCAGCTCGGCGGTGGCCGCGCCGGTGACCCGGTTGACCAGCTCGTGCGCCTCGTCCACGATCAGCAGCCCGTGCTCGGGCAGCACCGGCGCGCCCTCGATCGCGTCGATCGCGAGCATCGCGTGGTTGGTGACCACGACGTCCGCCAGCTTGGCCCGCTCCCGCGCCTTCTCCGCGAAGCACTCCTGCCCGTACGGGCAGCGGGTGGCGCCGAGGCACTCCTTGGAGGTGACCGACAGCTGGGCCCAGGCCTTGTCGGAGACGCCGGGGCTGAGGTCGTCGCGGTCCCCGGTGTCCGTCTCGTCGGCCCAGTCGCGCAGCCGCAGCACGTCCTTGCCGAGCTTCCCGGTGGGCCCGCCGAGCGCGTCCACCGGGTCGAACAGGCCCTCGCCCTCTTCGCTCGGGGTGCCCTCGTTGGCCCGGTGCAGGCACAGGTAGTTGGAGCGGCCCTTGAGCATCGCGAACAGCGGCCGGCGGCGCAGCACGGGGTGCAGCGCCTCGACGGTGCGCGGCAAGTCCCGTTCCACCAGCTGGCGTTGCAGCGCCAGGGTGGCCGTGGCGACGACCACGCGGTCGCCGTGGGCGAGTGCGGGCACCAGGTAGGCCAGGGACTTCCCGGTGCCGGTGCCGGCCTGGACGAGCAGGTGCTCGCCGTGGTCGACGGCGTCGGCGACGGCCTCGGCCATCCGGACCTGACCGGGGCGCTCCGCGCCGCCGACGGCCGCCACCGCGGCGTGCAGCAGTTCGGGGATCCGCGAGCGCGGGACGGCGACGGCTTCCTCGGCCTCGTCGCCGAGGGCCGTCGCGGGCTGGGATTCGGAGTCGTTCGTCATGACCCTCCCACCCTACGGGGCGGGGGTGACAATCCGGTCCCGCTGCCCGGGCAGTCGCACGTCCACCGCGACCAGCGCGTTCGGCACGGTCCCGTGCCGGGCGGCGTGCGGGCGGTGCGGGCGGTCCTGGTAGCCGTCCAGCAGCAGCCGGTTGCGGTTGAGGCAGAGCCGGTCGATCCGGGGGCGGAACAGGTCGAACAGCTCGAAGCGCTCGCCCAGCTCGGGGAAGCGGTCCTGGTAGCGCAGCACCTCGGCGCGCAGCAGCGCCCAGAACTCGGTCTCGGGCAGTCCGGTCTGCGCCTCCAGCAGCGGGGCGAGGTAGCGGAAGACGCCGATGAAGAGCCCGGAGTGGATGAACTGGCAGAGTCCCTGCGGGCTCTCCCGCAGCAGCACCTCGGCGACCTCGGCGGGCAGTGCGCGCAGTTCGGGCAGGCTCTGCGCGCTGAGGTTGACGTCGTCCACGAAGTCCTTGACCGCGAGCCGGACCGGCACGTCGGACGGGTCGAAGACCACGATGGCGTTCTCGCCGTGCGGGGAGAAGACCAGCCCGTAGCGGTAGAGGAAGTGCAGCAGCGGCGGCATCGTCGCGGCGAACAGCCGGGCGGTCCAGTCGCCGGGGAGCAGGCCGGAGCGGTCGATCAGCTCGGCGGCGAGCGCCCGCCCGTCGGAGCCGGTCTGCAGCAGCGCGGCCAGGGTGCGGGCCCGCTCGCCGCCGTCCAGGAAGGGGCCGAGCGGCTGGCGCCAGATCGCGCCGAGCAGCTCCTTGTACTGGTACGGAGCCTCGGGCAGCTCGCGGTAGAGCGGGTGGTCGACGGTGACGGAGGCGATCTCGCCGAGCAGGATCACCCGGCACTCGTCGCGCAGGTACGGGTCTGCGTCGCGCAGCCCGAGCAGCCAGGCGGTGACGGCGGGCGCGGCCAGCGTGCGCTCGACCGGCAGGCCGCGCCAGACCAGGGTGTTCAGGACGGACAGCGGCAGCTTGACGGTGCAGCGCTCGGGGTGGGCGGTGTTGAAGAAGGAGCGGATGGACTGCTGGGGCAGCCGTGGGTCGCCGTCCGAGGGCAGCGGGACGATCTCGCCGGAGGCGATCCAGGGGGCGAACAGCGGCAGGATCGTCTCGTCCCACTGCCAGGGGTGGACGGGCAGCAGCAGGTAGTCCCCGGCGTCCGGGCCGAGCGCGGCGCGCAGCGCGTCGACGTCGTCCAGCTCGCGGGCGTACAGCTGCTCGGGCCGTTCCAGGCCGGGCACCCCGCGGTACTCGGCGAGCCGGCGGTGGACGGCGATCCAGGGCAGCGGGCGGGGGCTGCGGGCCTCCGGGGCCCAGCGGGCGGCGTCGGTGCCGGAGAAGCCGATCCGGCCCTTGTTGGGCACGATCCAGGGGTGGCCGGTCTGCCGGCCCTCCAGGGCGGCGTGGTCGAGGTCGGCGAGTTCGGCGGCGGTCAGCGCGGTGGCGAGCTGGCGGGCGTCGGCGGTCAGGGTGGCGCAGAGCTCGCGGATCAGGTGGCCGGTGGTCTCGCCGCGCATGCCGAGGGTCTGCCGGGCGTACGGGAGGAAGCGCAGCGGGTCCAGGCCGTCCGGGCGGGTGCAGCGGACGGACTCGGGGTCGACCTGCCAGCTGTCGTAGGCGCCGCGCCGGGCGGTGAAGCGGTACTCGGCCTCGGGCAGCTCCAGCCGGTACTCGCCGGGCGCCTCGCCGGGGACGGGCCGGAGCAGGTCCTCGTAGGCGAACTCGCCCAGCATCTTGGCCAGCAGGGCGCGGCCGGCCCGCTGCCAGTGCCCGGCGGTGAGGTGCGGGGGCAGGTGGAGCGGCGGTTCAGCGGCCGACGGTTGCGGCACGGGTCAACTCCTGGGGGCGGGGGACGACGGGGGTCCGGTGGTGGGACGCGGGGTCGGCGGCGGGTACGGGCGGTGCGAAGCCGGTCCAGGCGGTGCGGTCGGGCAGCCGGTGGACGGTGCGCCCGGTGACGGCGTTGAGGATCACGGCGGCCCGGTGGGCGCCGAGTCCGAGGTCGGGGGTGCCGACGCCGTGGGTGTGGAGTTCGGCGTTCTGGACGTACAGCCCGCCGGTGAGTTCGGGGCGGGTGGCGACCCGGTGGTCCAGGTCGACCCGGTAGCGCCCGGCCTCGTCCCAGTCGATCAGCTCGGCGAGCGGTTCGAGGGCGGCCGGGCGGGCCGCCCGGTAGCCGGTGGCGAGCACCAGGGCGTCGGTGCGCAGCAGGTGCTCGGCGCCGGAGTCGGTGTGCCGGCAGTGCAGTTCGAGGCCGCCGCAGGGGCCCGGTCGGGCGGCGGTGACGGCGGTGCCGGGGGTGATCTCGACCGGGGCGGTGCCGATCGGGCGGCCGATGGTGCGCTCGTAGAGGTGGTCGTGGATCTCGGCGAGGGTCTCGGTGCTGGCGGCCTTGTGCAGCTGCCACTGGGCGGCGACCAGCGCGTCCCGGACGGGGGCGGGCAGGCTGTGGAAGTAGCGGGTGTAGTCGGGGGTGAAGTGCTCCAGGCCGAGCTTGGAGTACTCCATGGGGGCGAGCGCCCTGGTGCGGGTGAGCCAGCGCAGCCGGACGCCGTCGCCCTCGTGGCGCCGGAGCAGGTCGAGGAAGACCTCGGCGCCGGACTGTCCGCTGCCGATCACGGTGATGTCCCGGGCGCCGGCCAGGTCGGCGCGGCGGTCCAGGTACTCGGCGGAGTGGAAGGCGTGCGGGTGGCCGGCCAGCGCGGCGAAGGCCTCGGGGAGGACCGGCCGGGTGCCGACGCCGAGGGCGAGGTTGCGGGCCCTGACCTCGGAGCGCCGGCCGGTCGCGGTGTCGGTCAGCTCGGCGCGGTACCAGGGCGCGTCCCAGTGCAGGGCGGTGACCTCGGTGCCGAAGCGGCAGCCGGCCAGCCGTTCGGCGGCCCAGCGGCAGTAGTGGTCGTACTCGCGGCGCGGCAGCTGGAAGCGCTCGGCGAAGTAGAACGGGAAGAGCCGGTCCTGGTCGCGCAGGTAGTTGAGGAAGGACCACGGGCTGGTCGGGTCGACCAGGGAGACCAGGTCGGCGAGGAACGGCACCTGCATCCGGGCCCCGTCCACCAGCATCCCGTGGTGCCAGCGGAACTCCGGGCGCTGGTCGCAGAAGAGGGTGCGCAGGCCGGGGACGGGCTCGGCGAGCGCGGCGAGCGAGAGGTTGAACGGGCCGATGCCGACGCCGAGCAGGTCGTACGCGGGGGGTGTCGAGGTGTCCACAGGGGTTTCCTAGGCGGGGAGTTGGGCCTGCGCGGCGGGCCCGTCGGCCCGGTCGCGGACCATCAGGGCGGCGCGCTTGCCGGGCAGGTCGAGTTCGGCGGCGGCTCGGAATCCGGCCCGTTCGAAGGCCCGGACGGACCGCCGGTTGCGGACGTCCGGCTCGGCCACCACCCGTTCGCAGCGCGGATTCCCACGAAGAATCAATTCTGCGAGGGCGGCGAGGAGGACGGCGCCCAGCCCTCGGCCGCGGCTGGCGGCGGGGCCGAGCAGCAGGTGCACGCCGGTGTCGTGCGGCCGGGCGGGGTAGTGCGCGGCGAGCGGGTCGAGGTCGGCGCGGTAGACCTCCCAGTAGCTCATCGGCTCGCCGTCGAGCAGGCCGAGGCAGGGCAGGCTCCGGCCGTCGCCGTCCTGCTGGGCCCGGACGTGCCGCTCGGTGACCTCCGGCGGCCCGGCGAGCTCCCAGAAGGCGTCGACCTCCGGGTCGTTCATCCAGCCGGCGAGCAGCGCCAGGTCGGCGGGCAGCAGCACCGGGCCGAGCCGGAACTCGCCCGCCGGGGTGGGCACCGGACCGAGCCGGAACTCGCCCGCCGGGGCGGGCACCGGTGCCCGCCCGGGCAGCTCGTGCGGCATCAGGCGCCCGCCACCGGGTTGGGGATGTCCACGTACACGGACTGGCTGGCGACCGGGCCGACCAGCTCGTCCATGCCGTTGATCCGGGTGAGCAGGTTGGCCTTGCAGGGCAGTGTGGGGGCGTCCAGCAGCAGGGCGGGGAGCGCCGAGCCGGTGGCGGCGGCCCGCGGACCGGCCAGGAACCGGCGCAGCGCCGCCAGCAGCACCGTTTCGTCGGCGAGCCGCTGGGAGCCGAAGGCGCCGATCAGGCCGAGCACGTGGTTGATGCCGAGGTAGTAGGCGAAGTGGTGGTCGATCACCTCGTCCGGCAGGAAGGTGTCGCTGTCCGTGCCGAGCCCGGGCAGCCGGGCGGCGAGCGTGCCGGCGGCGCTCTCCCGGTAGTAGTAGCCCTGGTTGTCGCGGTAGCGGCCGCCGCACGGCCAGCCCTCGGCGTCCAGCAGCACGAGGCTGTTCTGCTGGTGCGCCTCCAGGGCGATGCCGCCCCGGCCGTCCAGCCAGAGGATGGGCAGCACGACCGCGTCCAGGTAGCGCAGGAACCATTCGGCGGCCACCGTCCGCAGCGGGCGGGCGCAGCGCAGGGCCAGCGCCCGCAGGAGGTCGCCGAGCCGGGAGGGCACGGTGTCGCCGCCGCCGAGCGGTTGTTCGGCGACCAGCCCGGCCACGCACAGCGCGCGGTCGGTGGGTGCGAAGGGCTGGGCGCGCAGCACGGTGTCCAGGCCGTTGGGGTCGCCGAGGTCGGGGTGGTCGACGCCGATCCAGGCGGGGTCGCGAACGATGTCGAAGCCGGGGTGGGCGGCCCGCCACTCGGCGGCCAGCCCGCTCTCCAGCAGCCGGTGCATCTCCAGGCCGCGGTGCAGTTCCTTGCGCAGGTTCTCCCGGCGGGAGTTGGTGATCCGCAGGCCGAGCGAGAGCTTGAGCATCCACGGGGTGCCGGGCCGGTAGACGGTGCGCACCGAGGAGGTGGGGTACCAGGGTTCGCCGGCCGGGCCGAGGTCGTGCAGCAGCCCGTCGGCGAGCAGGGCGGCGACGGCCGGGCGGTGGGCGAGTTCGCGGGCCTGCCAGGGGTGCAGCGGGACGGCGGCGGTGCCGGGCGGCAGCGCCGGGCCGCCGTCGAGCAGGCCGGCGGTGAGCTGCTCGGCGCTCTCGGCGACGGCGGAGCCGGCCGCGAGCAGTTCGCGGTCCACCGCGTACCAGTGCAGTTGGAAGGAGCCGTGCAGTTCGGGCGAGTAGGCGGCGCTCTGGGCGGGGCCGAGGCCGTCGCGGCTCTTGGGCGTGGGGTGCAGCGGGTGGCCGAGCAGCAGGGACTGTTCGGCGGCGAGGAAGTGCGAGCGCTCCGGCCCGCCGGGTACGGCGGCGGTGCGGCGGTGGGCGAGGATCTCGGCGGTGCGCACGACCGAGTCGGCGACCCGGCCGGCCAGGTCGGCGACCTGCCCGGGGTCGGGCCGTTCGGCGGCCGCGGCGGCGAGCAGCGCGGCGGCGGTGACGGCGTCCACCGGGGCCTCGGCGCCGCCCTCGCCGGCCGCGAGGGTGGCGGGGCCGAAGCGGTGCCAGCCGCCGGGCGACCAGTAGCGGACCGGGGCGGTGAGCCGGGCGGCCCCGCCGAGGACGGCGATCCGCAGTCGGCCGTCCGGGCCGGGCCGGGCTCCGGTCTCCCGCGTCCAGCAGCGCAGCAGGGCCTCCAGTCCGGCCTGTTCGGCGGCGACGGCCGGGTCGGGGTGCAGCAGCAGGTCGTGTCCGAAGGCCCGTGCCGCGGTGGGCGGCGGTACGGGCGGGGCTCCGGTGAGGGCGGTGCTCAAGGCTGCTCCTTGGGGCGCGTGGGGGTGCGGACGCGCACTGTGGTGGAGGGGATCGGCGGGCACTCGCACCGTCGCGTCAGGTAAGGGTTACCTATCCATGACGGGTGATCACAAGGAGCGCTCACTCGTCCGGGTGAGAATCGGCGATTGTGCACATTCGGGACCGGATGCCCTGCTGGGCCGGTGCACCGGCCGGGCCCGGATCACGGATCGGTGACCTCCGGCCGGCGCCGCAACCCGGGGGGCGGGCACCGCCGTCCTCCTGTGCGATGGAAGACTCCACGACGGCGGACCGCCGCACCGCGAACCGGCCGGGCACCCACCGCCCCGGTGTGCGGCCGCCCACCGCGGCACCGTCCGGCGAGCCGGGACCACCCGGTGACCCGGCACCGCCCAGCACCCACCGCCCGAGCACAGGGGGAAGCGCACAGATGCCAACGATCCACCGGTCAGCCCTGGCCGCCGCCCTGGCCGCGGGCACCCTGCTCGCCGTGAGCGCCTGCGGACCCGACGGCCCGGCGGGCGTCGGGACCAGCCCCGCGCCGCCGCCCTCCTCCGCGGCGGCCCAGGCCGCGGGCGCGGGCGGGGCGATCGGCGGAATCACCCTCCCGTCCGGGCTGCCGACCAGCCTGCTGGAGGGACTGCCCAGGAGCTGGGACGACCTGAAGAAGTGGAAGTTCGAGGACTGGGACAAGTGGGCGTCCACGCACGTCTTCAACAACCCGGTGGTGAAGGACTTCTGGGACCCGGACAAGATGGGCGACTCCAAGCCCGCCGAGCCGGCCCCGCCCGCCGCCAAGCCCGCCCCCGCCACCCCCGCGCCGTCCACCGACGACGGCGTGACCGACCCCGAGCCCCCGGTGGTCAAGGCCCTGGCGGTGCCCCGCCCGTACACGAAGCAGCCCTCCGGAAAGGTGTTCTTCTCCGCCCAGGGCGGCCGCGGCAACTGCTCGGCGACGGTGATCACCGACCCGCAGCACCCGGGGAAGAGCAACCTGGTCTGGACGGCCGGCCACTGCGTGCACGAGGGCAAGGGCGGCAACTTCTTCAAGGACCTGGTCTTCGTGCCCGCCTACAACAACTCGGGCGCCTCCAGCGGCGGCAAGCGGGCCCCGCTGTCCGAGCTGGCCCCGCTGGGCACCTGGTGGGCCGACCAGGTCACCGCCTCGCCGCAGTGGATGGTCGAGGGCGGCGGCAGCGGCGACGCCGCCAACCAGTACGACTTCGCGGTGATGCGCGTGCGCAACCAGAACGACACCGGCAAGTCCCTGGAGGAGACGGTCGGTTCGGCTGTTCCGGTCTGGTTCGACGCGCCGCGCGACCAGCTCAGGGTCTCGGCCGTCGGCTACCCGCTCGTCAAGCCGTTCGACGGCCAGGAGCTGTACAAGTGCGACGGCGGCAAGCCGACCCGGCTCTCCTTCGACGCCAAGCGCCCGACGATGCTGACCATCGGCTGCACCATGACCCAGGGCGCCAGTGGCGGCGGCTGGTTCGCCACCATGCCCGACGGCAGGACCGCCCTGGTCAGCAACACCTCGATCGGCACCCAGGAGCACACCTCGCTGAGCGGCCCCTACCTGGAGGCGGTCGCCCGGCAGGCACTGGACTGGATCTCGAAGAAGAAGTAGCAGCCGTACGAGGGAAGCAGCCGCCGCCGGGGGGCGGCACGGGACCACCAGCACAGCACGGGGGACGAGCCAGCATGCCGACAACCACCAGCCGGCGGCGCCGGGCCAGGGCGGCCGGCGCCGCGCTGCTCGCCGCGCTCGCGCTGGGCGCCGCCGGGTGCGGCCCGGACGGCCCGGCCCGGCCCGCCACCGCGCCCCTCGCCCTGCCCCGCTCCGCGCCCACCAGCCTGGGCGACCTGACCGGCTGGAAGGTGGAGGACTGGGACCGCTACGTCGCCGACAGCGCCTTCGCCGGCGACGCGGCGCCCGGTTTCTGGACGGCCGCCCGGATGGACACCGCCAAGCCCCGGCCCACCCCGGAGTACTCCCTGACCGCCCCCGCGGCGGCCGGTGTCGAACAGGACGCCGCGCCGGCCGCCGTCCCGGCCCAGCCGCTGCCGCACCCGTACGCCCAGGCCGGCGCGGTGGTCGGCCGGCTCTTCATGACCACGCCGCAGGGCGACGCGGCCTGCTCCGCCACCGTGGTCTCCGACCCGGTCAACCCCGGCCGCAGCAACCTCGTCTACACCGCCGCGCACTGCCTGCACGACGGCAAGGGCGGCGGCTGGCTGAAGAACCTGGTGTTCGTCCCGGCCTTCAACCGGGACGGCCGGGTGGTCCACGGCAAACCGAACCCGGACCAGCAGGCCGCCCCGTACGGCCGGTGGACGGCGGTGCGCGCGCTGGTCTCGCCGACCTGGCGCCAGGAGAGCGGCGTCGGTGCCCGCAACCAGTACGACTACGGCGTGCTGCGGGTGCGCGGCGAGGACGGCTCCGGCAGGTCCCTGGAGGAGACGGTCGGCGGCTCGGTGCCGATCTGGTTCAACGCCCCGCGCGAGCAGATCACCGCGGCCGCCGCCTACGGCTACCCGGCCGAGCGGCCGTTCGACGGCCTGGAGCTCGAACACTGCGACTCCCCGGCCGCGCCCGGGCGGCTCTCCTTCGACCGGACCCGCCCGCCGATGTACGTGATCGGCTGCTCCATGACGGCCGGCGCCTCCGGCGGCGGCTGGTTCGTCATCAGGGACGGCAAGCCCAACCTGATCAGCGTCGGCGCGGTCGGCAACCGCAACCCGGCCGGCTACCAGGCCGGGCCCTCCCTGCACGACCAGGCGAAGCAGGCCTTCGACTACTTCGCCAAGAACGTCCGGTAGCCCCCGCGGGGCACGGGAAGGGCCCCGGGACGGCGAACCGTCCCGGGGCCCTTCGTTCGCTCCGGCCTCAGCCCTGCAGGGCCACCGCGAAGTACTCCAGCTCGGCGGCCAGCTCGGCCTGCACCTTGGCGTGCAGCAGGGTGCCCTCGCCGGTGTGCTCGGCGGAGAGCAGCTCCCCCTCGGCGTGCACCCGGGAGACCAGCGCGCCCTGGGTGTAGGGCACCAGGGCCCGCACCTCGACCGCCGGACGCGGCAGCTCGTCGTCGATGAGCTGCAGCAGCTCCTCGATCCCCGCGCCGCTGCGGGCCGACACCACGATGGCGTGCGGCTCGCGGCGCAGCAGGCGCTGGAGCACGTGCGGATCGGCGGCGTCCGCCTTGTTGATCACCACGATCTCCGGCACGTTCTGCGCGTCGACCGAGACGATGACCTCGCGGACGGCGGCCAGCTGCGTCTCCGGCTCGGGGTGCGAGCCGTCCACCACGTGCAGGATGAGGTCGGCGTCGGCGACCTCCTCCATGGTCGAGCGGAAGGCCTCGACCAGGTGGTGCGGCAGGTGCCGGACGAAGCCGACGGTGTCCGCCAGGGTGTAGAGCCGCCCGCTCGGGGTCTCGGCCCGGCGCACGGTCGGGTCCAGGGTGGCGAACAGCGAGTTCTCCACCAGGACGCCCGCACCGGTGAGCCGGTTGAGCAGCGAGGACTTGCCGGCGTTGGTGTACCCGGCGATGGCCACGGACGGCACCTGGTGGCGCTTGCGCTCCTGGCGCTTGGTGTCGCGGCCCTTCTTCATGTCGGCGATCTCCTTGCGGAGCTTCGCCATCTTCTCGCGGATCCGGCGCCGGTCGGTCTCGATCTTGGTCTCACCGGGACCACGGGTGGCCATGCCGCCGCCCGAGGTGCCGGAGCCACCGCCACCCATCTGCCGGGACAGCGACTGACCCCAGCCGCGCAGGCGCGGCAGCATGTACTGCATCTGCGCGAGCGAGACCTGCGCCTTGCCCTCCCGGGACTTGGCGTGCTGGGCGAAGATGTCCAGGATCAGGGCCGTCCGGTCGACGACCTTGACCTTGACCACGTCCTCCAGGTGGATCAGCTGGCCGGGGGTGAGCTCACCGTCGCAGACGACGGTGTCGGCGCCGCTGGCGGCGACGATGTCGCGCAGTTCCTTCGCCTTGCCGGAGCCGATGTAGGTGGCCGCGTCGGGCTTGTCGCGGCGCTGGATGACGCCGTCCAGCACCTGGGAGCCGGCCGTCTCGGCAAGCGCGGCGAGCTCGGCCATCGAGTTCTCCGCCTCCTCCAGCGTGCCGTCCGTCCAGACGCCGACGAGCACCACGCGCTCCAGACGGAGCTGGCGGTACTCGACCTCGGTGACGTCTTCGAGTTCGGTGGAGAGGCCGGCGACACGGCGCAGGGCGGCTCGCTCGCTGCGGTCGTACTGGTCGCCGTCGTAGTGGTGGCCGAGGTCCTCGTCGATGGCCGCGAGGTCCTCGTCCATGAGGGCTTCCGCCCGCCGACCGTCGAGGCGGCGCGGAGCGTCGGCGTGGTCGCGGGTGTCGAACGTGGAGGTCATTCTGTCCTTTGGCTCGCTGGTACGGGTGGCCTTCGGGGACCGCTTCCGCGCTCCCGTACGGAGTCTGCCCAGCTGCCGCCCCGGTTACCGTCCGGGCGGGGGTGAGCTGCCCCTCGGGTCCTCGGATGAGACCCGGGCTCCTGTGCCCGGACAACGCCGTGGACCGGCCGTGAATTCCCCATGATGGTCGCACGCCCGGCGCGGGCCGGTCATCCCCATTTCCGCGGGCCGGTCATCCCCGTTTTCCGCGGGCCGCCGGGCCGAGCGGCCGCTCCCCCGGTTCCCGGCCGCCGTCCGGGGCCTGCGGGCGGCTCACGTCGTACACCCCGGAGACCTTGAGCATCGCCCGCATCAGCCGCGGCAGGGCGGCCGGCTCGGGCAGTTCGACGGTGTAGGTGTGCCGGACCCGGGACTCCTGCGGCGGCTCGACCTCGGCCGAGACGATGCCGACGCCGGCGCCGGCTCCGGAGATCGCGGCGGTGAGGTCGGCGAGCAGCCGGGGCCGGTTCAGCGCCTCGGCCCGCAGGGTGACCCGGTGCCCGGTCGCCGGGGCGTCCTCCGGCCGCCAGCGGACCTCCAGCTCGGCCCGCCCGTCCGCGCGCATCCGCTCCCCCGCCGGGCAGCCGGTGCGGTGCACCGCGACCGCGCCGCCGCGGATCGGATAGCCGGCCACCTCGTCCGGCGGCACCGGGGTGCAGCAGCGCGCCAGCCGGACCGGCGCCCCGGGCCGGCCGGCCACCGCGACCGGGGCGGCCCGCCGCTCGGCGGTCGGGCGCCCGGGCGGGGCGGGCTGGCCGCCGGTCGGGCCGGTGCGGACCACCGGCTGCCGGGCCGGGTGGTCGGCCAGCCAGCGCTCGATGGCCAGCCGGGCGCCCGGGGTGCGGGCGTGCGCCAGCCACTCGGGGGCGGGGCCGGAGGGCTGGCCGCCGCCGGCCGGGGGGGATTCGGTGAGCACCGCGATCTGGTCGCCGTCCTCCAGCACGGTGGACAGGGCGGTGAGCCGCCCGTTGACCCGCACCCCGATACATCGGTGGCCGGTCTCCTCGCCGAGCAGGTAGGCCGCGTCCACGCAGGTGGCGCCGGCCCTCAGCTGAAGCGTTTCGCCGCTCTCCGTCACCACGGTGATCTCGCGGTCGCCGGCCAGGTCGGCGGTGAGCGCGGACCAGAAGGCGTCCGGATCGGGCGTCTCCTGCTGCCACTCCAGCAGCCGGCTGAGCCAGCCCGGGCGGGCCGGGTCGGTACGGTCCAGCTCGTCGGCGTCCTGCACGGCTCCGGCCGGGGACGGGTCCCCGAGCGCGACCACCCCGGTCTCGGCCACCTCGTGCATCCGCCGGGTGCGGACCAGCACCTCGACCACCGCGCCGCCGCTGAGCGCCACGGCGGTGTGCAGCGACTGGTAGAGGTTGAACTTGGGCGCGGCCACGAAGTCCTTGAACTCCCCGGGCAGCGGCGTCCAGCAGGTGTGCAGCTCGCCGAGCACGGCGTAGCAGTCGGCGTTCTCCTCGACCACCACCAGCAGCCGCCCGAAGTCGGCCGGCCGCGGCCCCTGCGGCCGGCCGTCCGGCCCGGGCACGGCGGCCCGGCGGAGCAGCACCCGGTGCAGCGAGACGCAGTGCCGGGGGCGGACGGTCACCTCGGCGGTCACCCCGGCCTCGGCCAGCTGGCGGGCCAGCTGCCGGGCGAAGGGCTCCAGCAGGGTGTCCGGCTCGGCCTCGTGACCGGTCATCAGGGCGCGGGTGCGGGCGTGTTCCTCGGGGTGCAGGGTGGCGAAGACGATGTCCTCCAGCTCCGCCTTGAGCACCTGGATGCCGAGCCGCTCGGCCAGCGGGATCAGCACGTCCCGGGTGACCTTGGCGATCCGCACCTGGCTGGCCGGCTTCATGTGCCGGATGGTGCGCATGTTGTGCAGCCGGTCGGCCAGCTTGATCACCATCACCCGGACGTCGTCCCCGGTGGCGACCAGCATCTTGCGGAAGGTCTCGGCCTCGGCGGCGGCGCCGAAGTCGACCTTCTCCAGCTTCGTCACCCCGTCGACCAGGTAGGCGACTTCGGGCCCGAACCCGGCGCCCACCTGGTCCAGCGTCAACTCGGTGTCCTCGACCGTGTCGTGGAGCAGCGAGGCGACCAGGGTCGTCGTCCCGGCGCCGAGTTGGGCCAGGATCATGGTCACGGCCAGCGGGTGGGTGATGTACGGCTCGCCGCTCTTGCGCTTCTGGCCGCGGTGGCTGGCCTCGGCGAGCCGGTACGCCCGGGCGAGCAGGCCGAGGTCGGCCTGCGGGTGGTGCCGGCGGTGGACCTGGACGAGCGGCTCCAGGGCGTCCGGCACCGGCGGCCGGCCGGTGGCCAGCAACGCGGCCCGCCCGGCCCGGCCGAGAGCGGCCCGGCCGAGCTCCCCGAGGGGCCGCCTGGCCCCGGCCTGCCGTACGGTCGTCGGCTGCCCCGTCAGGGACTGCCCGGCTTCGATGGTCATCGGCACCTCCGGCAACGGTCGCCGGGCGCCGCCCCGTCCGAGGGGGTGATCTCGACACCCCTCCCCATGGGGTGATCGACCCGGTGGTCCATGCTACCGAGCAGAGCACGTTCCGCGACGCCCTGATTCCCGTCCGCGACCGGTATCACCCGATCGGGGGGATTCGTCACCACACGAATTGGGCAAACCGGGCCGCAGGCCTCAGCGCACCGACTCCCACCAGTGCCCGTCCAGCCGCCCCTCGGCCACGATCACCGCCGACCCGGTCATCTCCACCCGGCCGTCCGGGTGCTCGGTGATGACCAGTCGCCCGCCCAGCACGTCCACGGTGTACGCGACCGACTCGCCGGTGACCGCCGGGTCGGCGCCGTCCCGGCGGATGGCCGCCACCGCCACCGCGCAGGCGCCGGTGCCGCAGGAGCGGGTCTCGCCCGAGCCGCGCTCGTGCACCCGCATCGCGACGTGCCGCGGCCCGCGGTCCACCACGAACTCGACGTTGACGCCCTCCGGGTAGGCGCTCGCGGGGCTGGTGAGCGGCGCGGCGAACAGGTCGCCGGCGTGGTCCAGGCTCTCCACGAAGGCCACCGCGTGCGGGTTGCCCATGTTGACGTTCAGGGCCGGCCAGCGCCGCTCGCCGACCGCGACCTCGATGCCGTCCGGCCCGGGCAGCCGGGCCCGGCCCATGTCGATGGTGACGTCGCCGGGCGTGCCGTCCTCGGCGGCCTCGGCGACCTTCGCGGTGAGCACCCCGGAGCGGGTGGCGACGGCCAGCTCGCCCGGCTCGGCCAGGCCGGCCTCGACCAGGAAGCGGGCGAAGACCCGCAGGCCGTTGCCGCACATCTCGGCGACGCTGCCGTCCGAGTTGCGGTAGTCCATGAACCACTCGGCCCGGTCGGCCATCGCCGCGGCCGCCGGGTCGGCGGCGGCGCGCACCACGCGCAGCAGCCCGTCCCCGCCGAGGCCGGCCCGCCGGTCGCACAGCGCGGCGACGGTCTCGGGACCGATCTCCAGCGCGCCGTCCGGGTCCGGGACGATGACGAAGTCGTTCTGGGTGCCGTGCCCCTTGAAGAAGGGGATGCCGCCCTGCTGGGGAGAGGATGCGCTCACCCCTCCGATGGTACTGAGCGGCGACCCGCCCGCTCGGGGCGGGAGGCTCCCGGAGCGGGAGGCACCGCGGAGGTGCTCCCGGCGGGAGGCGCTCAGCGCAGGTAGGCGACCCGCCAGACCGCGAGCGCGCAGGCGGCCAGCGCGATCAGGGTGTAGACCGCGATTGCCTTCCAGCCGGCCCGCTGCCCGGAACCCCGCCGCGGCAGCCCCGGCCACTTGTAGCCGGCGTGCCGGGCGGCCATCGCGCCCCAGCCCATCGAGGCGGCGGTGAACAGCAGCCCGAGCATCCCGACCATGGTGGCGCGCGCCCCGGCCGAGCCGAAGGCGAGCGGGAAGGCGAACATCAGCGAGCCGAGGGTGCCCAGCAGGGCGATCGGCAGCGTCTGCCACCAGCGCAGCCGGCGCAGCGGACGGATCTCCCGTTCGTGCACCGCGGCGTCGGGCGGCGTGCGGGTGTCCAGGGCGGGCACCGCGGCCGCGTAGGAGGTCGGCGCCTCCAGCCCGGTCAGCACGGGGAGGTCACCCATCGTCGACTCGTCGAACTCCTCGGCCGGCGCGGTGACACTTCCGCCCTGGCCGGATTCGGGGCCGGTACCCGTCGACACGCGGCCTCCCCTGACAGTTCGACACGAGCGGACTCGCGGCCGGGCACGGTCGGCCCGTTTCGGCCGACCCCTACGGCATCGATGATGGCATGTCCAGAGAGGCGTTCCGGGCCTGACCGGGGTCGACGGGTGATCCGTGGCCATCACGTGATCGGGCCGTGACCGCCGGTTCGTCCTGCACGGTCGCCTGCGCGCGCAGGTGCACCGCCGGATTGGCCAAAAACCCGTCCTGTACGGCCGGAACCGCCTGACGGCCGATCAGTTCGAGGGATCGTTCCAGCAGCTCGACGGGGTCGGTTCCGGCCGGCCGGGAGAGCCATTCGATGCGGTCGTCGCGGCGGAACCAGGACTCCTGACGCCGGGCGAATCGCTTGGTCGCCCGGACGGTCTCGGCCCGGGCCTCGTCCTCGGTGCACTCCCCGGCGAAGTGGTCCAGCACCTGCTGGTAGCCGAGCGCCCGGGAGGCGGTCCTGCCCTCGCGCAGCCCGGCCCTCTCCAGCTCCCGCACCTCGTCCAGCAGTCCGTCCTCCCACATCCGGTCGACCCGCAGCGCGATCCGCTCGTCCAGCTCCGGACGCGGCACGGCGACGCCGATCTGCACCGCCTCGTACACGGCGGTGTTGCTCGGCAGGTTGGCGGTGAACGGCTGCCCGGTGATCTCGATGACCTCCAGGGCGCGGACGATCCGCCGGCCGTTGCTGGTGAGGATCGCCTCGGCGGCCGCCGGGTCCAGCTCGGCCAGCCGCCCGTGCAGCGCGGACGGGCCGACCAGCTCCAGCTCGGCCTCCAGCCGGGCCCGCACCTCCGGGTCGGTGCCCGGGAACTCCATCTCGTCGATCGCCGCCCGGACGTACAGCCCGGAGCCGCCGACCAGGACGGGCGTGCGGCCGGCCGCGAGCAGCCGGTCGATCTCGGCCCGGGCCAGCCGCTGGTACTCGGCGACGCTGGCGGCCTCGGTGACGTCCCAGACGTCCAGCAGGTGGTGCGGCACTCCCCCGCGCTCGGCCGTGGTGAGCTTGGCGGTGCCGATGTCCATGCCCCGGTACAGCTGCATCGAGTCGGTGTTGATCACCTCGCCGTCGAGGCTGCGGGCGATGGCGACGGCCAGGTCGGACTTGCCGGCGGCGGTCGCGCCGACGACGCAGACCACACGGGGAGGGGCGACATGCGGGGTACGGGAGCTGCTCACCGTTCCAGTCTCCCAAAACCGCCGGGCCACCGGGGACCGGGCTGCCGCCCGCCCGCGACTGCGCGACGATATGACTGTTTCCCGGACATTTTCCGGCCGTTTCCCCGGCTTGGGCCCGTTTTGCGAACGCTTTGCCCGGCCCGCTCGTTGTGCGGGGAACAGCGGATGAAGGAGATCGTCATGGGCCTGATGGACAACCTCAAGGGCAAGGCCGAGGAGCTCAAGGGCAAGGCCGGCGAGTTCGCGGGCAAGCACAGCGACCAGATCGAGAAGGCCGTGGACAAGGCCGGCGGGGCCATCGACAAGGCGACCAAGGGCAAGTACAGCGACAAGATCGAGCACGGCGCCGAGAAGGCCAAGGACGCGGTCGGCGACTTCGCCCAGAAGCCCAAGCCGGGCGACGAGGGGCAGCCCCCTCGGTCCTGACTCCGCGGTCCTGACCCCGCGGTCCCGGTCCTGGCCGGTCCGGCGGCCCCGACCGGCTAGGACCAGGACGCCACGACGTACCCGACCCCGTACGGCGCCTCCTGGTAGCCCAGCCGCCCGGTGAGGCCGGCGCCCTCCGCGGCGCCGGCCAGCACCTGCCAGGGCGCCCGGCCGTCGGCCTTGAGCTCGGCGGCCAGCCCCGGGTCCAGCGCGGCCAGGGCGGGCAGGTCGGCCGTGCCCAGGGCGGCGGCCAGGGCGGTGTCGAAGCCCTCGGCCCGCTCGTCCAGGTAGCCGGGCGCCTTCACCGAGCGGCAGGCGCTGCCGTCGCCGAGCACCAGCAGGGCGACCCGCTCGGCCAGGCCGGCCAGGCCCTGGCCGAGGCCGAGCATCCGGTCGGCGGGGGCGTCGGCGGGCACCGCGCAGGCGTGCGTCGGCAGGGTCACCCCGGCGCGCTCCAGCAGCCAGGCGCCGACGGTCAGCGAGGGGGCCAGCTCCGGCCCCTCGACCCGGTCGCCGGGCAGCTTGGCGACCAGCGGCACCCCGTAGCGGCGGAAGGAGCCGGCTCCGCCCTCGGTCCAGACCTCGGCCGTCGGCCCGGTGCCGACCACCACGACCAGCTGCGGCCCGGCCGCGACCAGCGCCGCCAGCGCCTCGTCGCAGGCCGTGCGCAGGGCGTCCAGCTCGGGCGCGGCCCCGGCGGCGACCTCGGGGACGAGCAGCGGCGGACAGGGGCACACGGCGGCGGCTACCAGCATGTGAATCACTCTAGCCAAGAAGCCGGGCGGCCCGGCCGGAGCCGAAGCTCCCGCCGGGCCGCCCGGAACACCCGCGGGTCAGTCGCCGCAGCAGGCCCCGCCCGCCGGCGCGGCCAGCGGCAGCTCGGCCGGGGCGCCGATCTTCGGCAGCCCGAGCATCACTCCGGCCGGCTTGGCGGCGGGCGCGGCCTGGCGCTTCTCCCAGGCGTCGCCGGCGCGGGTGCGGCGCACCGCGAGCGCCGGGCCCTCGGCGAGCAGGTGGTGCGGGGCGGCGTAGGTGATCTCGACGGTCACCACGTCGCCGGGGCGCACCGGCTCGTCCGGCTTCGTGAAGTGCACCAGCCGGTTGTCGGGGGCGCGTCCGGAGAGCCGCCGGGTCTGATCGTCCTTCTTGCCCTCGCCCTCGGCGACCAGGATGTCCAGGGTGCGGCCGACCTGCTTCTTGTTCTCCTCCCAGGAGATCTCCTCCTGGAGGGCGATCAGCCGGTCGTAGCGGGCCTGGACGACCTCCTTCGGCACCTGGTCCGCCATGTCCGCGGCGGGGGTGCCGGGGCGCTTGGAGTACTGGAAGGTGAAGGCGTTGGTGAAGCGGGCCTCGCGGACGGTGTGCATCGTCTCCTCGAAGTCCTCCTCCGTCTCGCCGGGGAAGCCCACGATGATGTCGGTGGAGATGGCCGCGTCCGGCATCGCCTCGCGGACCTTGCGGATGATCCCGAGGAAACGGTCCTGCCGGTACGAGCGGCGCATCGCCTTGAGGACGCGGTCCGAGCCGGACTGCAGCGGCATGTGCAGCTGGTGCATCACGCTCGGCGTCTCGGCCATCGCGGCGATCACGTCGTCGGTGAAGTCGCGGGGGTGCGGCGAGGTGAAGCGGATCCGCTCCAGGCCCTCGATCTGCCCGGCGGCGCGCAGCAGCTTGGAGAAGGCCTCGCGGTCGCCCAGGTCGGAGCCGTAGGCGTTGACGTTCTGGCCGAGCAGGGTCACCTCGATGACGCCCTCGTCCACCAGCGCCTCGATCTCGGCGAGGACGTCGCCGGGGCGGCGGTCCTCCTCCTTGCCGCGCAGCGCGGGGACGATGCAGAAGGTGCAGGTGTTGTTGCAGCCGACCGAGATGGCGACCCAGGCGGCGTACGCGGACTCGCGGCGGGTCGGCAGGGTGGAGGGGAAGGTCTCCAGCGACTCCAGGATCTCGACCTGGGCCCTGCGCTCGACCGCGGCCCGCTCCAGCAGCGCCGGCAGGTGGCCGATGTTGTGGGTGCCGAAGACCACGTCGACCCAGGGGGCGCGCTTGACGATGCTCTCGCGGTCCTTCTGGGCCAGGCAGCCGCCGACGGCGATCTGCATGCCCTTGTGGCGGGTCTTGACCGGCGCGAGCTGGCCGAGGTTGCCGTACAGCTTGTTGTCGGCGTTCTCGCGCACCGCGCAGGTGTTGAACACCACCAGGTCCGGGTCGCCCTCGGGCCCGGCCTTGACGTACCCCGCGTCCTCCAGCAGGCCGGACAGCCGCTCGGAGTCGTGGACGTTCATCTGACAGCCGTGCGTGACGACCTTGTAGCTCTTCAATCCGCTCTCACCGCTCACCAGACCAGGGTACGGGCAGCGGCGAAGGGCTTTTCCCTGAGCTTCCACCACCCGTTCCACTCCCGTTCGGCCGGAGCGCCTGGCAGTATCCCTGCATGACCCCCACCACTGCGTCCCGTCTCGGCGCCGCCGTCCGCACCGCGGCCCGGAGCCCGCTGTGGCGCACGGTGCTGGTGGTGGTACTGCTGGTGGCCGGGTTCGGCGGCTGGTGGCTGTCGGCGGGCCGCTCGCCCGGGTACCCGCGCGGCGAGGTCCGCTTCGCCACCGGCGTGCAGCGCGGCGTCTACGACCGGTACGGGCAGCTGCTCCAGGCCCACGTCTCCCGGACCATGCCCGGGGTGCGGCTGGCCCTGGACAACTCCGAGGGCTCGATCGACAACCTCACCCGGGTGATCAGGGGCCGGGACGCCTTCGCGATAGCCACCGCCGACGCGGTCGCCGACTACCAGGGCCAGGGCAAGGAGAAGCTGCGGGCCATCGCCCGGCTGTACGACGACTACCTGCAGCTGATCGTCCCGGCCTCCTCCCCGGTGCGCCGCACCGCCGACCTCAAGGGCCTGCGGGTCGGCGTCGGCCTGCCGCAGTCGGGGGTGAACCTGGTGACCAAGCGGCTGCTGGGCGCGGCCGGCCTGGACCCGGACCACGACATCGTCCCGGTGCCGAAGGGGATCGGCGAGGCCGCCGACGACCTGCGCGCGGGCAGGCTGGACGCCTTCTTCTGGTCCGGCGGCCTGCCCACCAGCGCGCTCACCGACCTCTCCGACCACTTCCCGATCCGGGTCGTGCCGCTGAGCGACCTCGCCGAGGCCCTGCACAAGGCCGAGGGCGGCGGCACCGACGCCTACCGGGCGGCCACCATGCCCAAGGGGACGTACCCGAACGCCGAGCCCAAGGACGCCGTCGCCACGGTGGCCGTGCCCAACCTGCTGATCACCCTGGACGACGCGGACCCGCGCCTGGTCGAGGGCATGACCCGCGCGGTGATCGACAGCCGCGACCAGATCGGCGCCCAGGTGCACGCGGCCCAGCTGGTCGACCTGCGCACCGCCGTCTACACCGACCCGCTCCCGCTGCACACCGGCGCGGCCCGCTACTACCGCTCGGTGAAGCCGTAGCGCGCGGCCGCCGCCCGGTGAAGCCGTAGGCGCAGGGCGTGCCCCGGCGGCTACTTCTCCGGCCGGGGCACCGCCAGCGTCACCGCGAGCCCGGTCGGCCTGACCGGCGCGAAGCCGAGCGTGCCGCCGCCGGCCGCCAGCAGGGTGCGGGCGATGGACAGCCCGAGCCCCGAACCGTCCACGTTCTGGTGCCGCGTGCTGCGCCAGAACCGGTCCCCGGCCCGGGACAGCTCGTCCTCGGTGAGACCGGGCCCGGCGTCGGTGACGGTCACCGCGACCTCGTCCCGGCGCACCGTCACCCGCAGCCGCACCTCGCTGCCGGCCGGGCTGAACTTGAGCGCGTTGTCCACCACGGCGTCCAGGGCCGAGCCGAACCCGATCGGGTCGGCCATCCCGATCGCCAGCGCCGGGCCGTCCCAGCGCAGCCCGATCCCGCGCTGCTCGGCCACCGGCCGCCAGGCGTCCACCCGGGACAGGGTGAGCTCGGCGAGGTCGGTGCGCTCCGGTTCGGGGCGGGCGTGCTCGGCGGTGGCCAGGCCGAGCAGGTCGTCCAGCACCCGGGCCAGCCGGGCGCCTTCCTCCCGTACGCCGCTGAGCTCCTCCTCGTGGCCCTCGGGCAGTTCCAGGCCGAGCAGCTCGACCCGCAGCAGCAGTGCCGACAGCGGGTTGCGCAGCTGGTGGGAGGCGTCCGCGACGAAGGCCTTCTGCTGGTCCATGGCGAGCACCACGTGGTCCGCCATCTCGTTGAAGGAGCGGGCCAGCCGCTGGAGTTCGGGCGGTCCGCCGCCCGGGGCGACCCGGGCGGCCATCCGGCCGGTGGCGATGTCGTGGGTGGCCCGGTCCAGGGTGCGCACCGGGCGCAGCACCCACTCGGTGAGCCGGACGGCGAGCAGCACGGCGACGATCATCGCGGCGGCCTCGCCCGTGCCGATCACCAGCCACTTGTGCACCACCCGGGTGCGCAGCGCCTGGGCCGGGGATTCGCTGAGCACCACCGCGACCACGTCGCCGTCGCGCACCACGGGGGCGGCGACGGTGATCGTCCGGTCCGGCGTCCACGGCCAGACCTGCGGCGGGTTGTGGCTGCGCCGCCCGTCCAGTGCCTCCTGGAAGGCCTGGGCGCCCCAGCCCCCGGAGGGCACCCGCCAGTCGTCCGGGGCGACGGCGAGCGGAACGCCGTCGCGCTGGAAGATGCCCAGGCGCACGCCGTACAGGTCGTGGTAGCGGCGGACCTCGGCCTCGATCGCGCGCTGCCGGCTGCCGTCGCCCGGGGCGGGTTCCGGGTCGCCCTTGCGGGCGGAGTCGGCGGCGCCGGAGGTGGGCAGGTCCTGGGCGAGGCGGGCGGCGTCGTCGAGCCGGTCGACGACCACCTTGGTCTGCTCGGCCGCAGCGACCGCCGCCGCGAGCGGCAGCCCCAGGGCGGCCAGGACGCAGAGCATGAGGGCGATCAGGATGCCGAGCAGGCGGGTGCGCACGTGCGGTCAGTGCTCCGCGGGGGCGCTCGGGGCCGGTTCGGCCGCGGCGGGCGCCGGGCAGTCGGGGATCAGCCGGTAGCCGACCCCGCGCACGGCCTCGACCAGGCCGGGCAGTGCCAGCTTGTTGCGCAGCGAGCCGATGTGCACCTCCAGGGTGCGCCCGTTGCCCTCCCAGCCGCTGCGCCAGACCTCGCTGAAGATCTGCTCGCGCCGGTAGACGACGCCGGGGCTCTGCGCGAGCAGTGCGAGCAGGTCGAACTCCTTGCGGGTGAGCGGCACGTCGCGGCCGTCCACGCTGACCCGGCGGCGCTCCCGGTCGATCCGGATGCCGCGGGACTCCAGCGGGCCGCGCTGCTGCGGCACGGTGTCGGGCGCGGGCGCCGCCACCGCGGCGGGGGCGGCGCCGCGGCGGGCCACGGCGTGGATGCGGGCGAGCAGCTCGCCCATGTCGTACGGCTTGGTGACGTAGTCGTCGGCGCCCAGGTTGAGGCCGTGGATCCGGGAGCGGACGTCCGCGCGGGCGGTGACCATGATCACCGGCACGCCGCTGCCGGCCCTGATCCGGCTGCACACCTCGAAGCCGTCGCGGTCGGGCAGTCCGAGGTCGAGCAGCACCACGCGGTACGGCTCGTTGCCGTCCGGCACCAGGGCGTCCAGCGCCTCGTGCCCGCTGCGGGCATGCCGGACCTGGAAGCCGTGCCGGCCCAGCACCGCGACCAGCGCGGCGGCCACGCGTTCGTCGTCCTCGACGAGCAGCAGTCGCATCCTGTCCTCCTCCTTCCCCCACGTGATCACCGATGATCACCGGGCCGATCGTTCAGGTCCCGGTCCTGCGCAGTATGGGCCAGCGAACGGCCCGGCGCCAGGTTCGACCGCGCACCGGGCCCGGGGGGAACGGGGAGCACCGGAGCGGATTCCCGCTGTGACATGCCCCGTCGGCGCCCGCGCGAACAGCGTGCGAGCGCCGTGTGGCCGTTTCGTGATCCTCAAGTTCCGCTCAGATCGGCTGACGGCGCGCGGTCATGGCTCCTAAGGTCGGCCCACCGGGGGCCGCGGCTCCGCCGGCCTCGGCCCCCGGATCCGTACCACCATTGCCTGTCAAGGGAGTTGAGACTTCTCGGACAGGCGTGATTCGACGACAGAGGGAGCAGGCGCGATGACCGAGAGCCCGGTCGAGGACTCCACCCCCGCAGCCGCCCCACTGGTCGTGCTGAGCAACGTCAACAAGCACTACGGTGCGCTGCACGTCCTGCAGGACATCGACCTCCGGATCGCCCAGGGCGAGGTGGTCGTGCTGATCGGCCCGTCCGGCTCGGGCAAGTCGACGCTCTGCCGGACGATCAACCGGCTGGAGACGATCGACTCCGGCGCGATCACGATCGACGGCCGGCCACTGCCCGACGAGGGCAAGGAACTGGCCCGGCTGCGCGCCGAGGTCGGCATGGTGTTCCAGAGCTTCAACCTGTTCGCGCACAAGACCGTGCTGGAGAACGTGGTCATCGGCCAGGTGAAGGTGCGCAAGGTGCCCCGCCCGCAGGCCGAGAAGACCGCCCGGGAGCTGCTGGAGCGGGTCGGCGTCGGCGCGCAGGCGGACAAGTTCCCGGCCCAGCTCTCCGGCGGCCAGCAGCAGCGCGTGGCGATCGCCCGCGCGCTGGCGATGAAGCCCAAGGTGATGCTCTTCGACGAGCCCACCTCGGCGCTGGACCCGGAGATGGTCAACGAGGTGCTGGAGGTCATGCGCCAGCTCGCCGCGGACGGCATGACGATGGTCGTGGTCACCCACGAGATGGGCTTCGCCCGCTCCGCCGCCAACCGGGTCCTGTTCATGGCCGACGGGAAGATCGTCGAGCAGAACACCCCGGACGCCTTCTTCACCGCGCCGCGCTCCGAGCGCGCCAAGGACTTCCTCTCGAAGATCCTCCACCACTGACGCTTCGAGACCGGCGGGACCGCCCCCGGCCGCAGTGCCGGCCCGCCCCGCCCGTGCACGCCTTCCAGACGCCAGAGCCCGGTTGACACCGCGGCCCAGCCCCAGGAGAACCCTCATGAGGACGTCCCGCACCCTCGCCGTCGCGCTCTGTGCCGTCGCGCTCACCGCCACCGCCGCCTGCGGCAAGGACGGCACCCCCGGCGCCACCGCCGCGAGCAGCGGCGCCGGCGCCCCGAAGCTGCCGAGCTACACGGTCAAGACCGACGTCAAGGTGGACTCCGCGATCCTCGCCGAGGCCAAGAAGCGCGGCCAGCTGATCATCGGCGCCAAGGCCGACCAGCCGAACCTCGGCTGGGAGGACGTCGCCAGCGGCGACCGCAGCGGCTTCGACATCGAGATCGCCAAGATGATCGCCGCCGACCTCGGCTTCACCCCGCAGCAGATCAAGTGGCAGACCCTGGTCTCCTCGCAGCGCGAGCCGGCCATCGCCAAGGGCCAGATCGACTTCTACGTCGGCACCTACAGCATCAACGACGAGCGCAAGAAGAGCGTCTCCTTCGCCGGCCCGTACTACATCGCCGGCCAGGACCTGCTGGTGAAGGCCGACAACACCACGATCACCGGCCCGGAGAGCACCGGCGGCAAGAACGTCTGCACCGCCACCGGCTCGACCTCGATCAAGAACATCCAGCAGTACAACCCGAAGGTCACCCAGTTCGACACCTACTCGGCCTGCGTCGAGAAGCTGATGTCCGGCGAGGTCGACGCGGTCACCACCGACGACGCGATCCTCAAGGGCTACGCCTCCAAGTACAGCCCCAAGCTCAAGGTGGTCGGCAAGCCGTTCACCAAGGAGAACTACGGCGTCGGCCTCAACAAGGACGACAAGGCGCTGCGCGACGCGATCAGCGACGCCCTCAAGGCCCACGAGGACAACGGCGACTGGAAGAAGGCCTACGACGCGACCCTGGGCGCCTCCGGCTCCCCGGCGCCGGACGTCCCGGCCCTCGAGCGCTACTGATCCGCCCGCCGTACGTCGACTCCCGACCATGAACTGAGAGGAGGGCCGCCGGATGGGGTTCCTGTTCGAGGACGACAACTTCGCGTTGTTCCGCGACGGCTTCCTACAGACGATCGAGGTGAGCGCGCTCAGCGCTCTTCTCGCCCTGCTGCTGGGCACCCTGCTGGCGGCCTTCCGGGTCTCCCCGGTGCCGGTCCTGCGCGCCTTCGGCACCACCTGGGTGACGCTCTTCCGCAACACCCCGCTGACCCTGCTGTTCTTCGCCGTCACCTTCGGCCTGCCGCCGCTGGGCGTGCACTTCAGCCACCTGGCGTTCGCGGTGCTGGCGCTCGGCGGGTACACCGCCTCGTTCGTCTGCGAGGTCATCCGCTCCGGCATCAACACCGTGCCGCTGGGCCAGGCGGAGGCCGCCCGCAGCCTGGGCATGACCTTCGGCCAGACCCTCACCCTGGTCGTCCTGCCGCAGGCCGCCCGGACCGTCCTGGGCCCGATGAGCAGCGTGTTCATCGCCCTGCCCAGGAACTCGGCGATCGCCGGCGCGTTCAGCGTCCCCGAGCTGTACAGCGCCCAGCAGACCTTCTCCGAGCGCGGCTACTCGATCTTCGCCATCTTCTTCTGGGTGGCCTGCGCCTACCTGCTGATCAGCGCCACGGTCGCCACGTTCTTCCGCTTCCTGGAATCCCGACTGGCGGTGGCCCGATGAGTATTCTGAGTCGTCAGGCGTCGGCGAGTGTCCTCTACGACACCCCCGGCCCGAAGGCCCGTACCCGGTACCGCATGTTCGGCGTCCTCTCGGTGCTCGGCATCGCCGGTCTCCTCTGGTACGTCTTCAGCGCGCTGAACGACAACGGCCAGTTCGACGCCGGCCTCTGGGACGCCTTCCAGTACACCTTCGTCCAGCAGCAGATCGTGGACGGCCTGCTGTCCACCCTGGAGGCCTTCGGGCTCGCGGCAGCCTTCTCGCTCACTCTGGGCGCGCTGCTGGCGGCCGGTCAGCTCTCCGACCACCGGCCGGTCCGCTGGTTCTGCACGGCCTTCACCCAGTTCTTCCGGGCGATGCCGCTGCTGATCCTGATCGTCGGGCTCTACTACGCCTTCTTCGCCCAGCAGCCGATGTGGGCGCTGGTGCTCGGCCTCAGCCTCTACAACGGGGCGGTCCAGGCCGAGATCATCCGCAGCGGCGTCAACGCCGTCCCGCGCGGCCAGGGCGAGGCGGCGTACGGGCTCGGCATGCGCAAGACCCAGGTGATGATGTCGATCCTGGTGCCGCAGGCCGTCCGCTCGATGCTGCCCTCGATGATCGGCCAGCTGGTCGTCACCCTCAAGGACACCTCGCTCGGCTTCGTCATCACCTACAGCGAACTGTTGTTCATGGGCAAGAAGATCGCCAGCCAGCCGATCAACGCCGCGGGCTTCCCCTACATCCCCGTGGTGCTCGTGATCGGCCCGATCTACATCGTGATGTGCCTTCTGTTGACCGCGCTCGCACGCTGGATCGAAGCACGTGGCCGTCGCGGCGCGAACCGGCGCACTTCAGCTTCTGCTTGACGGACACGCAGGTGAACTGTTGCATTGCTCTTCGTGACACCTCCCGGGAGCATCCACGCGGCATATGCGGCAGCGGTAACTGACGCCGGCCGATCGGCCGGTTCGCGCCCGGAGGTTCCCTCATGGACCCGGTGATCGTGGTCGGGGCCGGACCGGTCGGTCTGGCCCTGGCCCTCGCCCTGGCCCGGCACGAGGTACCCACCATCGTCCTGGACGAGGGCTCCGGGCTCTGTCCCGAAGGTCCGCGCAGCCTCGTGCTCGGCGCCGACACCGCCGCCTTCCTGACCCGGATCGGCTACCCGCGGGCCGCCTCGGACTCCGCTCTGTGGGACTCCTTCGCCGTCTGGCGCCGCCGCCAGGAGGTGCTGCGGATCGACCTCACCGATTCGCCCACCTACCACCTGCCCCAGCACCGCCTCCAGCGCGGGCTGCGCGACGCCCTCACCGGCACCCCGCTGATCAAGCTGGTCCCGCTCAACCGGGTCGTCGAACTCGAACAGGACCGGGACGGCGTCAGCATCCGCACCATGGGCACCCAGGACGGCTCCACCACCTGGTGGCGCGGCAGCCACCTGGTCGGCTGCGACGGCGCCAGATCCACCGTCCGCAAGCTCCTGAAGATCCGTTTCCCCGGCCGCCCCGCGGTCGACCGCAACGCCATCGCCACCGTCCGGGTCGACCTGCCCTTCGACGGCGCCCGACTGCACCGCGAGCCCCCGTGGCGGGGCGACCGCGAGGCCTCCGCCCGTCCGCTGCCGGACGGCGTCTGGCGGCTCGACTGGCGACTGCCCCCCGGCCGGCCCGCCGCCACCGAGACGGTCGACCCGCACGCCACCTGGCCCGGCATCGTCACCGGCGACACCCTGCTCACCCGGGTCACCTCCACCCTCACCGGCTGGTGCGGCGAGCTGCCCCGCTTCGAACTGCTGGCCGCCGCCGACCACACCGCCCAGCAGCGGCTCGCCGCCCGCTTCCGGATCGGCCGCTGCTTCCTGGCCGGCGACGCCGCACACCTGCACGGCGCCCTCGGCATGCAGAACCTCCCGGACGGGCTGCGCGACGCCGACAACCTCGCCTGGCGGCTGGCCCTCGCCTGGCACCTCCACTCCGGCGGCCCGCAGCCCGGCGGAGCGCTGCTGGACGGCTACGAGGCCGAGCGGCGCGGGGCGGTCGGCGCCCGGCTGCGCGCGGTCGACCAGTCCATGCCGCTGCTGCGCCCGCTGCGCGGCTGGCAGCAGACCCGGCGCTCGCTGCTGGTCGGCGGCTTCCGCAAACACGCCCCGCTGCTCGCCGACGGCCAGCTCGGCACCGGCCGGTTCGGCGGCGCGCCCGCCTACCCGGCGGCGCCCTCCGGTGTCCCCGGCCGGGTCCCGCTGCAACGCGGCGCGCGCGGCGCCACCTCGCTCAGCGAGCTGCTGCCCGCCACCGCCCCCGGGGTGCTCGTCCCGGACCTGCCGGTGCTCGCCGACGACGGCACCCCCGACCACCTGCACGCCCGGCTCGGCACCACCTTCCTGCTGCTGCTGGTCGCCCCCGGCACCGCCGTCTGGTCCTCCGAGCACTGGCTCGGCGCCGGCCTGATGCCCCGCCTCGCCGAGGTCGCCGCCGCCCTGCCCGTCCCCGCCGAGGTGCTGGTCACCGAGGACTACCCGGGCGCCGGCCCGCACACCGTCCTGCTGATCCGCCCGGACGGCCACCTCGTCGGCGTCACCCAGGGTGCCGTCGCCGAGGACCTCCTCGCCCTCGCCGACCGCGCCCGCGGCTGCCCGGCCACGCTCACCCCGACCCCCGACCCGGCCGAGCAGCCCGCGCCCCGCGAGGTGGACTCCCCGAGCCAGGGCGTGTCCTGACGGGTCCTGGCGGATCATGGCGGGACGGCCCGGGCAAGTCCTTGCAGGTCCTGGCAGGTCCTGGCAGGTCCTGGCGGGGCGTCCTAGCCGGCCACCGCCGTGGCCCGGCTCTCCCGGACCACCGTCACCCGAATCCGGCCCGGGTAGGTCAGCTCGGTGGAGAACTGGCGGGCGACCTCACGGGCGATCAGCTCCGCGCCCAGGTCGTCCACCGCGTCCGGGCGGACCATCACCCGGACCTCGCGGCCGGCCTGCATCGCGTACACCTCGGCCACGCCCTGGTGCGAGCGCGCGATCTCCTCCAGCCGCGCCAGCCGCCGCACGTACAGCTCCAGCGACTCCTTGCGCGCGCCCGGCCGACCGCCCGAGCAGCCGTCCGCGGCCTGGGTCAGTACGGCCGTCACCGTCCGGGGATCGACCTCGTTGTGGTGGGCGGCGATCGCGTGCACCACCTCGGGGGACTCGCCGTACCGCCGGGCGAGCTCCGCGCCCACCGCCGCGTGGCTGCCCTCCGACTCATGGGTGAGCGCCTTGCCGATGTCGTGCAGCAGCGCCGCGCGCCGCACCGGCTCCGGGTCCACCCCGAGCTCGGCGGCCATCATCCCGGCCAGGTGCGCGGACTCCAGCAGGTGCCCGAGCACGTTCTGCCCGTACGACGCCCGGTAACGCAACGAACCCAGGGTGCGGACGAGTTCGGGGTGCATCGCGCCGACCCGGGCGTCCAGTAGGGCGTCCTCGCCGGCCCGGACGCAGCGCTGCCCGACCTCCTCGCGGCTGCGCTCGTGCAGGTGCTCGATCCGGGTCGGGTGGATCCGGCCGTCCTCGACCAGCTGCTCCAGGGTGAGCCGGGCGGTCTCCCGGCGGACCGGGTCGAAGCAGGACAGCTGCACCGACTCCGGGGTGTCGTCGACGATCAGGTTCACGCCGGTGACCGCCTCGAAGGCCCGGATGTTGCGGCCCTCCCGACCGATGATCCGGCCCTTGATGTCCTCGTTCGGCAGCGGCAGGACGGTGACCGCGCTCTCCAGCGTCTGCTCCGTCGCCAGCCGCTGGATCGCCCCGGCGACGATGTCCCGGGCCCGGCGCTCGCCCTCCTCCTTGGCCTCGCGCTCGATTTCCCGGGCGGTGACCGCGGCCTCCCGCCGGACCGACTCCTCGGCCTCCCGCAGGAGTTCGGCGCGGGCCTGCTTGGCGGAGAGCCCGGCGGCCCGCTCCAGCGCCGCCACCCGGCGGGCGACCAGCGCCTCGGACTCGCTCCGGGACCGCTCCAACTCGGTCGAGCGCTCCACCAGTTCGTCCTCGCGGCGGCGCAGCCTGCGCAGCTCCTCGGCCATGTCCTGCTCGCGCCGGGCGAGTTCGGCCCGCTGCCCGGCGCTCTGCTCCTCGGCCCGCCGACGGGTCTGCTCGGCCTCGGCCAGCGCGCTGTGCCGGGCCGCCCGGAGCCGCCTGACCACCAGCCCGGCGGCCACCGCGAACACCAGCAGCAGGAACGCGGCCGATCCGGCGACCGCCACCAGCGAGCCGCCCGGGTCGGTGCCCGCCGAGATCCCCATGTGCTGCCCACTCCCCCGTCTCCGCGCGGGCCGCCGTACGGAGGCGCCCCGGGAACTGATGGCGAGGCTAGGTGGGGGTCATGAAAGGGTCAAGGGTTGACCTGGTTCACTCCAGGACGCCTACAGAACTGCCACTACTCCCGACCCGACAGTTCACTCCGCTCCTCCTCCAGCGCACTGCGCACCACCCGGAACGCCAGTCCCTCGGAGTAGCCGCGCCGGGCCAGCATCCCGACCAGCCGCCGGGTGCGCACCTGTTCGTCCAGCCCTCGGGTGGCACGCAGTCTGCGCTCCACCAGCGCCCGGGCCGCGTCCGTCTCGTCGTCGTGGTCGACCTGGGCGACGGCCTGCTCGACCAGGTCGGCGGCGACGCCCTTGGTGCGCAGCTCCTGGGTCAGCGCCCGCCGGGACAGGCCCCGAACGGCGTGCCGGGACTCCACCCAGGCCGCGGCGAAGGCCGCGTCGTCGATCAGCCCGACCTCTTCGAGCCGGGTGAGCACCTCGTCGGCGACCTCGTCCGGGATCTCCCGCTTGCGCAGGGCGTCGGCGAGCTGCTTGCGGGTCTTGGCGGCGCCGGTGAGCAGCCGCAGGCAGATGTCCCGCGCGCGGGTCTCCGGATCGACCGACTCCTCGGCCTGCTTCCGGGAGGCACGGCCGACGCCCTCCTCGCCGGACGGCCCGGCCGCGGAACGGCCCCGACGGGCGCCGCGACGGGAGGCCGAGGCGGCCGCACCCCCGTGACCGGCCGCCTCGCCTCCGCCCCGGCCGCTCTCCATGGCCGCCGGTGCCGAAGCGGGCCCCGCCGCTTCGAGTTCCTCGGCCTCCAGGGCCGAGCGCCGCCGTCGGCGGCCGGTGGGCAGCTCGGAGGCGGAGACCAGGCCGAGCTCCTCGACCGATGCTTCCGCCGGCTCCGGCCCGGGCGCCGCGCCGCGCACCGCCCGGTCCGGAGCCAGGTCGAACTCCGGCTCGGGGCCGGATGCCCACTGCGTGATGGAGCGGCGGTCGCGCCGGGAGGGCCGCCGCCCGGGCCTCTCGGCCGCCGGCTCCGGTTCCTCCGCGACCGCGGCGAACCAGTCCGGCGGGCCGTAGTCGTCGTCCTCCGGGCCCGCCGGGCCGCCGCCCACCGTGTCGTACTGCGTCAACGGATCAGGCCTTGGCCGCCGCCGTCTTCTTCGCCGCGGCCGTCTTGGTGGCGGTCGCGGTGATCGGCTTGGCGGCGCCGTCGGCGGCGGGAGCGGCAGCGGCGTCGGCCCCGCCCTCGGCCGGCTCCTCCACCTTCGGGCCGATGCCGAGCTTGCCCTTGATCTTCCGCTCGATCTCGTCGGCGAGCTGCGGGTTGTCCCGCAGGAAGTTGCGGGCGTTCTCCTTGCCCTGGCCGAGCTGGTCGCCCTCGTAGGTGTACCAGGCGCCCGACTTGCGGATGAAGCCGTGCTCCACGCCCATGTCGATCAGGCCGCCCTCGCGGCTGATGCCCACGCCGTAGAGGATGTCGAACTCGGCCTGCTTGAACGGCGCGGCGACCTTGTTCTTGACCACCTTGACGCGGGTGCGGTTGCCGACCGCCTCAGTGCCGTCCTTCAGGGTCTCGATCCGGCGGATGTCGAGGCGGACCGAGGCGTAGAACTTCAGCGCCCGGCCACCCGTCGTGGTCTCCGGCGAACCGAACATCACGCCGATCTTCTCGCGCAGCTGGTTGATGAAGACCGCGGTGGTGTTCGACTGGTTCAGCGCACCGGCGATCTTGCGCAGCGCCTGGCTCATCAGTCGGGCCTGCAGACCGACGTGCGAGTCGCCCATCTCGCCCTCGATCTCGGCGCGCGGCACGAGCGCCGCGACCGAGTCGATGATCACCAGGTCGATCGCGCCGGAGCGGATCAGCATGTCGGTGATCTCCAGCGCCTGCTCACCGGTGTCCGGCTGGCTGACCAGCAGGGCGTCGGTGTCCACGCCGAGCTTCTTGGCGTACTCCGGGTCGAGCGCGTGCTCCGCGTCGACGAACGCGACCGTGCCGCCGGCCTTCTGGGCGTTGGCGGCCAGGTGCAGGGTCAGGGTGGTCTTGCCGGAGGACTCGGGGCCGTAGATCTCGACCACCCGGCCGCGCGGGATGCCGCCGACCCCGAGGGCGACGTCCAGGGCGGTGGACCCGGTGGAGATCACCTCGATCGGCTCATTGGCCTTCTCGCCGAGGCGCATCACCGAGCCCTTGCCGAACTGCCGCTCGATCTGGGCGAGAGCGGTCTCCAGGGCCTTCTCGCGGTCCGTACCTGCCATGGCTTTTTCCCTCGGGTTCTGTGCTGTGCGCTTCATCGTCCTCGACGCTAGCGCGTCCCACTGACAAACGGGCTCGACCGGGCTCGGCCTGTGGAAAACTCCTCGCCGGAGAGTACAAAGAACATCTGTTCGATTCAAGCGTCGCACGTCCGGGCCGTGCCGCCCCCGGGGACACCCCCCGGGGGCGGCGCCCCGGGTCACTCCCCGCGCCTCGTCCCGTCCCCGCCGACCATCCGGCGCAGCCGCCGGGCCGCCTCCCGGCGCAGCTCCCGCCGCGCCCGCCGCTGCTCGCCCCGGTCGATCCGCGGATCGGTGGCCACCTCGTACCGCCGCACGTACGTCCCCACGAAGCCCTGGAGCGTGGCCGCCGCCGGGATCGCGATCACCGCGCCGACCGCGCCGAGCAGCGCCGCGCCCGCGATCACCGAGCCGAAGGCCACCGCCGGGTGCACGTCCACCGTCCGCGCGGTGATCCGCGGCTGCAGCAGGTAGTTCTCGACCTGCTGGTAGACCACCACGAAGACCAGCACCCAGAGCGCGTCCACCGGCTCCACCGTCAGCGCCACCAGCACCGGCAGCGTCCCGGCCAGGTACGTCCCGAGGGTCGGCACGAACTGCGACATGACGCCGACCCAGACCGCCAGCGCCGCCGCGTACGGCAGGTCCAGCAGCTCGAACATCACCCAGTGCCCGGCGGCCGACACCACCGCGAGCAGCGCCCGGGAGTACAGGTAGCCGCCGGTCTTGGCGAGCGCGATCTCCCAGGCCCGCAGCACCTCGCCCTGCTTGGCGGGCGGCAGCATCGAACAGACCGTCCGGCGCACCCGCGGGCCCTCGGCGGTGAAGTAGAAGGTGAACAGCCCGACCGTGAAGGCCTGGAAGAGCCCGCCGATCACGGTGGACGAGACGCCCCAGACATTGTCGGCGGCCTGCTGGACGTAGTTCTCGATGGTGCCGGAGTCCTTGAGCAACCGATTCTGCAACTCGCCCAGCGAGAGGTCCTGGTGGAAGGTCTGGTTGATCCAGCCGATCAGATTGTCGACCAGGTGCGGAAGGTCCCCCGCGATCTTCGCCACCTGGTCGACCAGCAGCGTGCCGAGCGCGGCGAGGAAGCCCACCACCGCGGCCCCGACCGCCACGAACACCAGGAAGGTCCCCACCCCCCGGCGCACCCCGCGCGCCGCCATCCGGTCCACGGCCGGCTCCAGCGCCAGCGACAGGAAGAACGACACCAGCAGCATCACGAACAGGTCGATCAGCTGCCGGAACGCCCAGTCGGCGAGCTGGAACACCCCCACCAGCACCAGGAACAGCACCATCGCCCGCGGCAGCCAGCGCGGCATCCCGCCGCCCCAGAGCCCCCCGCCCACCGGAGCGCCCTCGGCACTCCGGTCCGAATTCTTCTGCTCTGCGCTATTTGTCACCCGAACAGTCTGTCCCATGCCGCCCGGGGGCCGGCACTCAGCGCAGCACGCCGGAGACGCCCTGGGTGTCGCAGACCACGCGCCAGACGTCCTTGGCCTCCCAGCCCGACTCCAGCGCCTGGCGCACCGTCCGCCCGCCCAGCTCGCTCATCACATGATCGGTCGCGAACGACTCCGCGTACGACTCCCCGAAGTGCGCGTACATCCGTCGCCAGAAATCCGTCAGCCTCATGCCTCGAGTATCCCGGACCGCGCCCGCCAGTCCCCGGCCGTCAGCGCGTACTCGACCTCACCGTGCTCACTGCCCGGGATCGTCTCCGGGCAGTCCTCGCGGAACGTACGGACGTACGAGAGCCCGCTCTTCTCCATCACCCGCCGCGAGCCCGCGTTCACCGTCATGGTGTACGCCACCACCCGCTCCACCCCCAGCTCCGCGAACCCGCGCCGGACCAGCGCCCGGGCTCCCTCCGTCGCGTACCCGCGCCCCCACGCGGCCCGCCGCAGGCGGTACCCGAGCTCGACCTCCCCGCGCTCCCCCTCCCGCGTCGGCCGGAACTCGAACCACCCCAGGAACGCCCCGCCCGCCCGCTCCTCGGCCGCCCACCAGCCGAGGTCGCCGTACCGCCGGTAGTGCTCCAGGTACTGCGGCAACAACTCCCCCTCGACCCACTCCCGCGGGCTCGGCCTCCCCCCGGTGAGGAAGCGCATCACCGCGGGGTCCCCGTCCAGCTCCACGAGCCGGTCCGCGTCCGCCGCCGTGAAGCGCCGCAGCACCAGCCGCTCGGTCGTCAGGAACACCGCCGCGTCCGATTCACCCATGCCCCGATCCTCACCCCCGTCCCGCCGCCCCGTCACCTGCTTTTCCCCGCCCCACCACCCGACGGGCGCGCGGGGCGCAGCCCGCGCGCCCGCAACGGAAACCGCGCCCCCGTCACCGGGGCAGCGCCAGCAGCCCCGCACCGAAGTACTGCCGCTCCCCGCAGCCGAACACCCCCGCAGGACACCCCGGCGCCGCCGCCCCCGCCAGCACCCCCGCCAACCCGTCCGCCCCCAGCTCCGGACGCAGGGCCGCCACCACCGCCACCGCCCCGGTCACGTGCGCGGCCGCCATCGAGGTCCCCGCCAGCGCGGCGTACCGCCCGTCCGGCCAGTCGGAGACGATCGCGCCCTGCGGCCCGCCGTCCGGGTCGCCCCCCGGCGCGGCCAGCGAGACCCGTCCGCGCCCGTAGTTGGAGTAGCCCGCCGGGTGCCCGTCCCGGTTGACCGCGGTGACGGTGACCACCCCGGGCAGCTCGCCGGGCAGCCGCACGCACTCGGTGCCCAGGTGGCGGACGGGCGCCGGCCCCGAGACCCGGTCGTTGGGGCTCCGGTCGTCGGTCCGCCCGGCGCCGAGGTCCTGCCCGTCGTTGCCCGCCGAGGCGACCACCACCGCCCCCTTCCGCCGGGCGTACCCGACGGCCCGCCCGACGGCCGCGGTCAGTGCGGCCTGGTCGCGGTCCTCGGGGCAGTTGTACTTCCACGGGTCGGCGAAGTAGCTGTTGTTGATCGCCCTGGCCCCGTGGTCGGCGGCCCAGAGCATGCCGCAGACGACGTTCTCGGCGTAGTACTGCCCGAGCGGCCCGAGCAGCCGGACGGCGGCGATCCGTACGCCCGGCGCGACCCCGGTGACGCCGTGGCCGTCCCGGGTGGCGCCCACGATCCCGGCGACGTGCGTGCCGTGGCCGCTCTCGACCACCCCGGGGTCCGGCCGCCAGGCGCCGGTCCGGGCGTCGGGCCGGCCGTCCGCGCAGGAGGCGGAGGCCTTGGGGTCGACGGCGGCACGCAGGTCCGGGTGGGTGTCGTCGACGCCGGAGTCCAGCACGGCGACCAGCACCTTGTGCAGCACGTCGGCGCCCGGCACCGCACCCCCGCCCTGCACCGAAGCCCCGCCCTGCACCGCGCCTGCGGCCGGCGGCGCGCCACCGGACACCGCCGAGGCATCGCCCGCCCGGACGCCGGCGCCCCCGACCATGGCGAGGTTCCAGGCGCCCGCCTCCCCCGGATCGGGCACCGTCACGGTCCCCGAGTCCGCCCGGTCACCACCGCGCGAAAGGATGTCCCCGCTCCGCCCCGTCCCGGCCGCCGGCCCCGCGCCGGTGCCCGCCGAGAAGTCGCCCGCCCCCGCCACCGCCCGCGGCGGCGCGACCACCGGCGCGGTCCTGGTCGCCCCGACGGCGGCGATCCCGGGCCGGGCTCGCACCCGGTCGGCGAACGGGCCGGTCGCGTACACCAGCGCGGCCCCGATCTGCGGGTACTCCTGGACCACCTGCCCGCCCGCGGCCCGGCTCTCCGCACCGGCCCGGGCCGCGCCGGCGGCGTCCTCGCCCTCGGCCAGCACCAGGTAGCTGAGGTACGCCCGCCCCGATCCGGACACGTACGGGACGGCGCCACCCACCACGAGCGCCGTGAGCAGCATCGCGAGCAGCGCCCGGGCGGGCCCGCCCACCCGGCGGCGCCGGACGGTCCTGCCCGACGGGTGCACCTGCGCCATCGCACGGTCTCCGCTCGTCGGTCCGGTGGGTCACGGCTGGATCAAGCATCCGATTCCTCACCATATGAGCGGATTGTTGTTTCTGCTCCCCGGCTTGCACCCCTCCCCCCGCGCCTTCCGCCCTCCCTCCCCGCACCTCAAGCCCGTCCCCTCCCGGCCCCCCGTTCCGGCCCACCTCCACTTGTCGGTCCCACCCGGCACCATGGGGGCATGGCGCCCCAGCACCCGACCCCGCCCGCCGACGACCCCCTGGCCGGTTTCGCCCCGGCCACCCGGGCCTGGTTCACCGGCGCCTTCTCCGCCCCCACCGCCGCCCAGTCCGAGGCCTGGCGGGCCATCCAGCGGGAGACGGACGTCCTGGTGGTCGCCCCCACCGGCTCCGGCAAGACGCTGGCCGCCTTCCTCTCCGCCCTCGACCGCCTCAGCACCACCCCGCCCCCCGCCGAGCCCAGGCGCCGCTGCCGGGTCCTCTACGTCTCGCCGCTCAAGGCGCTCGCGGTGGACGTCGAACGGAACCTGCGCGCCCCGCTGGCCGGCCTGCGCCAGGCCGCCGTGCGGCTCGGCCTGCCCGAACCGGAGGTCCAGGTCGCCATCCGCTCCGGCGACACCCCGGCCGCCGAGCGCCGACGCTTCGCGACCCACCCGCCGGACATCCTGATCACCACCCCCGAATCGCTGTTCCTGCTGCTCACCTCCGCCTCCCGGGAGGCCCTGCGCGGCGTGGACACGGTGATCCTGGACGAGGTGCACGCGGTCGCCGGCACCAAGCGCGGCGCGCACCTCGCGCTCAGCCTGGAGCGGCTGGACGAGCTGCTGGACCGCCCGGCCCGCCGGATCGGCCTGTCCGCGACGGTCCGCCCGGTCGAGGAGGTGGCCCGCTTCCTGAGCCCCCGGCGCGGCGCCGCCGTGGTCCAGCCCGCCTCCGAAAAGGACTTCGACCTCTCGGTGGTCGTCCCCGTCCCCGACCTGGACGACCTGCCCGCCGCCCCGGCCACCGGCGGAGCCGCCGGCACCGACCCGCAGCGGCAGGCGTCGATCTGGCCGCACGTCGAGGAGCGGATCGTCGACCTGGTCGAGGCGCACCGCTCGACCATCGTCTTCGCCAACTCCCGCCGGCTGGCCGAGCGGCTGTGCAACCGGCTGAACGAGATCGCCCACGAGCGCGCCACCGGCACCGCCGTCCCCGGGGCGCACGCCCCGGCCGAGCTGATGGGCGGCTCGGGCGCGGCCAAGGGCGCGCCCCCGGTGATCGCCCGGGCCCACCACGGCTCCGTCTCCAAGGAGCAGCGGTCGCTCGTCGAGGAGGAGTTGAAGGCCGGCCGGCTGCCCGCCGTGGTCGCCACCTCCAGCCTGGAGCTGGGCATCGACATGGGCGCCGTCGAACTGGTCGTCCAGGTCGAGTCCCCGCCCTCGGTCGCCTCCGGCCTGCAGCGGGTCGGCCGGGCCGGCCACCAGGTCGGCGCCGTCTCCACCGGTGTGTTCTTCCCCAAGTACCGGGGGGACCTCGTGCAGTCCGCCGTGGTCACCGAGCGGATGCGGGCCGGCCGGATCGAGTCGCTGCGCGTCCCGCGCAACCCGCTGGACGTGCTCGCCCAGCAGCTGGTCGCGATGACGGCCCTGGACGCCTGGCCGGTGGACGAGTTGCTCGCCGTGGTCCGCCGCGCCGCCCCCTTCGCCACCCTCCCGCAGTCCGCGTTCGACGGCGTGCTCGACATGCTGGCCGGCCGCTACCCCTCGGACGCATTCGCCGAGCTGCGCCCCCGCCTGGTGTGGGACCGGGTGGCCGGCACGGTGACCGGCCGCCCCGGCGCCCAGCGGCTGGCCGTCACCTCCGGTGGCACCATCCCCGACCGCGGCCTGTTCGGCGTCTTCATCGCCGGCACCACCGCGTCCGATTCGAAGACGGGGAAGAAGGACGGCGGCGGGCGACGGGTGGGCGAGCTCGACGAGGAGATGGTCTACGAGTCCCGCGTCGGCGACGTGTTCACCCTCGGCACCACCTCCTGGCGGATCGAGGAGATCACCCACGACAAGGTGCTGGTCACCCCGGCTCCCGGCGTCCCCGGCCGGCTCCCGTTCTGGAAGGGCGACACCCTCGGCCGTCCGCTCGAACTCGGCCGCGCCCTCGGCGCCTTCACCCGCGAACTGGGCGCCCTCCGGCCCGAGGCCGCCACCGCGCGCCTCCAGCAGGCCGGCCTGGACGACTGGGCGGCCGCCAACCTGCTGGACTACCTGGCCGAGCAGCGCGCCGCGTGCGGCCACCTCCCGGACGACCGCACCATCGTGGTCGAGCGCTTCCGGGACGAGCTCGGCGACTGGCGGATCGTCATCCACTCCCCCTTCGGCGCCCAGGTGCACGCCCCCTGGGCGCTCGCCCTCGGCGCCCGGCTGCGCGAGAAGCACGGCCTGGACCCGCAGGTCATGCACGCCGACGACGGCATCGTGCTGCGCCTGCCCGACGCCGACCTGCTGGCCGCCGACTTCGACTTCGGCGGCCCCCCGGAGCAGGCGGTCCCGGACGAGGCACCGGTCGGCGCCGACGCCGCCCTGTTCGACCCCGGCGAGATCGAACAGCTCGTCACCGACCAGGTCGGCGGCTCCGCCCTGTTCGCCTCCCGCTTCCGGGAATGCGCCGGCCGCGCCCTGCTGCTCCCCCGTCGCAGCCCCGGCCGCCGCACCCCGCTCTGGCAGCAGCGCCAGCGCGCCGCCCAGTTGCTCGAAGTCGCCTCCGAGTACGGCTCGTTCCCGATCGTCCTGGAAGCCGTCCGGGAGTGCCTGCAGGACGTGTTCGACGTCCCCGGCCTGGTCGAGCTGATGGGCGATCTGGAGTCCCGCGCCGTCCGCCTGGTCGAGGTCACCACCCCGGAGCCCTCGCCCTTCGCCCGCTCGCTGCTGTTCGGCTACGTCGCCCAGTTCCTCTACGAGGGCGACACCCCGCTCGCCGAGCGCCGTGCCGCCGCCCTCTCGCTCGACTCCCGGCTGCTGTCCGAACTCCTCGGCCAGGCCGAACTGAGCGAACTGCTCGACCCGCAGGTGCTCACCGAGCTGGAGGCCGAGCTCCAGCGCCTCACCCCCGAACGCCGGATCAGGGACGCCGAGGGTGTCGCCGACGCCCTGCGCCTGCTCGGCCCGCTCACCGAGGCCGAGTTGACGCTCCGCGGCGCCGATCCGCTCTGGGCCCTGGAGCTGGAGGCGGCCCGCCGGGTGATCCAGGTCCGGATCGCCGGCGAGCGGCGCTGGACCGCGATCGAGGACGCCGGACGGCTGCGCGACGCGCTGGGCACGCCGCTGCCGGTGGGTGTCCCGGAGGCCTTCACCGAACCGGTCAAGGATCCGCTGGGCGATCTGATCGCCCGCCACGCCCGTACCCACGGCCCGTTCACCGCCGCGGAGGCCGCCGCCCGCTACGGCCTGGGCGGCGCCGTGGTCGCCGGCACCCTGCACCGCCTGACCGCCGCCGGCCGGCTGGTCCAGGGCCGCTTCAGGCCCTCCGAGAGCCACACCGCCCCCGAGTGGTGCGACGCCGAGGTGCTGCGCCGGCTGCGCCGCCGCTCGCTGGCGGCCCTGCGCCAGGAGGTCGAGCCGGTCCCGCCGCGCGCCCTGGCCGCCTTCCTGCCGCAGTGGCAGCACCTGTCCGGCCACCGGCTGCGCGGCCCGGACGGCCTGCTGCGGGTGGTCGAGCAGCTCCAGGGCACCGCCCTGCCCGCCTCCGCGCTGGAGAAGCTGATCCTCCCGGCCCGGCTCACCGACTACTCCCCCGGTCTGCTGGACGAACTGATGGCGGCCGGCGAGGTCGGCTGGTGCGGGGCCGGCGCGCTGCCCGGCAAGGACGGCTGGCTCAGCCTGCACCTCGCCGAGAACGCCCACCTGCTGCGCCCCGAGCCCGTTCCGCCCGCGCTCACCCCGGTGCACAGCGCCCTGATGTCCGCGCTGGCCGGCGGCTACGGCCTGTTCTTCCGCCAGCTCGTCCAGCACCTGCCGGAGGAGACCGCCGAGGCGGAGATCGTCGAGGCGCTCTGGGACCTGGTCTGGGCCGGTCACGTCACCAACGACACCCTCGCCCCGCTGCGCGCCCTGCTCGGCTCCGGCCGGACGGCGGGCGCCACCGCCCACCGCGCGCCGAGGTCCACCCCGCGCGGCCGCTACGGCGGTGCCGGCCGCGCCTTCGGCCGGGTCGGCGGCGCCCTGCGCAGCGGCCCGCCGACGGTGGCCGGCCGGTGGTCGCTGCTGCCCGCCTTCGCCGCCGACCCGACGGTCCGGGCCACCGCCCGGGCGCAGAGCCTGCTGGACCGGCACGGCCTGCTCACCCGGGGCACGGTGGCGGCCGAACGGGTGCCCGGCGGCTTCGCCGGCGTCTACCGGGTGCTCGCCGCGATGGAGGAGCGCGGCCGGGCCCGCCGGGGCTACTTCGTCGAGGGCCTGGGCGGCGCCCAGTTCGCCATGGAGGGCGCGGCGGACCGGCTGCGCTCGGTGAACGGCCGGCTGGAGCGGGCCCGGGCCGCCGAGTGGCCGGCCGCCCCGGTGGGCGAGCCGCCGCAGACGCTGGTGCTGGCGGCCGCGGACCCGGCCAACGCGTACGGCGCCGCCCTGCCCTGGCCCGAGCCGCCCACCGCCCCCGGCGGCAAGGAGTCCACCGCCCACCGCCCGGGGCGCAAGGCGGGCGCCCTGGTGGTCCTGGTGGACGGCGAGCCGGCGCTGTACGTCGAGCGCGGCGGCAAGTCCCTGCTGGCCTGGCCGCAGGACGGAGCCACCCTGGCGCTGGCGGCCGGGGCGCTCGCGGCCGCCGTCCGGGAGGGCGCGCTCGGCAGCGTGACGGTCGAGCGGGCCAACGGCGAGCCCGCCCTCGGCTCGGATCTCGGCCGGGCCCTGGAGGAGGCCGGCTTCCACGCCACCCCGCGCGGCCTGCGCCTGCGTCCCTGACCGCGCGGTCCCGGCCCCGCCGCGGGGACCGGCGGGGAACGCCGAAAGGCCGGAGGCCGCGGGGTCGGGCCCCGCGGCCTCCGGCCCCGTCGAATCACCCGGTCGGCGGCGGCTGTACCTCCACCGGCTCCACCGGTGCCACCGGCTCCGCGCGCGGACGCCGGGCCGGTCCGGTCGCGTTCCAGTCGGCGTGGACCGGGATGAGACCGAGTCCCCAGCCGCCGGCCGCGAGCAGCCCCAGCACCGCACCGTCGGTCAACTGCCCCCGGACCACCAGGAGCCACCAAACGAGCCCGGCCGCCGAGAGCGCCAGCAGCCCGCGCACCGGACGCCGTACCCGGGTGGACAGCCGCGCCCAGGCCCGTATTCGGGCCATCGGGCGCGTCTGCGCGTCTGTTCGCACGACCGCCCTCCCTTCGCTCGCCCCGGGCAGGGGCGCCCGGGAGTCGAGGCCGGGATCAGGCGGCGACCACGTCCATCGCGGCGGCCTTGGGCGACAGGGTCGCCCGGTCGGTGCCGGGGGCGGGCAGCGGAACCGGTTCGAGTACCGGCCTCAGCAGATCACCTTCGGAGAGGGTGGCCATCGCCGCAAGTTCGGCGAGCGACAGTTCGTCGCTGACCTCGCGCATGACCTCGGACATCCGGACATCGAGTGCGTCGCAGATGGCGGAGAGCAGCTCCGAGGACGCCTCCTTCTGTCCCCGCTCGACCTCGGAGAGGTATCCGAGCGAAACCCTGGCGGCCGCCGACACCTCGCGGAGTGTGCGGCCCTGGCGCTGGCGCTGCCGACGCAGTACATCGCCCAGTAGGCGACGAAGCAGGATCATCGGTGCCTCCCTCCTCGGACTGCGGATCGAGATGTCACGACCCCACCGTACCGCCTTGCCCGCTTCGCGTGCGGGGACCCTGGTCGTGTTCACTCTGGGCTGCAAGGCCGTCCCCCTCCTCGTTCCGGTGTCGTACCGGGGTTCGCGGGCCCCTCGTGGTACCCGTCGCGACCCGCCCCGCCACCGTCACGCAACTCGTTCGCCACCTGGTTTCTGCCCAACCAGGGTGTTGGATGTAACACGATCCTCCAGCTGTCCCATACCCGCGCACCGGATCGCCGGATCCCGGTTCGGTGGAGATCCCCGCCCGGCGGGGCCCCTACCGTGCGAACCGACCGACCAGCAGCTCCAGCGCCGCGGTCACCGCCCCGTGACGGATTGTGGCACGACCCCCCGACAGCAGGGGCGAACTGACCAGAGTTCCCCCCGGGCCGGCGACCGCCAGGTGCACCGTGCCCACCGGCCGCCCGTCCTGCGGGTCCGGCCCGGCCACCCCGGTCGTCGCGAGCCCGTACGTCGCCCCCAGCAATCCGCGCACGCCCTCGGCCATCTGCCGGGCCACCACCGGATGGACCGGCCCGTACACGTCCAGCAGGCCCTCGTCCACCCCGAGCACCGAGGCCTTCAGCTCGGTCGCGTACGCGGTGACCGAGCCCCGGAAGGTCGCGGACGCCCCGGGGACGTCCACCAGCGCGGCGGCCAGCAGACCCCCGGTCAGCGATTCGGCGACCGCGAGCGTGCCACCCTCGGCCCGCAGCGCGGCGTGCGCCCGCTCGGCCAGCTCGTAGTCCCGCTCCGCCATGCCCCGCTGCGCCACGTCCCGCTCCGCCACCCGGTCTCCCCCGTCGCTCAGCGGCCGGCCCGGGCCGCGGCCTGTCCCTCGCGGCGCAGTCGCAGCGCCTGTCCGATGTAGTCCAGCGCGGTGCCGACGGTCAGCACTACCGCCAGGCCCATCAGCACGGCCCGCCCGGTGGCCAGCCAGCCGGTCAGCGGCAGCACGTACATGCCAACCGCGGTGCCCTGGGTGAGCGTCTTGAGCTTGCCGCCGCGGCTGGCCGGGATGACGCCGTAGCGGATCACCCAGAAGCGCATCAGCGTGATACCGAGCTCGCGGGCCAGGATCACCACGGTGACCCACCAGGGCAGGTCACCGAGCACCGAGAGGCCGATCAGCGCCGAGCCCATGATCGCCTTGTCGGCGATCGGGTCGGCGATCTTGCCGAAGTCGGTGACCAGGCCCTTGCGCCGGGCGAGCTCGCCGTCGAACAGGTCGGTGATCATCGCGATCGCGAACGCCGCCCAGGCGACCGCGCGCCACTTGGGGTTGTGCCCGTCGTCGGCGAACAGCAGGGCCACGAAGACCGGCACCAGCAGCACCCGGACCATCGTGAGCACGTTGGCGATGTTCCAGATCCCCGGGGCGGACGCCGCCGCGGCCACCGGTCTGCCCGGGTGGGCCGCGGCCGGGGCGACGGGCCCCTTGGTCATTCCCCGACTCCCGAGACCGTGGCCCCCGCGACCTCGGCGCCCGGGGTCCTGGGCGGTCGCACCTGCTCCAGCGCCTCGGCGATCAGGTCGACGCCCTCGCTGGCGACCACCTTGGCCCGCCAGAACTGGCCGATCCCGGGCGCCTCGACGCCGGTGAGGGTGGTCAGGCCGTCGGTCTCCGGGGCCTGGTGGGCGGAGCGGCCCTCGACCACGCCGTCCTCGACCGACTCGATCAGCACCTCGACCTCGGTGCCGATCCGCTGCTCGGCCCGCTGGGCGGTCATCTCCTCGGCCAGCCGGCTCAGCCGGTCCAGGCGGTCGGCGATCACGTCCTCGGCGAGCTTGCCGTCGTAGGTCGCGGCCTCGGTGCCGTCCTCGTCGGAGTAGCCGAAGACGCCGATCGCGTCCAGCCCGGCGTGGGTGACGAAGCGCTCCAGCTCGGCGAAGTCCTCCTCGGTCTCACCGGGGAAGCCGACGATGAAGTTGGACCGGGCGCCGGCCTGCGGGGCCTTGCCGCGGATGGTCCCCAGCAGTTCCAGGAACTGGTCGGTGGAGCCGAAGCGGCGCATCCGGCGCAGCACGGCGGGTGCCGAGTGCTGGAAGGACAGGTCGAAGTAGGGCACCACGTCGGCGGTCCCGGTCATCGAGTCGATCAGGCCCGGGCGCATCTCGGCCGGCTGGAGGTAGGAGACCCGGACCCGCTCGACGCCCTCGATCGCGGCGATCTCGCCGAGCAGCGTCTCCAGCAGCCGGATGTCGCCGAGGTCCTTGCCGTACGAGGTGTTGTTCTCGCTCACCAGGACGATCTCGCGCACGCCCTGCCCGGCCAGCCACTGGGCCTCGTTCAGCACGTCGGAGGGGCGCCGGGAGATGAAGGAGCCGCGGAAGGCCGGGATGGCGCAGAAGGAGCAGCGGCGGTCGCAGCCGGAGGCGAGCTTGACCGAGGCCACCGGGTTGTCGTCCAGCCGCTTGCGCAGGGTGCGCGGGCCGGAGGCGGGGGCGAGGCCGTCGGGCAGGTCGGTGATCGGCTCGGCGGGGGCCTCGGCGCCGTGGCCGGGCAGCGCGACGGTCTCGGCGGCGGACTGCCGCTCGGCCGGGCTGACCGGCAGCAGCTTGCGGCGGTCGCGCGGCAGGTGCGGGGCGTGGTGGCCGCCGGAGAGGATCGTCTGCAGGCGGTCGGAGATGTTGGTGTAGTCGTCGAAGCCGAGCACGCCGTCGGCCTCGGGCAGCGCGTCGGCGAGCTCCTTGCCGTACCGCTCGGCCATGCAGCCGACCGCGACGACGGCCTGGGTGCGGCCGTGCCCCTTGAGGTCGTTGGCCTCCAGCAGGGCGTCCACGGAGTCCTTCTTGGCGGCCTCGACGAAGCCGCAGGTGTTGACCACGGCGACGTCCGCTTCGGCGGCGTCGTCGACGAGCAACCAGCCGTCGGCTTCCAGTCGCCCGGCGAGTTCCTCGGAGTCCACCTCGTTGCGGGCGCATCCGAGCGTGACAAGGGCGACAGTACGGCGTTCAGGCATAGGCCCAAGATTAACGCGCGGGCTCCGGTGCCGTTGGCCCCGGAGCCCGCGCGCCTCGGATCAGCTGATCATCAGCGGGCTGTTCGGCCCCTGTGGTCAGCCAGCCTGCGGGTCTCCGGGGGTGTACGTGACGTGCACCACCTGGCCGTCCTTGCCGAGGAGGCCGAGGTCCTTCCCGTTGACGTACGCGTGCACGGCCCCGCCGTTGCCGAGCACCAGCTTGATCTGCCGGGGGTCGGTGAAGGTCTGGTCCTGGCCGTTGCTGATGTTGTTCTGGAACAGCGATTTGCCACTGCCGTCCATCGCCGAGACCCAGCTGGTGCCCTCGGCGACCAGCTTCACGGTGACCTTGTCGGCCGGGACGGCGGCGATCGCGGCGGCGCTGGGCACAGGAGCCGGCGGCTGGACGGCGGGCGTGGCGGCGGGGGCCACCGAGCCGGTCCCGGAGCCGCTGGGCAGCGGCGCGCTGGCCGAGCCGGTGCTGCCGCGCCCGCCCGTGCCGCTGACCAGGTTGAAGCCGATCAGCGCGACCACGGCGACGATCGCGGCGACCATGGCGGCCGCCCAGTTCGGCCGGCCGCGGCGGGGCACCTTGATCGGGCCGCTGTCGATCAGCTGGGTCGCCGGACGCCTGGCGGCGGGCGGGCCGCCGTGCGCGGCGTCGTACCGGGCGACCAGCGCCTCGCCGTCCAGGCCGACCACCCGGGCGATCAGGCGGATGTGCCCGCGGGCGTAGAAGTCGCCGCCGCAGCGGGCGAAGTCGTCCGCCTCGATGGCATGGACGATCGGCACCCGGACCCGGGTGGCGGTACTCACCTGGTCCACCGTGAGCCCCGCGTCGATCCGGGCGGTGGACAGCACCCGGCCGATGCTCGGGGCATCGGCCGCCTGCACCACGTCGTCGGCCGGTTCGAGGGACGGCATGGTGTTCTCGCGGTCGGAGGACTTGCCGATGGTCACGGGGCACGCCTTTCGAGCGGATGGCCACCTGCTGGGGAACAGTCTAGGGGCGTGGGCGGATCGTTTCTCAAGCGGAACGGGCCGAATGCGCACTCCCGGTCCGACCGGGGTCCGGAACCGCGCCGACGGGCCGTCAGCGCGGCCGCGCGGGGAATCCGGGGTCCGCTTTCCGCGGTGTGACGCGGTGTACGCACGTTCGGTTCCCCACGCGGCGCCTACCCTCCTCCGAACGAGTGACACCTCGCCCAGGACACGGGCCGGGCCCCGTCGGGGCCCGGCCGTCAGCCCCGAAGGGTGATCAGCACCCCGTCCAGCTCGTCCGGCTTCACCAGCACGTCGCGGGCCTTGGAGCCCTCGCTCGGACCGACGATCCCGCGCGACTCCATCAGGTCCATCAGCCGGCCCGCCTTCGCGAAGCCGACCCGGAGCTTGCGCTGGAGCATCGAGGTCGAGCCGAACTGGGTGGAGACCACCAGCTCGGCCGCCTGGATCAGCAGGTCCAGGTCGTCGCCGATCTCCTCGTCGATCTCCTTCTTCGGCCCGCCCCCGACCGTCACGTCGTCCCGGTAGACGGCGGTCAGCTGGTCCTTGCAGTGCTGCACCACCCTGGCGATCTCCGCCTCGGTGACGAACGCGCCCTGCATCCGGATCGGCTTGCTGGCGCCCATCGGCAGGAAGAGCGCGTCGCCCTTGCCGATCAGCTTCTCGGCGCCGGGCTGGTCCAGGATGACCCGGGAGTCGGCCATCGCGGAGGTCGCGAAGGCCAGCCGGGACGGCACGTTGGCCTTGATCAGGCCGGTGACCACGTCCACCGAGGGCCGCTGGGTGGCGAGCACCAGGTGGATGCCGGCCGCGCGGGCCAGCTGGGTGATCCGGACCACCGAGTCCTCGACGTCGCGCGGCGCGACCATCATCAGGTCGGCCAGCTCGTCGACGATCACCAGCAGGTACGGGTACGGCGTCAGCTCGCGCTCGCTGCCGAGCGGCGGGGTGACCCTGCCGGCCCGCACCGCCGCGTTGAAGTCGTCCACGTGCCGGAAGCCGAACGCCGCGAGGTCGTCGTAGCGCATGTCCATCTCGCGCACCACCCACTGGAGGGCCTCGGCGGCCTTCTTGGGGTTGGTGATGATCGGCGTGATCAGGTGCGGGATGCCCTCGTACGCGGTCAGCTCGACCCGCTTGGGGTCGACCAGCACCATCCGCACCTCGTCCGGGGTGGCCCGGGCGAGGATCGAGGTGATCAGGCAGTTGATGCAGGAGGACTTGCCCGCGCCGGTCGCGCCGGCCACCAGGATGTGCGGCATCTTGGCGAGGTTGGCCATCACGGTGTGGCCCTCGACGTCCTTGCCCATGCCGACGACCATCGGGTGGGTGTCCTCGGCGGCCGTGCGCGAGCGCAGCAGGTCGCCGAGGTTGACCATCTCGCGGTCCCGGTTGGGGATCTCGATCCCGACCGCGGACTTTCCGGGGATCGGGCTGATGATCCGCACGTCCGGGCTGGCCACCGCGTACGCGATGTTCTTGGCGAGCGCGGTGATCCGCTCCACCTTGACGGCCGGGCCGAGCTCGACCTCGTAGCGGGTGACCGTCGGCCCCCGGGTGAAGCCGGTGACCCTGGCGTCCACCTTGAACTCGGCGAAGGTGCCGGTGAGCTGGGCGACCACCTCGTCGTTGAGGGCGCTGCGGGCCTTGGCCGGGCCGCCGCGCTCCAGAAGGTCGAGCGGGGGCAAGGCATAGGTGACGCCCTCGCCGAACTGCAGCTGCTCCATCCGCACCGGCGCCGCGCCGTGCTCCTCGGGCGCGCCCGGGCCGCCGCTGCGGGCGGCGGGGACGGCGGCCTCCTCCGGCGGGGCGGTGCGGTCCTGCACCTGGTGCATCATGTCCGCCACAGCGGAGGAGGCGGGCACGCCGTAGACCAGGGCGCCGTCCAGGTCCGCGGCCGCGCCGGCGGCGAGGTCGCGGGTGGCGTAGGGGTCCAGCGGCTCCTTGTCCAGGGAGATCCGCTCGGCGTCCTCCGGCTCCTCGGCGGGCTTGCGCCGGCGGCGGCGCCGGCGGGCGGCCACCTCGTCCGAGGGGTCGTCACTGTCGGTGTCCACGGTGAACGGCAGCGCGTCGGGGTCGGCGTCCTCCGGCGGGTCGGTGGACAGCTCGCGCTCCGGCGCGCGCCCCCACCGCCCGTCCTCCGGCCCGGGCTCGACCACGCCCAGCCGTATGCCGATCCCCCGCACCCGCTCGCCGATCCGGTTGATCGGGGTGGCGGTGACCACCAGCAGGCCGAAGAAGGCCAGCAGCAGGAGCAGCGGCACGGCGAGCGCCGGCCCGGCGGCGGCCATCATCGGGGTGGACGCGGCCCAGCCGATGATTCCGCCGGCCGCCCTTATCCGGGAGGCGCCGCTGCCCATCATGGGCGCGCCGCAGCCGATGTGGACCAGGCCGAGGACGCCGACCAGCAGCGCGCTCAGCCCGATCATGATCCGCCCGTTGGCCTCCGGCAGCTCCGGGTGGCGCCAGAGCCTGATCGCCATCGCGGCCAGCAGGAACGGCACCAGCACGTCGAGCCGGCCGAACAGCCCGGACACCACGGCGGTGGCCCCCTCCCCCAGCCAGCCCTGCGGGCTGAACCAGGTGCCGGCCGCGGTCACCAGCGCGAGCGCGAACAGCAGCAGGCCCACACCGTCCTTGCGGTGGTCCGGATGCAGGTTCTTGGCGCCGTCGCCGAAGCCCCGGAAGATCGCCGCGATCGGGCTGGCCAGGGCGTTGAGCGCGCCCATCAGCACCGATCTGGACGGCTTCGGCGCGGGTGCGGCCGGCTTGGCCGCCGCCTTCTTCGCGGGAGCCGCCTTCCCGGCCGCCGCCTTCTTCGCCGGCGGCTTGCCCGGGGCCTTCGCCGCGGCCTTCCCGGACGCTCCCGGACTCGACTTACGTGCTGCGTTCCCGGGCGTGCGAGTGGCCATGGGTCAGCAGCCTACCGGGGCCGACGACCACTGCACATGTGCCCGAGCCCGGGCGCCGGGACGTGTCGCAGACACACCGTCACCCTGACCGGGATTCACCCGGTCGCCGCACCGGACCACCCGGACGGGTGAACCCCGGCAGGGGATCAGGAACTGCCCGGGCGCATCGCGTCCAGGGCCCGGCGCAGCCCGGCGAGCTTGCGCTCCAGGTGCGCCGCGGTGGCGGCCACCCCGGCGTCCTCGCCGCCGTCCAGCTGCTTGCCGAGCGCCTCCGCCTGCTCCTCGACCGCCGCCAGCCGCGCGGACAGCTCACCCAGCAGCGCCCCGCCGAGGGCCCGCTCGTCGCCGCCCTCCTCCAGCTGCAGGCGCAGCAGCGCGGCCTGCTCCTTCAGCTGGCAGTTCTTCGCGTACAGGTCGACGAAGACGGAGACCTTGGCGCGCAGCACCCACGGGTCGAAGGGCTTGGAGATGTAGTCCACCGCGCCGGCCGCGTAGCCGCGGAAGGTGTGGTGCGGGCCGTGGTTGATCGCGGTCAGGAAGATGATCGGGATGTCCCGGGTGCGCTCGCGGCGCTTGATGTGGGCGGCGGTCTCGAAGCCGTCCATCCCCGGCATCTGGACGTCCAGCAGGATCACCGCGAAGTCGTCGGTGAGCAGCGCCTTCAGCGCCTCCTCACCCGAGGCCGCACGGACCAGTGTCTGGTCCAGGGCCGAGAGGATCGCCTCCAGCGCCAGCAGGTTCTCCGGTCGGTCGTCGACCAGGAGGATCTTGGCCTTCTGCATCAGGGCTCGCCCTCCTGTCGCCTGCCTGCCGCCCGGTGCAGGCACCCGCGTACTGCCCACCGCTACCCCGGTCATGCTAGCCGCACCCCCTCGCCCGGCACATCGCCCCGTCGTGACCCGATCCGGGGCGGCGCGCAGCCAGTGCTCCGGCGCACGCTCAGCAGCGTGTCGCCATCCGGTCACTGTTCGCAACGATCGGTGACCCTACCCGGTTCCCGGGCCCGACCGCCAGCAAACCGGCCGACCGGCCGACGTGAACCCCGGGGCCCGATCCGGGGTTCACGCCTCCCCCGCGATCACGCGCGGTCCGCGTTCAGCCACTCGCGCATGACCGACAGCAGGTGGTCGGTCTCCACCGGCTTGGTGATGTGGTCGGTGGCACCCGCCTGCAGCGACTTCTCCCGGTCGCCCTTCATCGCCTTGGCGGTCAGCGCGATGATCGGCAGGCCCGCGAACTGGGGCATCCGGCGGATCGCCTCGGTGGTCGCGTAGCCGTCCATCTCCGGCATCATGATGTCCATCAGGACCAGCGCCACGTTCTCGTGCTGCTCCAGCATCTCGATGCCCTCGCGGCCGTTCTCGGCGTACAGGACGGTCAGGCCGTGCTGCTCCAGCACGCTGGTGAGCGCGAACACGTTGCGGACGTCGTCGTCCACGATCAGCACCTGCTGGCCGTCGAAGCGCCGGTCGCCGTTGACCGGGCGGGGCTGGAGGGGCTCCACCGTCCGCGGTCCGGCGGCGCTCTCCAGGGCGGCACTGCGCCGGCGCTCCACCGCGCCGCGGCGGCGCTCCTCGGCCAGCTCGCGGACCTCCTGGGCCCAGTGGTCGGCCGGGTTCTCGCCGACCGGCACCGGCAGGCCCACCGGGGTCACCCCGACCGAGGCGCGCGGCGCCAGGGCGGCCGGCACGGTCGGGCGGGGGTCGCCGACGGCCTCCGGGGCCTCGGTGCGCAGCGGCAGGTAGAGCGTGAAGGTCGAGCCCTTGCCCAGCTCGCTCTCGGCGTGGATCTCGCCGCCGAGCAGCCGGGCGATCTCGCGGCTGATGGACAGGCCGAGGCCGGTGCCGCCGTACTTGCGGCTGGTGGTGCCGTCGGCCTGCTTGAACGCCTCGAAGATCTCGCGCAGCTTGTTCCCGGGGATGCCGATGCCGGTGTCGGAGACCGCGAAGGCGATCAGCTCGTCGTCCGGGCCCTGGATCGAGCCGGACTCCAGCAGCCGCTCGCGCACGTCCTGCGGGACCTCCCGGCCGGCCGGGCGGATCGAGAAGTCGACGGCTCCGGCGTCGGTGAACTTCACCGCGTTGGAGATCAGGTTGCGCAGCACCTGCTGGAGCCGCTGCTCGTCGGTGTGCAGGGTGACCGGCAGGGCGGGCGAGACCCGGACGGCGAAGTCCAGGTTCTTGTCCAGCGCGACCGGCTGGAAGGTGGCCTCGACGTAGTCGACCAGCTGGACCAGCGCGATCCGGGCCGGGCGGACGTCCATCTTGCCGGCCTCGACCTTGGACAGGTCGAGGATGTCGTTGATCAGCTGGAGCAGGTCGGAGCCGGCGCCGTGGATGGTGTCGGCGAACTCGACCTGCTTCGGCGAGAGGTTGCCCTCGTTGTTGTCGGAGAGCAGCTTGGCCAGGATCAGCAGCGAGTTGAGCGGGGTGCGCAGCTCGTGCGACATGTTGGCGAGGAACTCGCTCTTGTACCGGGAGGCCAGGGCGAGCTGCTCGGCGCGCTCCTCCAGGACCTGCCGGGCCTCTTCGATCTCGCCGTTCTTGATCTCGATGTCGCGGTTCTGCTGGGCGAGTTGCTCGGCCTTCTCCTGCAACTCCTCGTTGGTGCGCTCCAGTTCCTCCTGGCGGGCCTCCAACTCGGCGGACCGCATCGAGAGTTCGGCGGTGAGGCGCTGGGACTCCAGCAGCAGGCCCTCGGTCTTGGTGTTGACGCTGATGGTGTTGACCGTGACGCCGATGAGGTCCGCGATCTGGTTCAGGAAGTCCAGCGCGACGGTGGTGAAGGAGCTGAAGGTGGCCAGTTCGATCACGCCCAGCAGCCGGCCCTCGAACAGCACCGGCAGCACCACGATGTGGGCCGGGGAGGCCTCGCCGAGCCCGGAGGCGATCTTCAGGTACCCGGGCGGCGCCTCCTTGAGGATGATCGCCCGCTTCTCCACCGCGGCCTGGCCGATCAGCGACTCGCCGGGGCGGAAGGTGGTCGGCATCGCCCGCCGCTGGTAGCCGTAGCTGCCGATCAGGCGCAGCACGGTGTCGTTCTCGTCGTCGTCCTCGGTGATCAGCTCGGCGGTGCGGCCGGCCGGCTGGGCGAGGAAGAACGCTCCGTGCTGGGCGGAGACCACCGGGGTCAGCTCGGTCATGATCAGCGAGGCGACCGCCTCCAGGTCCCGGCGGCCCTGGAGCAGACCGGAGATCCGGGCCAGGTTGGTCTTGAGCCAGTCCTGCTCCTGGTTGGTGCGGGTGGTCTCGCGCAGGTTGGCGATCATCTGGTTGATGTTGTCCTTGAGCTCGTCGAGCTCGCCCGCGGCGTCCACGTCGATCCGCAGGCTCAGGTCGCCCCTGGTGACCGCGGTGGCGACCTGGGCGATCGCGCGCACCTGCCGGGTCAGGTTGTTGGCCAGCTCGTTCACCGACTCGGTGAGGTCCTGCCAGGTGCCGTCCACGCCGGGCACCCGGGCCTGGCCGCCGAGCCGCCCGTCGGTGCCCACCTCGCGGGCCACCCGGGTCACCTCGTCGGCGAACGCCGACAGCTGGTCGACCATGGTGTTGATGTTGGTCTTGAGCTGGAGGATCTCGCCGCGCGCGTCGACGTCGATCTTCTGCGAGAGGTCGCCGCGGGCCACCGCGGTGATCACCAGCGCGATGTTCCGCACCTGGCCGGTGAGGTTGTTGGCCATCTGGTTGACGTTGTCGGTCAGGTCCTTCCAGATGCCGGCCACGCCCGGCACGCTGGCCTGGCCGCCCAGGGTGCCGTCGGTGCCGACCTCGCGGGCCACCCGGGTGACCTCCACCGCGAAGGAGGACAGCTGGTCGACCATGGTGTTGAGGGTCGCGGCGAGCGCCGCCACCTCGCCCTGGGCGTCGATGGCGATCTTCTTGGAGAGGTCGCCGCGGGCCACCGCACCGGCGACCTCGGCGATGTTGCGCACCTGCCCGGTCAGGTTCGACGCCATGAAGTTGACGTTGTCGGTCAGGTCCTTCCAGATGCCCGACACCCCTCGCACCCGGGCCTGGCCGCCCAGGATGCCCTCGGTGCCCACCTCGCGGGCCACCCGGGTCACCTCGTCGGCGAACGCCGACAGCTGGTCCACCATCGTGTTGACGGTCGTCACCAGCTCCAGGATCTCGCCCCGGGCGTCGACGGTGATCTTCTTGGAGACGTCGCCGCGCGCCACCGCCGTGGTCACCTCGGCGATGTTCCGGACCTGGCTGGTCAGGTTGTTGGCCATCAGGTTGACGGAGTTGGTCAGGTCCTTCCAGATCCCGGCCACGCCGGGCACGCTGGCCTGGCCGCCGAGGATGCCCTCGGTGCCCACGTCCCGGGCGACCCGGGTCACCTCGTCCGCGAAGGCGCCCAGCTGGTCCACCATCGTGTTGATGGTGTTCTTCAGCTCGAGGATCTCCCCGCGCGCGTCCACCTGGATCTTCTGCGACAGGTCGCCCTTGGCGACCGCGGTCGTCACCTGGGCGATGTTGCGCACCTGATCGGTGAGGTTGTTCGCCATGAAGTTGACGTTGTCGGTCAGGTCCCGCCAGACCCCGGCCGCCCAGGGCACCTGCGCCTGACCGCCGAGCCGCCCCTCGGTGCCCACCTGACGGGCCACCCGGGTCACCTGCTCGGCGAAGCCGGAGAGCTGGTCGACCATCGTGTTGATGGTGTTCTTCAGCTCCAGCATCTCTCCGCGCGCGTCCACCTCGATCTTCTGCGACAGGTCGCCCTTGGCGACCGCGGTCGTCACCTGGGCGATGTTGCGCACCTGGCCGGTCAGGTTGTTCGCCATGAAGTTCACCGAGTCGGTCAGGTCGCGCCAGACCCCGGCCACGCCCGGCACCTGGGCCTGCCCTCCGAGCCGGCCCTCCGTCCCCACGTCCCGGGCCACCGTGGTGACCTGGGCGGCGAACCCGTTCAGCTGGTCGACCATCGTGTTGACGGTGTTCTTCAGCTCCAGCATCTCGCCGGCCACCTCGACGGTGACCTTGCGGGACAGATCGCCCTTGGCCACCGCCGTGGTCACCTGGGCGATGTTGCGCACCTGGGCGGTCAGCCGGCCCGCCATGGTGTTGACCGAGTCCGCCAGGTCCTTCCAACTGCCGGACACGCTGCGGACCTTGGCCTGGCCGCCGAGCTTGCCCTCGGTACCGACCTCGCGGGCCACCCGGGTCACCTCGTCGGTGAACTCGGAGAGCTGGTCCACCAGCCCGTTGACGGTCCGCCCGATCTTCAGGTACTCGCCGCGCAGCGGGTGGCTCACCCCGTTGCTGTGCAGCGAGCGCAGCTCCATCTTCTGGTCCAGGTCGCCCTCGGCGATCGAGGTGAGCACCCGGCCCACCTCGGCCATCGGGCGGGCCAGGTCGTCGATCAGCGCGTTGCAGTTGTCGACCGCCGCCATCCAGGCGCCCTCGCCCGCGCCGGTCTCCAGCCGCTCGTTCAGCCGGCCCTCGCGGCCCACCGCGCGCCGGACCCTCGCCAGTTCACCGGTCAGGTGCTGGTTGCGCTCGGCGACCTCGTTGAACACCGCGGCGATCTCGGCCAGCGGCCCGTCCCCCGGGACGGTCAGCCGGCGGCGGAAGTTGCCGTCCCGCATCGCGGTCAGCGCCGACAGCAGCTTGCGCAGCTCGGCGGGCTCCGCGCCACGATTGTGGCCCGGCGCCCGTCGGCCGGCCGCGTTCCGCGGCACGGCCCCGGGGCGTCCACCGCGCACAGTGGGCGGCGTCGTTCCGGTTGCGTCCTTGGTGGCCGAACTCAACGGGCCCCTCCCACATCGTGAACTGTCCGGTGACCGACCGTGCCGGTGCGGCACGCACCCGGGCACCGGCCCGGCTGGGCTGCGTGCCGACGGTCCGCGACGCGCCGGCACCCACACGACCGTACTGCTCTCACCGGCCGTCGCGGACCCCCCAGTCTGGCAGCACCGGCACCGGGTGCACGGCCGGTTGTGCTCGGTTCGTACCGCACCGTCCGAAACAGGTGGGCAGAATCACCCTCAGGTGCCTGTTTCGACTCCCCGTCCCCACGGGGAACCAAGCGGAAAGTAGGGTGGAGCGCTGCACCGGGCCACGACCCGACCCAGCGCCGCCGCTCACCCCGACGGCGCGCACGGGGATTCGGCGCCGCACCCCGGACAGCCAGGGCAAGAGCAGCAGAGGAGAAGTGGCAACGTGGTCACCGCGCGCGCAGCCGCCACCTTCGATCCCGACGGCCGGTCCGCGGCCGCCGCACGGGGGTTCGTCCGGGACGCGCTGCTCGGCTGGGGCCTGCCCGAGGTCGTCGACGACGCGGTCGTGCTGGTCAGCGAGCTCGTCACCAACGCCGTCGTGCACGCCGGCACCGCCGCGGAGGTCTGCTGCCTGCGCGAGGAGGAGAGCGTCCGGATCGAGGTCACCGACCACCACCCCGAGCGCGGCCTGCCCTCGCTCGGCGACGGTCCGGTCACCGGCTCCGACCGCTACGCCGACCCGGACGGCGAGGGCGGTCGCGGCCTGCTGATGTGCTCCGCCCTCTCGGAGCGGTGGGGCGTCGAGTACGCGGCCGGCCGCAAGACCGTCTGGTTCCGCCTCGCCCTGCCCGCACACGTGTCCGGGACCCGCTACGCCGTTCCCGCGACCCCCGGCAGCGATCTGCCCAGCGGCCCCGGCCCGGTGCGCGTCGCCGTCGTCCAGCTCGACGAGGACGGCCGGGTGCTGGCCTGGAACCCGGACGCCGAGGCGCTCTTCCAGTACCCCGCCGCGGCCGTCCTCGGCCGCCCCTGGGCCGACCTCGCGGTCTGGCCCAAGTCCCCCGCCCGCGGCCTCGGCCTGACCGACACCCTGCGGATGGCCCGCTGGGAGGGCGGCTACGGCATCCGACGCCAGGACGGCCAGGAGGTCGAGGTGTACGGCGCCCAGGTCCGGCTGCGCGACACCGAGGGCGTCCCCTCCACCCTCTGCCTGCTGGTCCTCGAACCCGACCGCGCGGTGCTGCGCTCCCCCGCCCGGGCCCTGCCCGGCGAGCGCCCCGACCCGGCCGGCCCCCGGCTCGACCTGCTGGCCGGCCCGGTCGCCACCGACGACCTCGACACCCTGCTCCAGCGCACCGTCGAACGCGCCCGCGACCTGCTCGACGGCGACGCCGCGTACCTGCTGCTCACCACCGACGACGAGGCCGAGTTCGAGGTCCGCGCCGCCACCGGCCTCACCTCCGGACACCGCAGGCACACCCGCTTCCCGGTCGGCACCGGCAACCGCTACGACTCCGCCCGGCTGCCCTCCGTCCACGAGGACCTCTCCGCCCGGCCCACCGGCCTGCCACTGCTCTCCGACAGCGGAATGCGCTCCCTGATCACCGTCCCGCTCAAGGTCGAGGGCCGGCTGATCGGTTCGCTGGGCATCGCCGCCGCCGTGCCCGGCCGCTACGACAACGAGGACGCGCTGCGCCTGCAGTTCGCCGCCGACCGGGTCGCCCTCGCCGTCGAGAGCACCCGGCTGACCGAGCTCGAACAGCTGCGCCGCGGCTCGCTCTCCTTCCTGGTCGAGGCCTCCGACCTGCTGGCCGGCACCCTCGAACACGAGCAGACCCTCGCGCTGATGGCCCAGATGGCCGTCCCCACCCTCGCCTCCTGGTGTGCCGTCTACACCACCGCCGACCGCTCCTCACCGGCCAGGCTCGCCTTCGTCCTGCACGAGGACGAGGACCGCATCGACCCGCTGCGCGACCTGCTCGACAAGACGCCCGTACCGGAGGCCGGCCCCGCCCACGGCGTCCGGTTCTGGACAGCCCTCGCCGAGTCCGCCGAGGCGGGCGGTCTCGCCGACAGCCCGGAACTCGCCGGCCTGCTCGGCGAGACCGTCGTCCTCGCACTGACCGCCCGCAACCGCGTCATCGGCCTGCTGGTGCTCGGCGTCCCGGCCGGCGTCGGATTCCGCCAGGAGATCCTCGAACTCGCCGAGGACCTCTCCCGCCGGGCCGCCCTCGCCCTGGACAACTCCCGCCTCTACTCCGAGCGCACCGCCACCAGCCAGGCCCTCCAGCGCAGCCTGCTCCCGCCGGACCTGCCGGAGATCCCCGGAGTCGAGGTGGACGTCTACTACCAGGCGGCCGGCGAGGGCAACGAGGTCGGCGGCGACTTCTACGACCTGTTCACCATCCGCGAGGGCACCTACGGCTTCGCCATCGGCGACGTCTGCGGCACCGGCCCCGAGGCCGCCTCGGTCACCGGCCTGGCCCGGCACTCGCTGCGGCTCCTCGCCCGCGAGGGCCTGGACGCCCCGCAGGTGCTGCGCCGGCTCAACGCGGCCATCCTGGACGAGGGTTCGCGCAGCCGCTTCCTCACCCTGCTCTACGGCGAACTGACGCCCCGCCCGGACGGCAGCACCGAGCTCTCCCTGGTCTGCGCCGGCCACCCGCTGCCGCTGCGGCTGCGCACCGACGGCCAGGTCGACCGGGCAGCCACCCCGCAGCCGCTGCTCGGCGTCATGGACGACCTCGACCTCACCGCCGAGCACCTGGTGCTCGCCCCCGGCGAGGTCCTGCTCTGTGTCACCGACGGGGTCACCGAACGCCGCGAGGGCCGGCGGATGCTGGGCGACGACGGCCTCGCCGAGGTGCTCACCGGCTGTACCGGCCTGACCGCCGGGGCGGTCGCGGCGAGGGTGCAGCGTGCGGTCGAACGCTTCGCCCCGGAGCCGCCGTCCGACGACATGGCGATCCTGACCCTGCGGGTGCCCACCCAGCGCAAGACCTGAGCGTCCGGAGGCCGGCGCATGCCGGCGAGTGTCGGCGCATGTCGGCGCGGCGTCTGTGCCTTGCCGGCGCCGTGCTGACGCAGTCACAAATTGTTATATTCACAAGGGTACAAGCGAAACGGGGTCGGGTAGACCGATCTCACCGGAGATTCCCTCCGGCGGGGGCACGACCAGCGGCTCTCCGCTGGCCCACCACTTCCGATGGCCCCTCACTTCCGACCGCAGCCCGCGCACACTCACAGCCGTGCGCCTTCGGCGCGGTCGCGCGCATCCACTCATCGAGACGACACCACAGCGTTACTGCGCCCTGCGCGCGCCCAGAGTGAAAGGAGCCTCCGGTGAGCAACGAAGCTTCCGGGGCAACGAACGCCCGCTCCACCGGAGCCGACGCGGGTAACCTCGGCTACCTCGCGCTCGGTCTCACACTGCTCGCCTACGGCCTGCTCTCCACCGGCATCCTGCACGGCGCCGGAGCCGGGAACGCGGCCCACCTCGCCCATATCCTCGGCGGCGTCACCCTCTTCATCGCGGGCCTCTGGCAACTCCGCGGCGGCGAGGGCTTCACCGGAACCGCCTTCACCACCCTCGGCGCCTTCTGGGCGACCTGGTCAACGGCCGCGGGGGCGGGCAAGAACGCCGCCGGACTCTTCCTGCTGCTGTGGGCCCTGCTCGCCCTCACCCTCACCGCCGCGAGCTGGGGTTCGGGCCTGCTCGGCCGGGCCGTCTACGGTCTGCTGACGGTCTCCCTGCTGCTCTCCGCCATCGCCACCTTCGGCGGCTACGGCGGCCTGGCCAAGGTCGCCGGCTGGATCGCGGCCGTCTCCGGACTCGCCGCCTGGTACTGGGCCACCTCCGCACTGAGCAACGGCTCCTGGGGAAAGATCGCCCTGCCGGTCAAGTAACCGGCCGGGAACGACCTCGGTCAGCCCACCTGCTCCAACTGCTCCTCGGCGGTGCCGCGGGGCCGGATCTCCGTCCCGACGGAGGCCCGGCCCCGTCGGCGTGCCGCCAGCGCCAGCACAGCGTAGGCGAGGAGCAGGATCACCACCGCCACGATGCCGTCCGACCAGAAGTGGTTCGCCGTCACCACCACCACGGCCACCGTCAGCACCGGATGCAGCACCATCACCCATCGCAGTGAACTGCGCGACACCCGGATCACCGCGACCGCCGCCAGCACGCACCAGGCGACGTGCACCGAGGGCATGGCCGACAGCTGATCGGCCACCACCACACCGCCGACCGCGCCGCCGTAGACCGACTGCCCGTACTGGGCGGCCACGTCGACGAAACCGCTCTCCGGCAGCATCCGCGGCGGCGCCACCGGGATGAACTGCACCAGCAGGCAGACCGCGGTCGTGATCACCACCGTGTTGCGCACCCACGCGTAGCGCTCGCGGTGCCGCACGAACACCCAGAGCAGCACGCCCAGCATCACGGCGAAGTGCATGGCCGCGTAGTAGTAGTTCGCCAGCCTCACCAGCACCGGGTACGGCGTGACCGCCCGCTGCCAGGACGCCTCGTCCGGCAGCCCGACCACCTGCTCGGTGTGGTGGATCCAGCTCGCTCGGTCCAGCGCGTGGTCCGTACTCATCACCGAGAGGTGCCCGACCAGCTGCCAGAGCGCGAACAGCGCCAGCAGCGTGCCGGCCTCCCGCAGCAGAGCGGACAGCGCCGGCTTCCGGCCCTTCGCCGCGGCGTACGCGCCCGCGTGGAGGCCGATGGCGGCGGCCCCGGCGGACTGCCAGGTCAGGGTCAGGTTCTGCATTGGCAGAGGGTAACGCAAAAAGCCCCTTCCCGGAGGGGAAGGGGCTTTTTGAAATAATTGTTCGGCGGCGTCCTACTCTCCCACAGGGTCCCCCCTGCAGTACCATCGGCGCTGTAAGGCTTAGCTTCCGGGTTCGGAATGTAACCG
>NZ_JBHVRT010000035.1:102087-108855 GCF_042885555.1 Kitasatospora sp. NPDC058048 | reverse complement strand
TGGGGGGTTGGTGGGGGGGGGTGTTTGTGTTGGGGGGGGCCTCGGGGGTGGGGGGGGGGGCCCCCGGGGCGGGTGGGGGGGGGGGGTCGGGGGGGGCCGCCGCCCGCCGCGGCGCCCGCGACGGCGGCCACCGGCCGGACGGCGGAGGGGACGGCGGCCGGGGCGGCGGGGCGTTCGGCGGCCTCGCGCTGGACGGGCAGCGGGCCGGGCGGCCGGCGGCCGGGCGCGCCCTGTTCGGGCTGCGGCGGCGGGCCGACCCGGGCGGCGCGCTGCTGGGGCGTCGGGTAGCGGCGGCCGAGGCCGGCGGCCGCGTGCGCCGTACCGGTCTGCGCGTCGGCGGGCAGCACCGGCAGCACGGTGGCCGGGTCCAGTCGCAGGGCGGGCAGTCCGCCCCGGTCCAGCGCGGCCAGCAGCGCCGCGCGGTGGCCGGCGGGCAGCAGCCGGGCCAGTGGCTCGGGCACCGGCCGGGCGGCCGGGGTGAGCGCCGCGGTCAGGGTGTGGAAGCCGCCCCGGGCGCCGGGCGCGGCGGCGAAGGGGAGCAGCCGCTCGCCGAGCGCGAGCCGCGGCCCGGTGGAGCGCAGCGGGCGGGCGTCGGCGGCCAGCGCCAGCAGTCCGCCGGCCGGGCCGGGCAGCGGGTAGGCCCACCAGAGCACGTCGCGCTGGTGCTCCTCGCGGTCGGTGACGGTCAGCCGGCCGGCCCAGGGGCGGCCGTCGGTGGTCCGCTCGGCGAGGGTGTCGAACGCGTCGCAGGGGCGGCGGACGGAGCAGCGTTCGCGCGCCCGGGGTTCCAGGGCGGGCAGCAGGCCGGAGGCCGGGCGGTCGTGGGCGACCTCGGCGCGGTGGCCGAAGAGTTCCTCGGCGGCCCGGCCCCACTGGGCGATCCGGCCGGACCGGTCGATCAGGACGGGGACGAGCCGGACCAGGGCGGCCACACCCGTCGGGTGGTCGCCCGGCGCGGTTCCGTCGCCCGCCGGCCGCGGTGTGGAGTTGGACTCGGCCACCATGGATTCGCTCTGCTCCCGCCTGGCCGCCGCGCCCGGGGGCGGCCGTCGCTCCGGAGGAAGGCACGCTGTGCGGATACCAGCGAAGCACGGACCGGGCCGGGCTCGACACCGAAACGGGGAGATTCCTCAGGATCGGTTGCGTGTCGTGTGCCGCACGCCGGTTCGTGCCTCCGGTTCACCCGGACGGGGCCCGCGACCACGGCGGTAGGGTGGCAGGCCGGACCGCCCGTACGGGTGGTCCGCAGGACGCAGCCGGCCGGACGAGACAGAGGCGACAAGTGAGCGCGCAGAGCCCCGCCCGCTGGACGGACCCGGAGCAGCAGGCACTGGAGGAGCGGGTCGCCGCCGCCGAGCTCGCCTGGCTCAGCATGGACGTGGACGTCCAGACGCTGCGGGTCGAGATCGACAACTTCGCGCTGATCCACCACCAGCTGCTCGGCCCGCTGTACGCCCGGCTGGACGAACTGGACGCGCTGGTCGCCGAGGCCGTCGCGGCCCGCACCGGCCGGCCGGAGGACCTGCGCCGGGCCGCCGAGGCGCGGCAGCAGGTCGAGGACCTGCCGGACCTGGACGCGCTCTTCGACTCGGTGCGGGAGCAGTCCGGCCAGGACGGGGAGGCGGCCCCGCCGCCCGCCGCACCGGAGCGGGTGCGGCCCGGCAAGGACGCCCAGCGGATCTACCGCGAGCTGGTCCGCCGCGCCCACCCCGACCTGACCACCGACCCTGCCGAGCAGCAGCGCCGGGCCGCCTTCCTGGCCCGGGTCAACGAGGCCTACGCGTACGGCGACGCGACCGCTCTGGGGGCCCTGGCCGCCGAGTGGTCCACCGCGCCGCAGGCCGCGCCCGCCGTCGACGCGCCCGACCGCGCGGACTGGCTGCGCCGCCGGCTGGACTGGCTGACCGCCAAGATCACCGAGACCGCCACCGAGCAGGTCCGGCTGGAGCAGACCCCGATGGGCCAGCTGCTCGCCCTGGCCCCGCAGGACCCGGACCGCCTGCTGGAACAGCTCGCCGAGGAACTGCTGGCCAAGGCCGCCGAACGGCGGACCGAGCTGGAGCGGCTGCTCGGCGGGCCGGCTCCGGCGGACGGTACGGCCTCCGGCGGCCGGGGTACGGCGCCGGTGGGCGACAATGACACGCATCCCCGCGAATCCCAGGAGAGCCACACGATGTTCCCGCAGATCCCCTCCGCCGACGCCGCCGCCGTGCCCGCCGACGCCGCCCTGCTGGACGTGCGCGAGCAGGACGAGTGGGACGCCGGCCACGTCGACGGCGCGCTGCACATCCCGATCGGCGAGGTGATCGCCCGCCTCGGCGAGCTGCCGGAGGAGAAGCTGTACGTGCTCTGCCGGGTCGGCGGCCGCTCCGCGCAGGTCGTCCAGTACCTGGTCCAGCAGGGCCGGGACGCGGTGAACGTGGACGGCGGGATGCACGCCTGGCAGGGTGCGGGCCGTCCGATGGTGAGCAGCACCGGCCAGGAGGCCTTCGTCCTCTGACGGCCCGGCACCCGCCGCCCGTGCCGTGCGGCAGGATGGGCGCGCGCGAGCGCGCCGGCACCGGGCCGGTGGCGCCCGCCGACCGGTCGGGGGAGGCCATGACCGAGACGACGGACCGGCCGGCTGCCGGGAGGACCTGGTCCAGGCCCGCGCAGCTGGTCCTCGGCTTCGCCGGCTCGGTGCTGGCCGGCGGCACCGGGCTGTTCCTCGCCGCGGTGTTCCTGCACGTCGCGCCCGCCAACTCGGTGTCCCGGCAGTACCGGGACGAGGTCGACGGCGTGGTGTACCCGGAGTTCGAGCAGAACTGGAAGCTGTTCGCGCCCAACCCGCTCCAGCAGAACGTGAGCGTGGACGCCCGGATCCGCACCGCCGCGCCCGACGGGTCCACCCGCACCCACGACTGGATCGGGCTGACCGCCCAGGACGTCGCCGCGATACGGGGCAACCCGGCGCCCAGCCACGTCGAGCAGAACCTGCTGCGCCGGGCCTGGGACTTCTACGACGGCTCGCACAACCCGCAGGACGAGAGCCCGGCCTCCCCGCGCGGCAGGCTCGCCGAGCAGTACCTCGAGCGGATCGCCCTGCAGCGGATCGGCCGGGAGGCGGACGGCGGGCGGGTCGTGGAGATCCAGTTCCGGTCGACCGCGGCCACCGTCCCGCCGCCGTCCTGGAGCGGCGAGCCCGCGCCGGCGGCGCCCCGGGTGCGGGAGCTGCCGTGGTGGCCGGTGACGGACGAGGACTACCGGGGGCTGCTCGGATGAACGAGGCGACGGTGCGGGCCGCCGCACCGGGCGGGGCGGGGCCGGTCGGCGGGGTGCCCCGGCAGACCGGGGCCGGCCGGCCGGTGGAGTCCGGGGCGGCGGGGCCGGCACGCGGGCCGCGGGCACCGCTCGGGCGGGCCGCGGAGGCGTTCACCGGACGGGCGCTCGGCCGCCACCAGGCGGCGGTGGTGCGGATCGGCTTCGGGCTGGTCTGGCTGGCCCACCTGCTGCGCGAGTGGCCGCACCGGCGGGTGCTGTACGGCGACCTCTCCCCCTGGTCGGCGGAGCTGGCCGAACGGCTGCTGGCCGACAACGGGGCGTTCACCGTGCTGCCCTGGTTCGGCGGCCGGCTCTGGTTCGAGCTGGTCTACCACCTGGCCGTGCTGGCCGCCCTGGCCGTGCTGCTGGGCTGGCGGACCAGGGCGAGCACGGTGCTGTTCCTGGTCACCGTGCTGTCCCTGCAGAACCGCGACGTCTTCCTCGGCGACGGCGGTGACAACGTCGTCCACCTGATGGCGGTCTACCTGGTCTTCACCCGCTGCGCCGAGGTCTGGTCGCTGGACGCCCGGCGCCGAGCACCCGGGCGGACCGGGGTGATGCTCTGGGCGGTGCTCGGAGCCGTCCTGGCGGCCTGTCAGTTCGGCGGCTTCGCCGGGGACACCCTGACCTGGACCGACCGGGCCTTCCCGTACCTCGGCTGGTCGCCGCTGTTCTGGGCGCTCTGGACGGCGGCCGGGCTCTGGTGGACGCTCGGCCGGCTGCGGCCGGACGGCGAGCCGCGGGCGGTGCTCGACGCGCTGGCGAACATGGCGCACAACTGCGCGATGCTGGTGATCGCCGTCGAGGTGGTGCTGATCTACGCGACGGCCGGCTGGTACAAGGTGCAGGGCACGCGCTGGCAGGACGGCACCGCGCTGTACTACCCGCTGCACCTGGACTACTTCACGCCCTGGCCGGGGCTGTCCGCGCTGGTCGGCTCGGCGCTGCTGCCGGTCTTCCTGATCTCCTACGGCACCGTGATCCTCCAGGTGGCGTTCCCGTTCACGCTGCTCAACCGGCGGGTCAAGAACGGCCTGCTGGCCGTCATGATGCTGGAGCACGCGGGGATCGCGGTCGTGCTCGGGCTGCCGGTCTTCTCGCTCGCGATGATCGCGGCGGACGCGGTGTTCCTGCCGACCGGGGCACTGCTGTGGGCGGCGGCGCGGCTGAGCCGGATCCGGCGGAGGTATCCGGCCTAGGATGTCGCTATGTCCTGGTTCGCCGCACTTCGTGACACCGCGCGGACCGGGCTCACCCTGGACCGGGCGCTCACCGACCCCAAGCGGGCGGTGCGCGGGGCCGTCGCGGTGGCGCTGGTGCTCTTCCCCACCCTCGCGCTCGGCGGGGTCGCGCTCGCCACCTCGGCCGCGATGGGCGCGTTCATCGCCGGCTCGGCCACCTTCCAGCGCAGCTTCCGGCCCCGGGCCAGCCTCGCCGTCGCCGCCGGCGCCGGACTCGGCATCAGCACCTTCCTCGGCTACCTGGCCGCCGGCGTCCCCGGGCTGTTCCCGGTGCTGCTCGCGGTGTGGGCCTTCGGCGCCGGACTGGCCTGGGCGATCGGGCCGACCGCCGGAGTGGTCGCCACCAACACCGTCTCGGTGATGCTGATCGTCGTGCAACTCCCGGTCAGCACGGTCACCGCGCTCGGCCACGGGCTCGTCGCCGCCCTGGGCGGAGTCGCCCAGGCCACCGTCATCACCGTCTGGCCGATCGGCAGCTGGACCGCCCAACGGGAGGCCCTCGCCGACACCTACGCCGAACTCGCCGACTACGCCCGCCGGTTGCGACAGGACCCGACCGCGCACGTCGATCCGGAGCCGTTCATGACGGCCCGCCACGCCGCCGCCCTCACCCCCTGGCAGGACCGCCACCGGCCACCCGAGCTGCGCGGACTGCGCGGCACCGCCGAGCGCATCCGGCCCACCCTCGCCGCACTCGCCGACCCCAAGGTGGGCGCCCCCGAGGAAGGGCCGGGACGGGACCGGGCCCGGGAAGTGCTGGCCGCCGCCGCCGAGGTCATGGACGCCCTCGCCCGGGCGATCCGCACCGGCGACCCCGTCCGGCTCCCCCGCTCCGCGCCCTCGCTCACCCTGGTCGGCTCCGACGACGGGCCGCGGCTCCAGGGCGCGGCCCGGCGCTCCGCCCGGCGGCTCGGCGGGCTGCTGCGGAAGGCCGCGGACACCCTGGACCGCAACGACGAGGACACCATCACCACCCCCGTCGTCGGGGCCGGCGGGGCGCTGCGCAAACCCACCATCGCCCGGATGCTGCCGGTCGCGGCACGGGCCGTGCGGCGGCAGCTGCACCCGCGCTCGGCGATCTTCCAGCACGCCGTCCGGCTCGCCGGCGTGGTCACCGTCGCCTACCTGCTGGCCCGGCTCGCCGGATTCCACCACGGGTACTGGGCGCCGATGACCGCCGCGATGGTGATGCGGCCGGACTTCGCCCAGACCTACAGCCGGGGCGTCGCCCGGCTGGCCGGAACGGTGGTCGGGGTCGCCGTCTCGACGCTCGTGGTGCAGCTCGCCCACCCCGGGCAATGGGTGCTGGCCGCGCTGGCGGTGATCTGCATCGGCGGGTCGTACCTGGCGTTCCGCACCGGGTACGCGCTCACCACGGTCGGGATCTCCACGTACGTGGTGTTCCTGCTCGGACTGCAGGAGGGCAACCCGCTGGTGACGGCCGTCGAACGGGTCGGGCTCACCCTGCTCGGCGGATCGATCGCACTCGTCACGTACGCGCTCTTCCCGACCTGGCAGACCGCCCGGCTCGGCGAACGGCTCGCCGAATGGCTGGCGGCCGCCGGACGGTACGCGGCGGCGGTGATCGCCTGCTACGAGGAGCCGGCGGCGTCGCGCGGGCGGGTGGTGCGCAGCGCGCTGCTGGACTCCCGGGAGGCGCGCTCCGAACTGTTCCAGGCGATGCAGCGGGCCGACGCCGAACCGGGGCGGCACGAATCCGGGCTGGCCGGGGTGAGCCGGCGCCAGATCGACCGGGCCCGGGCGGCGGTCGGCGCCCTCGGGCGGGCGGCGGTGCTGCTGGAGGCCCACCTGCCGGCGGGAGACGCGGAGCCGGTGCCGGGGGCGGGGGCGTACGCGGAGGAGCTGCGGCTGGCGACGGCGCTCGCGGCGGGGGCGATGCTGACGGGGCGGACGGTGGAGTTCGGGGCGGTGCGGGACGCCCAGGTGTGGTTGGAGGAGGGGCTGGCGGCGGCGCCGGCGGGGGTGCAGCGGGATGTGGTGAGGGCGGGGACCCGGTTGGTGGGGCAGGCCCTGCGGGATCTGGAGCGGGCTTTGCGGGGGTCTTCTGTGGGGGAGGGCTCTCGGGAGGGTGGTTCTCGGGAGGGTGGGGGGCCGGGGGCGGCTCCGGGGGTGGGGGGGCGCGGGGGGGGGTGTTTTTTAATGTAAACCACCCCCGCGGGGTGGGGGGGTTTAACATGGGAGGAGTGAAAAAAAACAAAAACACCCC
>NZ_JBHVRT010000035.1:92017-102077 GCF_042885555.1 Kitasatospora sp. NPDC058048 | reverse complement strand
GGCGGGGGGGGGGGGCGCTGCGGGGGGGGCGCCCGCGCGGGGGGGGGGGCCCGGGGGGGGGGGGGGGGGGGGGGCGGGGCGGGGGGGGGGGGGGCTCCGGGGGCTGGATGATTTTCAGACTGCCCACTCCGAGGGGTGGGGCGTTGAGACCGTTGGCAGTCTGAAAATCACCCGTCACGCCCCTCTCCGCACCCACCCCCTGCGCCGCCCCCTTCCGCAGCGCGTCCCTCTCGCGGGGGAGGGGGCACCTTTCGCGATGGGGAGGGTGGGGCACCTTTCGCGCTGGGGGTGGGGTGCTCCTCTCGGTGGTGTTGGGGTTGGGGTGATGGGGTCAGGCGGCGTGGGCGGCTTGGAGCCAGTTGGTGAACTCGCAGGCGAAGTGCCACTGGTGGCCGGTGGGGAGGAGGTCGGGGGCGGCTTCCGGGAACTGGACGGTGAGGCGGATGCGCAGGCCGTCGGGGGTGTCGGCGAATTCGTGGAGGACGTGGAGGACCTCGGTGCCGTCGGCGAGGGTGCCGGTGCCGCCGATGCGGACCGGGAAGGTGTCGTCGCCGGGGAGGTCGTGGTGGAAGCGGAGGAAGAAGCGGGCCGGGCCGGTGCCGATGGTTTCGATGATCTCGACCTGCTCGCCGGTGGAGTCGGCGAGGTAGTGCTCGGGGTTGGCGGCGAGCAGGGCGGCGCGGTCGCCGGCCTGCAGGCGGGTCTGCCACCAGGTGAGGAAGGTGTCGGCGTCGATGCCGGTGGCGGTGAGTTCGGTGACGGCGGTGCGCCGGCGGCCGGCGGAGGCGCGGGCCCAGCCGGCCAGGGCGGTGTCGGCGGCGGTGGTGTCGGGGGTGAGCAGTTCGCGCGTCCGGTCGTCGCCGAGGCGCTGCTTGAGCAGGCGCAGGGCGGCGCGGGCGCGGTCGAGTTCCCAGGCGAGGACGGCCTCCCGGGGGTGGGGGGTGCCGTCGATTTCGGTGCGGATGGTGAGGCCGGGCTGCATGGGGTCGCTCCTTGAAGAGGGCGAGAAGACGGAGGAATTTTCTCCGCTTCTGGTGACGCTAGCATAGGGGGAGAGATTTTCTCCGGTTAGGGAGTTGTGGATGAGGGCCGACGCGGAGCGCAGCCGGCGCAGGATCCTGGACGCCGCCTGCGAGGTGTTCCTGGAGCGGGGCCCGGACGCCCCGCTGGACGCGGTGGTGCGGCGGGCCGGGGTCGGCCCGGGCACGCTCTACCGGCGGTTCCCCGATCGGGAGGCGCTGGTCCGCGAGCTGGTCACCGACCTGCTGGCCCGGCTCACCGAGGCCGCCGAGCAGGCGCGGGCGGCCGAGCCGGATCCGTACCTGGCGCTGCGCCGCTTCGTGCACGCCGCCGCCGATCTGCGGATGGGGGCGGCGATCGTGGTGCTGTTGGAGCACCTGGTGGTGGACGAGGAGCTGGTGGCCGTTCGCCGGGGCACCGTCGTGGCGGTCGAGGGGCTGCTGCGGGCCGCGCGGGAGGCCGGGCGGCTGCGCCCCGACGTGGGGACGGGGGACCTGGTGCTGCTCTGCGTCCGGGTGTCCCGTCCGCTGCCGGGGGCGCTGGCGGCGCTGGACGCGGACGGCTCCCTGGTCCACCGGCACCTGGACCTCGCGCTGGCCGGGTTGGCCGGCGAACCGGACGGACCGCCCGGGCGCGCGTTGGGCTTCGACGAGGTGATCGCCGCGGCCGGGCGGCCCGGTGAGCCGGGTCCGGGGCGGGTGACAGAGTGACCGCCATGGACGAGGACGAGCTGGTACGGGCCTGGCGGGCGGTCGAGCGGGAGCCGGGGGCGGTGCTGCTGGACGGGTTCCACGCGCTGAAGCACGCGCTGCGGTTCGGGGGCGAGGTGCGGCGGGTGCTGACCGCCGACCGGGCGGCTCTGCTGGCGCTGGCGGGTGAGCTGGCGCCGGATGTCGTGCCGGCGCTGGAGGGGCTCGCGGTGGAGGTGCCGGAGGCCGTGCTGCGGGGGCTGGTGCCGCGGTTGCACCCGACGGGGGTGGCCGCGTCGGCGGTGCGGCCCGGTGCGCGGGCGAACCGGGCGGTGCTGGCCCGCCGGCCGCGGACGGCGCCGGTGGTGGTGCTGGAGAATCCGCGCAACCTGGGGAACGTCGGAGCGGTGATCCGGCTGGCGGCGGGGTTCGGTGCCACCGGGGTGGTGACCACCGGGGACCTGGATCCGTGGCACCCGAACGTGCTGCGGGGCAGCGCGGGACTGCATTTCGCGACCGCGGTCGAGCGCTTGGAGCCGGAGCAACTGCCGGACGGGCCCCTGTACGTGCTGGATCCGGAGGGGGCGGACATCCGGGACGTCCCGTTCCCCGACGAGGCGCTGCTGGTCTTCGGCACCGAGCGGCACGGCGTGTCGGAGGAGCTCAAGGCGCGCGCCGACCACCTGGTGGCGGTGCCGATGCAGCCGGGGGTGTCCAGCTTCAACCTGGCGACCAGCGTCGGGATGGGCCTCTTCCACTGGATGTCGGGGCGGCGCTGAGGCGCGGTGCCCGGGCGGGCACCGCGCCCCGGTGGGGCCGTCAGGAGAAGAGCCGGCGCCAGGTGTCGGGGCCCGGGTAGCCGTCGGCCTCGCTGCCGCGCCAGCCCTGGGCCTGCTGGAAGGCCTGGACGGCGCGGCGGTCGCTCTCCGTCCAGTGCGGGCCGGGGCCGACGCCGTACGAGCCGCCGAAGCCCTTGCGGACCAGCTGTTCGCCGAGCTGACGGACGTGGTCGTTGTTCTGGCCGGGGCCGAAGTACCGCGCACCGGGGAAGGCCGAGCCGCCGGTGGTGGGCGGCGGGGGCGGCAGCGGGGTGCCGGTTCCGCCGCCGATGTCGCGGCCCTTGCCGTTGACCAGGTAGTCCCAGGTGTCCTTGCCGGGGATGCCGTCGGCCTCGTTGCCGCGCCAGCCCTGGGCCTGTTGGAAGGCCTGGACGGCGCGGCGGTCGCTCTCTGTCCAGCGCGGGCCGGGGCCCTCGGAGTAGAACGCGGCGCCGCCGCGCCGCACCAGCAGCTGGCCGAGCCTGGTGACGTACGCGTTGTTGGCGCCGGGGCCGAACTGGGCGGTGCCGGGGAAGGCGGTCGAGGAGGTGCCGCCGCCGTCGTTGCCGCCGGCGGACAGGCCGGTGTAGCGGTACGGGACGTAGCCGCCGGAGTTGTTCCAGTACGCGTACGGGGTGGAGCGCTTCTTGGTGGCGGGGCCGGTCTGCTCGTAGGCGACGTACTTGGTGCGGGAGGAGTCGGTCCAGCCGCCGAAGATCACCACGTGCGAGCCGGCCTGGGGGTTGGCCGGGTTGTTGTAGATGAGGACGTCGCCGGGCTGGAGGTCGTTCTTGCCGATCCGCTCGGCGAAGCCGGGCAGTGTCCAGGTGGTCTGACTGCTGCCCAGGCCCCAGGCCATCGAGACGAAGCCGGAGCAGTCCTGGCGGTAGCCGTCCGACCAGTAGCGGCTCATGCTGTACGGCACACCCTGGTCGACCCAGGTCTGGGCGCGCTGGATGATCTGGGCCCGGGTGAGCGGCGCCGCGGCGGTGCGCGGGGCGGCGAAGGCGCGGGCGCCGGGAGCCTGGCCGTAGAGGCCGCTGACCTCGCCCTGGGGGGTCTGTGACCGGGCGTTGCTGCTGCCGCCCGGGGTGGGGCCGGGTGCGGGGGCCGCGGTGGCGGCGCCGGCGGCGGCCGTTCCGCCGCCTATCGCGGTGCCCACGGCGGCCATCAGGACGGCGGCCCGGCGGCGGACGCTGCGGGCGGCGGCGTGGCCGCCCTCGTGAACCGGCGCGGCGTGCAGCCGTGCGCGTCGGCGGGCGTTGCAGCCCCCGCATATGCAGTCCTCCGCCGGTTCGACGTCGTCGAACTCGATGAGCGGGGACAGGGGGTCGGTCAGGGTCATGCTCCGCCTCTTTCCCGGACTATTCCGCGTGTTATCCGGACCAAAGTCCCAAAGCGGGCGGGATGAGTCACGGTGGGTTAGGCCGAACGGGTGAGACCCGTTCGGCTCCCGGACGTGGCGTCGATCGGTGGGATGGCCTAGAGGTGGTGACGTGCGGTCAGCGCGGGATGGCGGCCGAGTACTCGGGGTCGCTCCAGGTCAGCGGGGTGGCGTCGGCCAGTTCGACGACACCGGTGACGGTCAGTTCGACCATCCGTTCGGCGCCCGGGACGCCCTGCCGGGCCTCCTCGGACCAGTCGGCGCGGGCCTCGCCGGTCACCAGCAGCGCCCCGCCGGTCTCCCAGTCGGGCAGCAGCAGGCCGGCGCGCGGGTCCAGCTCCAGGTTCCCGAGCGTCAGGAACATGCTGTTGCCCGGGTACTCCGGCCAGCGCAGCCGGTCCGGTGCCACCGGTTGCAGGAAGCCGGGGAGGCCGCCGCGGTGGGAGGCGTCCACGCTGCCGTCCGGGCCGGTGCTGGCGATGAAGAAGGTGTCCGCGGTGGCCGCCGCCAGGCGCTGCGCGGTGGTCAGCGCCGGACCGGTGGCGACCGTGCGGGGCGGGCCGGCGGCCGGGCGGTCCGTCGGGGTGCGGCGCTGGATGTACTTCGGGCAGTTGGCGACCACTTCCTCGGCGTGCACCAGCAGCCCGCCCCGGCCGTCCGGGACGGAACGCCCGTTGAGCCGCATCCGGCGCCGGCCGGCCGGGTCCAGTGCGATGGTGCCGACGAGGGCCGGGCGGTCCAGCGCCCCGGCCAGCGGGTCGGCCCCGGCGGGGAGGGCGGCGACGGCCAGGGTGTGTTCGTCCGGGGCGGAGAGGAAGCCGGCCGGGCCGGCCAGCTGGGTGGCCCAGACCCGGCCGTCCCGGTCGGCGGCGCCGAGGACCAGCATCCGGCGCTCGGTCAGGAAGCGGGCGGCGACGGTCGGGACGGTGCGGCGGATCGACCGGCCGGCGTGGTCGGCCCGTCCGGTCCGGTCGGCCCGGGCCTGGACGGTCCGCTCGCCGGGGTGGTACGGCGTGCTGGTGGTCATGGTCGGCTCCCTGGCGGTGGTCGGGGCGCGTTCTAGAAGAAGCCGCAGGTCGGGGCGGCGGCGGTGGGGGCTTCAGCGTCGGTCCCGTCCACGCCGGTGCGGGTGTAGACCTCCAGCCGGATGCCGTCCGGGTCGGTGAAGAAGATGCCGCCGGAGGCCGAGCCCTCGCTGTGCGGGACGACGCCGTCGTAGGCGAACTCCGCGCCGAGCCCGCGCAGCAGCCGTTCGGTGGCGCGGACCTCGTCGAGGCTCTCGACCTCGAAGGAGAGGTGGTGCAGGCCGGGGCCGGTGGTGGCGAAGGTGCCCGCGCTCTGCTGCCAGAGCGTCACCACCAGGCGGCCGTCGCGGCCGAGCAGGGCGTAGCGGCGTTCGGGGTCGGTGCCTTCGGCGGTGACCTCCAGGCCGAACACGGCGCGGTAGAAGTCGAGCGAGCGGGCCAGGTCGGTGACGTTCAGTCCCACGTGGCCGGTCTGCAGGGTGCGGAGCTGGGTGGTGGCGGACATGCCTGGTCACTCCTGGAGGCTTCGGCGTCCGGCAAGGCTGCTGCCTAACCGGTACTCATGAGAGTAGGAGTTAGGTGATGCAGCGTCAACCAGCGAACGGCACTGGAACGGTTAGGTTTTGCGGTGGGCACGCGAAAGCCCCGCCGGGCCTGACGGTCCCGACGGGGCTCGGAAAGAGGGAGGGCCCGGCCCCTGGCTAGGCCCACTCCCAGCGGATGCCGATGTGGCCCGGCTGCTGGTCCGGGGCCAGGACGTGGGCGCTCGCCGAGGCGCCGATCCACAACTGTTCGCGGCGGTGGTCGACGTCGGCGCCGGGCTCGCGGTCGTAGCGCTCGCAGTGCGCGGGGACGGCCGCCGGGTCGAAGTGCACCTGGAGCACGTACTCGCGCACCGGGCTGGCGAAGCGGCGGCTGTACTCCATGGTCGGGCCGCCGGGCGGGATCTCCACCTCGTACTCGAAGACCGTGCTGTCGCCGAGGCCGAGCGGGCGGTCCAGCATCAGCTCGGCGACGATCAGCCCGGCCTCGGGGCGGCGGCGCACCCGGCCAAGCCGGCCGTGCCGCACCGAGGTGATCTCCGGGCAGCCGGCCGCCTCCTCGTCGGCCATGTGCACCACCAGGCAGCGGCCGACGCCGCCGACCGTGGCGCGCACCACCTGGCGCATCCGCAGCAGGTTGCCGCGCCGCTCGGCGTCCACGTAGTAGGAGTCGTGGATGCTCAGCCGCTCCAGCTCGCCGGCCGGCGGGGCGTTCAGCTCGGCGAAGATGTTGGCGATCTCCTGCTCGCCCGGCCAGACGTCCTCCAGCCCGAGGTGGCAGGTGTTGGCCGCGGCGGCCCAGCGGCCGCGCGGGCGCGGCGGGCCGAGCAGGGAGGAGAGCGCGCTGTGCGGCAGGCCGAGCAGTTCCTCCAGCAGGTGGACGGCGCGCAGCGAGCTGGCCCGTTCGGGCTGGCTGCGGCCGCGCCGCCAGTAACTCAGGGTCGTGACACTGACCCTGACGCCACGTCCGGCGAGGGCGGCGCGGATGCGGTCCAGGCTGAGGCCGCTGGCCTCGATGGCCAGGTGCAGGGTGTCGGCGAAGCCGCCGACCGGGGCGAGCCGGCCGGGCGGTGGTGCGGGGGCGCCGGCGGGAGCCGGTCCGGGGCGCTCCGTGTGCGACCCGACCAGCCGCAGTCGCGCGGCGTCCTGTGGTTGCTGTGCGGCCATGCGGTGACCCTCCCCACCAGGTGAGTTCGGCGGGACCGGGCCGGCGCCGGGGCGCGCCGCCAGCGGCTTCACCGAGCTTTGGGGAACCCTATGCACGGTCGAGAGGCTACGTCATCAGTCGTGCGTATGACAGTGGTCACGGCAGGTGGACCGAAGGGTTAGCGATCTTGAAACAGTCCGGAAACACGAGCCGCCGACCTGGGCCCGCACACCGCCGTGGGCGGGCCCGGACGGACACCGCCGGGGCGGGCCCTGACGGCTCCGCCCCGGCGGGGGTTCGGTGGTGCTACCGGTCGGTGATCAGCTCACGTTCAGCGCGACGTCGTCGATCACGAAGCTGGTCTGCTGCGACGAGTCCTCGGTGCCGGTGAACTTGATGGTCACGGTCTGGCCGGCGAAGGAGGTCAGGTCCAGGGTGCGCTGGACGTAGCCCGCGGCGGCGTTCGCGTTGGAGTAGGTCGCCAGCGTGGTGCTGTTGGCCTGGACGGTCAGCTTGTCGTACGCGGTGGTGCCGGTCTCCGCGGTGTCGATGTGCAGCCAGAAGGTCAGCTTGGCGGAGGCGCAGCCGGCCGGGATCGAGACGGTCTGCGACATGGTGTCGGTGTGGGCCGAGCCGTAGCCGTTCATCCAGGCCTTCCAGCTGCCCGAGTGGGCCGCCTGGGAGGAGCTGTTGTCGACCACGCCGCTGGAGGTGGTCCACGGGGAGGCGGTGCCGGTCTCGAAGCCGCCGTTGGTGACGAGCTGGGCGGCGGTGCAGCCGCCGGACGGCGGGGTGGTGCCGCCGCCGAGCAGGGCGGTGGTCAGCGCGTCGGCGACCGGGGAGCCCCAGCCGGTGACCTGGTCGTAGCCGGCCTTCGCGGAGAAGTCCTGGTTGGCGCCGGTGGTCACGTCGTGGAAGGTGCTGCCGTAGGCGCTGCTGTTCGCGACCGAGTACAGCCGCGGGCTCGCCTCGCCCAGGACCGGCTGCCCGGCGGTCTTGGCCTTCTGGTTGAACTGGGCCGCGTAGCCGGACCAGAGCGGCGCGGCGGCGCTGGTGCCGCCGTAGACCTGCCAGCCGCCGGCGGTGTAGATCGCGAAGCCGCTGGCCGGGTCGGCGTTGGAGGAGACGTCCGGGACGGTGCGCATGGTGCCGCTGACACCGGTGCCGGTCTGCCAGCTCGGCTTGGCGAACACGGTGGAGACGCCGCCGCCGGCGGTGCTCCAGGCGCTCTCCGAGGAGTAGGCGTTGCCGCTGGAGACCTTGAGGTTGGTGCCGCCGACGCCGGTCTGGTGCGGGCTGGAGGCCGGGAAGTCGACCGCCTTGACGGAGGAGCCGCTGGTCGAGCGGGTGCAGTCGCGGGAGCCGTCGTCGCCGGAGGCGGAGAAGATCGAGATGCCCTGGGCGGCGGCCTGCTTGAAGGCGTTGTCGACCGCGGTCATCGAGGAGGCGGTGGTGTCCGGCTCGCAGGAGCCCCAGGAGATCGAGACCACCGAGACCCTGTTGTCGGTCACGATCTTGTTGGCCATGTCGATCTCGCCCTGGTCGCTGTTGGGCGCCTCGTAGACCAGCTGGGTGGCCTTGGGCGCCGCGCCGCGGACGATCTCGCTGTCCAGCTCGACCTCGCCCTGGCCCTGGCCGGGGGCGGAGTCGTAGTTGGCGCCGTCCACCGAGACGGTGGAGACGGCCGGGCCGGACAGGCCGTACTGGGAGTCGTAGGTGGTCAGGTTCGAGGACTTGTAGCCGTCGAACTCCCACAGCGCGACCGTGGTGCCGGTGCCGTCCGCGCCGGTCCTGTTGAGGTTGTACGCGCCGGTGTACTGGGCCGGGGCCATGCCGCTCGGGGTGGCGGTGGCCGCGTTCGGGGTGATGGCGTTCGGCGTGGCGATGCGGTTCTTGCGCACCGCGTGGTTGTCCAGGCCGCTGATGCCCTGGACCACGGCGGCCAGGTCGGAGGGGATCGAGGCCGCGGCGTCGTTGGCGAAGAAGGCGCGCTGCAGCTGCGGGTCCAGGTACGAGCTCTCGTGGGTGCCGAAGGCCTGGGAGACCTGGGCGGCGGTGCCGTGGGCGTTGACCACCTGGCGGTTGGCGCTCACGTCGCCGACGGTCAGGCCCTGCTGGGCCAGGTACGTCCTGACCTGGTCGACGGCGGCCTGGGTCGGGCCGAACCGTGCGGTGAACTGCTCCGGCGTCAGGTAGTGGCCGTACTCCGCGGTGCCCGGGGTGGCGACGGCGGTGAGGAAGCGGTCCAGGGCGTCGGTGTCGCGCAGCTTCAGGCTGACGGACACCGCGATCTGCTGCTCGGCCGGAACGTCACCCTTCTTCTCCGAGTGGGCCACTGCGGGGTTCACGGTGTTCGGCAGGGCGACGCGCGGGGTGGCGTTGGGCGTGGCGGCCTGCGCGGTGGAGACACCGAGCGAGACGGCGGTCAGCGGCAGCACGGCTATCGCCGCGGCGAGGGCAAGGGAGCGGGGACGCAACGGATCCTCCTCTGGCCGGCTGTGGGGGCCGGCAAGGGGCCAGGCGTTCAGGGGGTCGAGAACGCTGGCTCGAACATGACAGAACCCGTGTGCGAATTGGCTCATGGCCGGGCAATTCGTTGCTAAAAAACAGTCAACTGTGGAGAGTGGGAAACCCGGCGGTTCCATACAGTGAATGACCGGGATTCCGGGTCCGGTCCGGCCCGGACCGGACCGGTTCGGCCGATGGGGGCGGACGTAGAATCGGACCGAGCCGAGGGAGAGCCATGACCGATGCGCAGCCCGACCCGAGGGACCCGCGACCGCTGATCGGCGAGCCGCTCGCGCTCGACCTGCTCAACACCCGCTGGGCCGGAACGCCCGTCAACGATCTGCTCACCGACGTCGAGGGGTACGCGATCTGGCTCTCCTCCGCCGGGCTGGGCGGGCGCTGCGCGGCCGACGAGGCGGGCCTGGCGGCGATCCGGCAGACCCGCGAGGCGATCCTGTCGGCCGCCCGGGACGCCCGCGAGCAGGGCGAGTTGGGCGCCGCGGCGCGGGACGGACTGGACGCGGTGCTGGCGCGCGGACGGATCCGGCGCACGGCGGCACCGGGCGGGGCCGAGGACCGGATCGAGGCCGACGGGCCGCAGTGGCTGGCGCCCTGGCTGGCGGCGGACGGCTTCCTCGCGCTGCTCGGCGAGGGGGCCCACCGGGTCAGGCAGTGCGCGCACGAGGCGTGCATCCTGCACTTCTTCGACGCCTCGCAGAACGGCCGCCGGCGGTGGTGCCGGATGGCGGTGTGCGGGAACCGGGCGAAGGCGGCGCGGCACTATGTGAAGGCCCGCGGCTGATCGGAGGGCCGGCGGGCTGACGGGCTGACGGGCCGGCGGGCGGGCCGGAGCAGTGCGGGCGGGGGCGCCGGGCCCCCCGCCCCCGCCCCCCCGACGCGCCCGCCCGGGGGGCCCCGCAGGCGGGG
>NZ_JBHVRT010000035.1:0-92007 GCF_042885555.1 Kitasatospora sp. NPDC058048 | reverse complement strand
TGCCGCCCCGGGGCTGGCGGGGGGGGGGGGGGGGGGGGGGGCGGGGGGGCGGGGGGGGGGGGCCGGGGGGGGGGGGGGGGCCGGGCCCCCCCCCCCCCCCCCGCCCGCAGGACGGTCAGGCCGGGCTGCCCAGCCAGTCGGTGAGGGCGGTGCGGAGCTCGCCCTGGCCGGGGTCGACGGCGCCCCAGGCGACGTAGCCGTCCGGGCGGATCAGCAGGACGGTGTCGCGCAGCTTGCCGTGCGGGTCGGCGGGGGCGGCGCAGACCACGCGGTCGGCCCAGGGCTCGGCGGCGGCCAGCTCGTCATTGCTGACCAGGACGAACTTCCCGGCGCGCAGCGCCTCGTAGAGCCGCTCCGGGGCGGCGGGGGCGCCCTCGACGGGCTTGCTCAGGGCGGTCAGCCGCAGGTCCGGGACGCGCTTGCCGACCTGCGGGTGGGCGTCCTTGGGGGCCGGGTAGGAGATGCCGATGCCGGAGACCAGCCTGGCGCCGCGCTCGGTGACCGGGTCGAGGTGGCCGCCCAGCGCGGTCAGCGCCCCGCGCAGGGCGCGGGTGGGGGCGGACTCGGCGAGCGCCAGCCGGATCAGCGCGCCGGAGGTGCGCAGCACCGTCCGGCCGACCGGGTGCCGCTCGGTCTGGTACGTGTCCAGCAGGGCGTCGGTGGCGTGGCCCCGGAGCGCGGCGGCGAGCTTCCAGGACAGGTTGGCGGCGTCCTGGAGGCCGGTGTTCATGCCCTGGCCGCCGGCCGGGGAGTGGCAGTGCGCGGCGTCGCCGGCCAGGAAGACCCGGCCGGAGCGGTAGTTGGGGGCCTGTCGCTCGTCGCTGTGGAAGGTGGAGCTCCAGCGCACCTCGTGCAGGCCGTAGTCCTCGCCGAGGATGGCCCGGGTGAGGTCGGTGAGCTGCTCGGTGGTGGGGGTGGTGCCGTCCGGGTACCGCTCCTCGCGGTCCCAGGCGATGATCCGGAACCAGCCGTCGCCGAACGGGGCGATGAAGGCGAAGCCGGCCTGGTTGGCGCCGACGGTGATCGCCTGGGCGGGCTCGCGGTCCAGCCGGACGTCGGCCAGCACCACCGAGTCGACCACGGACTCCCCGGGGAACGGGATGCCCAGCAGGTCGCGGACGGTGGAGTGGACGCCGTCGGTGGCGACCGCGTACGCGGCGCGGTGGCTGTGCCCGTCCCGGGTCTCCAGCGTCACGCCCTCGGCGTCCTGGTGCAGCCCGGTGACCTCGGCACCGCGCAGCACGGTCGCGCCGGCGTGCTCCGCGCGCTCCAGCAGCACCCGCTCGACGTTGTACTGCGGGGTGATCAGGACGAACGGGAAGCGGGTGGGCAGCGAGCCGAGGTCGATGCCGAAGCGGTCGAACATCCGCAGTTCGGCGAGCGGACGGCCGGTGGCGATCAGCTCCTCGGCCAGGCCCCGGGCGTCCAGCAGCTCCAGGCTGCGGGCGTGCACGGCGAAGGCCCGGGTGAGGTTGGACTCGGCGGCCCGCTTCTCCAGCACCGTGACGCCGACCCCGGCGGCGGCGAGGTCGCCGGCCAGCAGCAGTCCGGTCGGTCCGGCACCGACGATCAGGACGTCGGTTTCGGTCGTCGGCTTCACGGCCATGTATTCAGCTCCCGTTCCTCGGAGGGCGGTCGGACGCCGTTCCCGGCGTTCTCCCAGCCTCCATCATCGCGGGCGCCGTCGGGGCTGTGAACCGCCGGGTCCCGGCGGTGGGCGACCGCCGGGACCCGGGCACGCGTCGAACGGCTCAGGCGTGCCGGCGGATCTCCACCGTGCGGAACCGGTTGGCGACGAACGCGCCGTCGCAGTAGGCCGCGTTGGCGGCCGGGTTGGCGCCGGTGCCGTGCAGGTCGGAGAAGGCGGCGGTCTGGTTGGGGTAGACCCCGCCGGTGAGGTTGAGCGAGAGCGAGACGCCGGAGTCCAGCGCGGCCTCGACCAGCAGCGCCTCCACCGCGGGCGAGGTGGTGTAGCCGGAGGCGGTCATGGCGCCCTTCTCGCGGACCGTGGTGCGCAGCAACTCGACGGCGGCGGCGGTGGATTCGACGGCGACGGCGAAGGAGACCGGGCCGAAGCACTCGCTGCGGAAGACCGCGCGGTCGTCCGGCTTGTCGGCGTCCAGCTTGACCAGGGCGGGGGTGCGGACGGTCGCGCCGGGGAAGTCCGGCGAGGTCACCGCGCGCGGGGCGAGGGCGAGTTCGCCGTACTCGCCGCCGGCCGCGGCGGCCGAGCGCTGGAGCACCCCGGGGTTGACCACGGCGCCGAGGATCGCCGCGGCGCGGGCGTCGTCGGACAGCAGGCCCTCGATGGCGCCGGCCAGGTCGGAGACCACCTGGTCGTAGGACTTGTCGCCCTGGTCGGTGGCGATGCCGCCGCGCGGGATCAGCACGTTCTGCGGGGTGGTGCACATCTGGCCGCTGTAGAGCGAGAGCGCGAAGGCGAGGTTGCCCAGCATGCCCTTGTAGTCGTCGGTGGAGTCGATCACCACCGCGTTGACGCCGGCCTTCTCGGTGTACACCTGCGCCTGCTTGGCGTGCTCCTCCAGCCAGTCGCCGAAGGCGGTGGAGCCGGTGTAGTCGATCAGCTTGATCGCCGGGTGGACGGCGAGCGCCTGGGCGACGGTGCCGCCCTCGTGCTCGGCGGCCAGGCAGACCAGATCGGCGTCGAAGCCGGCCTCGGCGAGCACCTCGCGGGCGATCCGCACGGTGAGTGCGAGCGGCAGCACGGCCCGCGGGTGCGGCTTGACCAGCACCGGGTTGCCGGTGGCCAGCGAGGCGAACAGGCCCGGGTAGCCGTTCCAGGTGGGGAAGGTGTTGCAGCCGATCAGCAGCGCGAGGCCGCGCGGGACGACGGTGAACTCCTTGGTCATCACCAGCGGGTCGCGCTTGCCCTGCGGCTTGGTCCAGCCGGCCTGCCGGGGCAGCCGGGTCTGCTCGGCGTAGGCGTAGGCGACGGCCTCCAGGCCGCGGTCCTGGGCGTGCGGGCCGCCGGCCTGGAAGGCCATGCCGTAGGCCTGGCCGGTGGTGTGCATGACGGCCTGGGCGAACTCGTGGGAGCGGGCGTTGATCCGGTGCAGGATCTCCAGGCAGACGGCGGCGCGCTCCAGCGGGGTCGCGGCGGCCCAGCCGGGGCGGGCGGCGGTGAGCGCGGCGATCAGCGCGTCCGGGGCGGCGTGCGGGTAGGTGATGCCCAGCTCGACGCCGTACGGGGAGGCCTCGCCGCCGACCTGGTCGCCGTCGGTGGGGTGGCCGTCGAGGGCGAAGGGCTTGCCGAGCAGGGCGTCGAAGGCGGCCTTGCCGTCCGCCGGGCCGCTCTCGCCGTAGGCCTTCGGGAACTCGGGGTAGGGCGACCAGTAGTCGCGCTCGGTGGCGGCGGTGAGCGCGGCGTCCAGGGTGGCCTGGTGGCGCTCGACCAGCTCGCTGACGAGGGGGTGGGTGACCGCTGCGGACATCTGTGCGCTCCTCGGAGGGCCTCGAAAAGCAGGACGGGACACGTCACAGAGTAACCGAACGATCGGTCGGCTCAAGGGGGTGCAGCGGGGGAATCCGGCGGGAACGCACAGGGGGCGCGTCCATGGCGGACGCGCCCCCGTGGGCTCGGGTGATCCGGGTCTACGGCACGCCGAGCTCGAAGAGGATGTACCCGGCGTACCAGCCGGAGGCGACCGCCCCGGTCCCCAGGACGGTGGCCAGCACCGGCAGGCTCAGCTTGCGCATCGCCACCGCCAGCGCGATGAACAGCGGGAACACGGGCATCAGGTAGCGCGAGACGTTGCCGAAGATGCCGAGGCTGCCGAGCACCGAGACGATCGTGGCCAGCGTGTAGGCGGTCAGCACCAGCGGCGGGCGCAGCCGGACCAGCAGCACGATCAGCACCGGCAGGCTGAACACGATCAGGGTGGCGAGGAGGTCCGGCACCGGGAAGCCGTAGGGGTAGTCGCTGCGGCCCAGCATCACCCCGCGGATCGCGTGCCAGGTGCCCTGGCCCCAGTCGAAGTAGTGCATCCAGGCGTCCTGCTGGATCCGGAAGTAGCCGCCCCACTCGCCCGTCCGCCAGCCCACCCAGCCGACGTAGCCGAGCAGGCCGACCGGGGCCAGCACCATCGCGGTCAGCGGGCGCAGGACGCCGCTCTCCCGGCGGTACAGCTCGACGATCGCGGCCAGGCCGACGGCACCGATCAGGGCCGCGGAGGTGGGCCGGTTGAGCCCGGCGACCAGGGTGATCACCCCGGCCGCGATCCACTGCTTGGTCATCACGCAGTAGCAGGCCCAGGCGGCCAGCGCGACGAACAGCGAGTCCGAGTAGACGGCCCACTCGGCTCCCGACCCCGGGACGATCGCCCAGATGCCGGCCGCGATCACGCCCGAGCGCGCGTCCGAGGTGAGCTTCTCCACGACGGCGTAGATGCCGGCCGCGGCGAACAGCGAGGACACCACCGAGACGAGCATCCCGGCGCCGTACAGGCCGAGGCCGGTGGTCTCCGAGACCATCCGCATCAGGCCCGGGTAGAGCGGGAAGAAGGCGGCCGAGTTCTGCTCGATGGTGTAGCCGATCGGACCGTTGGGGATCGGTACGAGCGCCGGGTGGTAGCCGAACTGCGCCACCTGCTGGTACCACCAGCCGTCCCAGGTGGCCAGCACGTCCCAGGGGTTGGCGCCGCCGCCGAACCGGGCCGGCTTCTTGGCGTAGTCACCGGCGAAGGAGAGCAGCTTCATGAAGACGGTGAAGCCGATCAGCTTCAGCACCGCGTAGCACCACACGGCCGGTCCGTAGCGGACCACCAGGTGGCGGCCGCGTTCCTGCCAGGTGCGCCCGGTGTCCGCCGGCTCCTCGCTGCGCTGCTCTGGCATGTCGGAGGCGACTGCCGGTATTGCGTTCATCAGCCGTGGACCCCAGTGCTCTGGACGTGGACGGATCGTCCGGAGATTCTAGGGCCTGCTTTTCCGGGTTGGTGTGGACCAGTCGGACCCGATCGCGTAACGCGGGGGGCGGCCGGGGATACTCGGAGGATGGCCGATCACACCACGCGCACCGCCTACACCGTGGAGTCACTGCTCGCGGTGACCGTCGACGTGTTCAACGAGCGCGGCTACGACGGGACCTCCATGGAGGACCTGTCCCGGGCGGCCGGGATCTCCAAGTCCTCCATCTACCACCACGTGCGCGGCAAGGAGGAACTGCTGCGGCTGGCGGTCGGGCGGGCGCTGGACGGGCTGTTCGCGATCCTGGTCGAGCCGGCCGCGGTCCGGGGCCCGGCGGTGGAGCGGCTGGAGCACGTGGTGCGGCGCACCGCCGAGGTGCTGCTGGAGGAACTGCCGTACGTGACGCTGCTGCTGCGGGTGCGCGGCAACACGGCCACCGAGCAGTGGGCGCTGGAGCGCCGGCGGGACTTCGACCACCAGGTGGCCGAGCTGCTGCGGGCGGCGGTCGCGGACGGCTCGCTGCGCGCGGACGTGGAGCCCAGGCTGGCCACCCGGCTGCTGTTCGGGATGATCAACTCGATCGTGGAGTGGTACCGGCCGGGGCTCAAGGCCGCCGACGGCGTCGCGGACGCGGTGGTCCACCTGGCCTTCGACGGGCTGCGGGCGCGCTGACCGGCCCGGCCCGCCGCGGCGGGCCGACCGGTGGGCCGGTCGGTGAGATCGGTGGGCCGGCCGGTCGGATCGGCGGCCCGGCCGGTCAGATCGGCGGCACCTGGTCGGTCTCCTCGAAGACCAGCATGGTCCGGGTGCCGAGCACCTGGGGAATGGACTGGATGCTGCCCAGCACCAGCTCCCGCAGGGCCTGGTTGTCGGCGGTGTGCACCAGCAGCAGGACGTCGAAGTCCCCGCCGACCAGCGCGATGTGCGCCACCCCGGGCAGCTCCAGCAGCCGTTCGCGCACCGTCCGCCAGGAGTTCTGGACGATTTTCAGGGTGACGTACGCGGACGCGGTCTGACCTGCCCGTTCGTGGTCCACCCTGGCAGTGAAGCCGCGGATGATGCCGTCCTCGACCATTCTGGAGATCCGGGCGTACGCGTTGGCCCGGGACACGTGCACCCGCTCGGCCACCGAGCGGATGGAGGCGCGACCGTCCTGCTGCAGCAGCCGAAGGATCGACCGGTCGACCTGATCGAGTCTGGACATCTGTTCAGCAGACATGACCCCCCACCCCCACCGATTGGACACACTGCCACCAGTCGACCGCCGAACAGGCCGAATGTCCACCACCTTGTCACGCTTCTGGTCAAGATGAACAGACGACCGAACAATCGGTAGGGAGCCCCCGCCACCCCTGGAGGTGCCCCGAGATGACCGTTCTCGACCACAGACACCACACGAGCGTGCCCGGCTGGCTGCCCGGGGCCACCGCTCCGCGCACCGACCCGGCGCCCCTCCTCCCGGACCCGTCCCCCGTCCGGGCGCTCGGCACCCCGGCCATGGAGAAGTACGACCCGGCCCTGCTGCGCGAGCTCTACCGCCGGCTGGTCGTCGGCCGCCGCTACAACCAGCAGGCCACCACCCTGACCAAGCAGGGCAGGCTCGCCGTCTACCCGGCGTCCACCGGCCAGGAGGCCTGCCAGGTTGCCGCCGCGCTGGTGCTCGGCGAGCACGACTGGCTCTTCCCCAGCTACCGCGACACCCTCGCGGTGGTCTCCCGGGGCGTCGACCCGCTGGAGGCGCTGACCCTGCTGCGCGGCAGCGCCCACACCGGCTACGACCCGCGGGCCAGCCGCACCGCCCCGCTCTGCACCCCGCTCGCCACCCAGGCCCCGCACGCCGTCGGGCTGGCGCACGCCGCCCGGCTGCGCGGCGAGCCGGTGGTCGCGCTGGCGATGCTCGGCGACGGCGGCACCAGCGAGGGCGACTTCCACGAGGCGCTGAACTTCGCGGCCGTGCTCGGCGCCCCGGTGGTCTTCCTGGTGCAGAACAACGGCTACGCGATCTCCGTCCCGCTCAGCGCCCAGTCCGCTGCACCGAGCCTGGCCCACAAGGCCGTCGGCTACGGCATGGCGGGCCGGCTGGTGGACGGCAACGACGCGCCCGCCGTGCACTCGGTGCTGACCGAGGCGGTCGAGCGGGCCCGGGCCGGCGGCGGCCCGACCCTGGTCGAGGCGCTGACCTACCGGATCGACGCCCACACCAACGCCGACGACGCCACCCGCTACCGCACCGAGCCCGAGGTGGCCGCCTGGCGCGAGCACGACCCGATCCTGCTGATGGAGCGCGCGCTGCGCGGGCTCGGCGTGCTGGACGACCGGCTGGTGCGGGAGGCGGCCGACGAGGCCGAGGCGCTGGCGGCCCGGATGCGGGCCGAGTTCCACGCCGACCCGGCCCTGGACCCGATGGCGCTGTTCGCCCACGTCTTCGCCGAACCGACCCCACAACTACGAGAGCAGGCAGCCCAGTTGGCCGAAGAGCTGGCCGCCGAGGCGGAGGTGGCGGACCGGTGAGCACCTCCCACCCGTCGCCCGCGCCCACCCACGGCGGGTCCTCCCCCGGCCTCCGGCCGGGGGGACCCCCATCGCGGCGCCCCTCCGACGCCCGCCCGTCGAGCATGGCCCAGGCGCTCAACTCCGCGCTGCGGGACGCCATGCGCGAGGACCCGGCGGTGCACGTGCTCGGCGAGGACGTCGGCGCGCTCGGCGGCGTCTTCCGGATCACCGACGGGCTCACCGCCGAGTTCGGCCCGGAGCGCTGCCTGGACACCCCGCTGGCCGAGGCCGGCATCCTCGGCACCGCGATCGGCATGGCGATGTACGGGCTGCGCCCGGTCGTCGAGATGCAGTTCGACGCCTTCGCCTACCCGGCGCTGGAGCAGCTGTTCTCGCACGTCGCCAAGATGCGCAACCGCACGGCCGGCAGGCTGCCGCTGCCGATCACCGTCCGCATCCCGTACGGCGGCGGCATCGGCGGCGTCGAGCACCACAGCGACGCCTCCGAGGCGTACTACACCAGCACCCCCGGCCTGCACGTGGTCACGCCGGGGACGGTGGCCGACGCGTACGGGCTGCTGCGCGCCTCGATCGCCTCCGACGACCCGGTGGTCTTCCTGGAGCCCAAGCGGCTCTACTGGGGCAGGGCCGACTTCGACCCGGCGACGCCGGTCGAGCCGATCGGCCGGGCGGTGCTGCGGCGCACCGGCACCTCCGCCGTGCTGATCACCTACGGCCCCTCGCTGCCGGTCTGCCTGGAGGCGGCCGAGACGGCGAAGGCCGAGGGCTGGGACCTCGCGGTGCTGGACCTGCGCACCCTGGTGCCCTTCGACGACGAGACGGTCTGCCGGGTGGTGCGCTCGCTCGGCCGGGCCGTGGTGGTGCACGAGGCGAGCGGCTTCGGCGGCACCGGCGCGGAGATCGCCGCCCGGGTCACCGAGCGCTGCTTCCACCACCTGGCCGCGCCCGTGCTGCGGGTCACCGGCTTCGACATCCCGTACCCGCCGCCGATGCTGGAGCACCACCACCTGCCCGGGGTGGACCGGATCCTGGACGCGGTCGCCCGGCTCCAGTGGGAGGACCGAGGATGATGCCCGTCGTGCGCGAGTTCCGGCTGCCCGACCTCGGTGAAGGTCTCACCGGGGCGGAGGTGGTGCGCTGGATGGTCGAGGTCGGCGAGGTGATCGCCGTCGACCAGCCGGTGGTGGAGGTGGAGACCGCCAAGGCCGTGGTGGAGGTGCCCTGCCCGTACGGCGGGGTGGTCACCGCGCGGTACGGCGAGGTGGGCGAGGAGATCGCCGTGGGCGCGCCGCTGGTGACGGTCGCGGTGGCGCCGTCGTCGGGGAGCGGTCCGCTGGCTCCGGACGAGCCGGGCGTCGTCGCCGCTCCCGCGGCCTCCGAGGTGGAGCGGCCGCTGGTCGGGTTCGGCGTCGCCGAGCCGGGCCGGGGCGGGCGCCGGCGCCGGGTCGGGGGGCCGGCCGCGGTGCCGGCCGAGGTCGTGCCCGGTGGCGGTGCCGCTGCTGGTGCTCCGGCGGGTGCTGCGGCCGGTACGCCGGCGGGTGCTGCGACCGCTGCGGTGGCCGTGCTGGTTCCGGCGGTGCCGACCGGGCCCGCGGTGGTGCCGGTGATCTCGCCGCTGGTGCGGCGGCTGGCCCGGGAGCAGGGGGTCGACCTGACCGCGCTCGCCGGGAGCGGGCCGGACGGACTGATCATGCGTGCGGACGTCGAACGGGCGGTCGCGGCCAGGGTGGCCGCTCCGGCGCCCGCCGGGCCGGCCGTGCGGGACGGCGTGGTGCCGCTGCGCGGACTGCGCAAGGCGGTGGCCGAGAAGCTGAGCCGCAGCCACCGGGAGATCCCGGCGGCGACCTGCTGGGTGGATGCGGATGCCACCGGACTCATGGCGCTGCGAAGGCAGTTGAACGCCACGCCGGGGCCGAAGGTGAGCGTGCTGGCGCTGCTGGCGCGGATCTGCACCGTCGCGCTGGCGCGCTTCCCGGAGCTCAACTCCTCGGTGACCGAGGACGGTTCGGGCATCCTCCGGCATTCGGCAGTGCACCTGGGCTTCGCCGCGCAGGGCGAGCGCGGGCTGGTCGTCCCGGTGGTCCGGGACGCGCAGAACCGCAGCACCGAACAACTCGGCGAGGAGCTGGCCCGGTTGACCGAAGCGGCGCGCGGTGGTGCGCTCACCCCGGCCGAACTGACGGGCGGCACCTTCACGTTGAACAACTACGGGGTGTTCGGCGTGGACGGCTCCACCCCGATCCTCAACCACCCGGAGGCGGCGATGCTCGGGGTCGGCCGGATCGTGGCCAAACCCTGGGTCCACCAGGGGGAGTTGGCGGTGCGCGAGGTGACCCAGCTGTCGTTCACCTTCGACCACCGGGTCTGCGACGGCGGGACGGCGGGCGGCTTCCTGCGGTTCGTCGCCGACTGTGTGGAGCAGCCGGGGATGCTGCTGCGACAGCTCTGATCCCGGCCGCCGAAAGGGGCGGACCTGGTCGCCCTGGGTGCGCGGAGGGGCACCCAGGGCGACCGCGGACCGGGGAGAGTAGCGCGTCCCCGGCCCGGATGTCCGGGCTTCGCGCGATTCGTCGGAGGAGCGCTCCGGCCGTGCCACGCTGCCCTGGCGCCAGTAGGGACAAGCCGAGTGGTGGCGCAGCCGGCCGGAGGCGAAACGATTCTCTTGGGTACTCGAAACGTAGCGGTGAAGTCCCGCGGGACAGTCCTGGTCCGCACCGGACACGGCTCGGCGGGGGCCGCCTCCGTCCCGGGCCTGCCGGCGGGTGCGCCCGGGCGCACCCCGGCGCGGGAGATGGCACGGGAGGTGGCCGTCCGGCCGCCGACGCCGTTGGACCCGCTGAACCCGCTGAACCCGCTGGACCTGCTGGACCTGCCGCCCCTGGCGGCCGCGGAGGCGCCGACGGCGGTGCTGCCGCCGGTGTCGCTGCTGGAGCCCGTCCGGCCGGTGATCCCGGCCCGGCCGCCGCACCCCCCGGCCGTGCCCGCCACCGGCCCCGTTTCCGGTTCCGGCGCCGCGCCCGGTTCCGGCCTCGTCCTCGCTCCGGACCCCACTCCCTTCCGCCCGCTGTTCGTCGACGCGCCCGGCCTCAACTGGGCCGGGCCGGGCGACCGGTGGAGCGAGGCCTGGGGCGTGCGGACCCCCGTCGGGCAGCTCCCGGCCGCACCGCCCGCCGTCGCGCTCCCCGCTGCCGGCCTTCCCGACGTCGGCCTTCCCGCTGCGGGCCAGGACGGGACCGCCGGCCGACCGCCGCTCACCAGCCGGGAGGTCGCGCTGGTCCGGGCCGGCCTCGCCGCCGTCGAGCCGGATGCCGACCGGGCCACCGCGCACTTCTTCGCGCTGCTCTTCCTGCGCCACCCCGAGCTCCGCCCCTCCTTCCCCGCCGCCATGGACGTCCACCGCGACCGGCTGTTCCGCATCCTGCTGGCCGTCGTGCGCGAGATCGACCAGCCGGTGGCCCTGCGCGCCACGCTGACCGGGCTCGGCCGGGACCACCGTCGGTACGGCACGCTGACCGGGCACGACGCCGCGGTGGAGGAGTGCCTGGTGGCGACGCTGGCCCGGTACGCGGGCGGCCGCTGGGACGCCGAGGCCGAATCGGCCTGGCGCCGCGCCTACCGGATGATCTCCTCGGTCGTGATCGAGGCCGCCGAGGAGGACGCCCGCACCTCGCCGCCCTGGTGGCAGGGCGAGATCGTCCGGCACGAGCGCCGCACCCGGGACGTCGCGGCGATCACCGTCCGCCCGGACCAGGCGTACCCGTTCCGGGCCGGGCAGTACGCCGCTCTGGAGACGCCCTGGTGGCCGAGGGTCTGGCGGCAGTACTCCTTCGCCGGTGCGCCCCGCCCGGACGGGCTGCTGACCTTCCACGTCAAGGCCGTCCAGGCGGGCTGGGTGAGCAACGCGCTGGTCCACCGGGCCGCGCCCGGGGACGTGCTGCGGCTCGGCCCGGCGGCCGGCTCGATGACCGTCGACCACGCGGCGGGACCGGACCTGCTCTGCCTCGGCGGGGGCACCGGCATCGCGCCGATCCGCGCCCTGGTCGAGGAGGCGGTCGAGCACGGCGTGCCCGGCCGCCGGGTCGAGGTTTTCTACGGCGCCCGTCGGGCCGAGGAGCTGTACGCGCTGGCCGAGCTGCGCGAACTGGCCGCGCGGAACCGGTGGCTGACGGTCCGTCCGGTGCTTTCCGGCGGCGCCCCGGCGGGTGTCCTGCTGCCCGGGGGCCTGCTGTCCGGCGGGCCGCTGACCGGCGAACTGCCCGAGGTGGTGAGCCGGTTCGGCCCGTGGACCGGGCGCGAGGCGGTGCTCAGCGGGCCGCCCGCGATGGTGCGCACGGGCGTCGGGGCGCTGCTGCGGGCCGGGGTGCCGGCCGAGCGGATCCGGCACGACCCGGTCGGCGACCCGACCGCGGGTTGATCACCCGAGGTCGGGTGCGAGGAGCGCGCGGATGCCCTCGATGTTGGCCGCCAGGTACGCCCGCAGCCGGGGCGGGACCACGTTGACCGAGGTGACGCCCTCGCGGGTGAACGGCAGCCGGACCACCTCGTACTCGCCGTTGGGGTCGGTCACTTCGGGCCCGTGCCGCCGGCTGAGGTCCATCGAGGCGAGCCGGCAGACGAAGAAGTGCTGCACCTTGACCCCGTGCGGGTGCGGCAGGGTGCCGTCGTCGACGGCGGTCCCCCCGGCCGGTGGCTGGGGCAGGGGGTGGCTGATGGTGTCGACGAAGGCGGGCACCACGTCCACGACCTTCCCACCGAGTTCCTCGTCCACCTCGCGGTGCAGCGCCTCGACCACCGTCCGGTCCTCGCGCTCGACCCCGCCGCCGGGGGTGATCCAGTACGGGTGCGGCGAGTCCGGCCGGACCCGCCGGATCAGCACGATCGACGCCGGGCCGTACGGATCGTCCGGGTCGAGTTCCAGCAGGATCGCCCGCGCGGTGCGCTTCACGACGGGGCGCGGTGGCGGAGTGCGGTTCTCGGGGCCCATGGCCACCTCCGGGACTGGCGCGTTGTGCGGGATTCTCCCGCGCCGGGGCGGGGGCGAAACCCGGGGAACAGGGCGAAACACACCGGGAACGGGTCGAAACGCCGACCCGGTCGGGTGCATCCGTTCGGGGCCCCGCTGTGCTGCAATGAGCAGCTATCGGGCAAATCGGAGGTTTCGCTCCGCATGCCCGTTCTGGGCACGGACCTGTACGAGGGACTCGGGCTGGGGGTTGGGTGGCATGGATCGGATCGCACGGCCTTTCGGGAGGACGCAGCAGTTCGGGAAGGCACAGCCCGGCGGGACGTCGCGGCCGTCCGAGCGGACGCGGCCGTTCGGGGTCGCCCGGGAGCCCGGGACCGCGCGGGAGTCCGGGGCGGCCGTCCCGATCGCCATCGGCCCGGTGGTCGCCACCACGGCCCTGTCGCTCCCGGTCGGCCGGGCCGACCGGCTGGGGCCCGCCGCCCGCCAACTGCGGCGCGGGGTGGGGGCGATGAGCCCGGGGTTCATCTCCTGACACCACTTGGTCCGGACCAGCTCCGGCTCGTTCACCATTTGAAAAAGCACACCTTGTCCGCTACATCCCCAAACGGGACGATGATGATCGAACGTGGATTGGTTGCATAAACCGTCACAAAAACCGTCGAAAACATGTCCGGCCGCCATCGGACCAGCAGACCGACGGCGCGGGCAGAACGAGAGGTACTGGCGCCATGCAGCACAGCACAGTCCAGGGTCACCTGGTGATGAACCTCGTGGTCTCGCACGAGCTCTCCTTCCGCCTCCCGGTGGACCTGGCGTACGAGGCCGACGATCCGTACGCCGTCCGGCTCACCTTCCACCTCCCCGGAGACGCCCCGGTCACCTGGTACTTCGCGCGGGAGCTGCTGCTCGACGGGATCAGCGGGCCGGCGGGCGAGGGCGACGTGCACATCCGCCCGGTCGGCGAGGAGCTCTCGGAGGTCCGCATCGTGCTGCGCTCCCCCGACGGCGACGCCCTGCTGTGCGCGTCGGCCGCGCCGCTGATCGCCTTCCTGGCGCGCACCGACCGGCTGGTCCCGATGGGGCAGGAGTTCACCGGGCGGGACATCGACGCCCAGCTCGCCGACCTGCTCAAGGGGCGCGAGAACGCGGGGTGAGCGGTCCGGCGCCGGCAGGCCGCGCGGCGAGAACGGCGAAGGGGCCCGTACCCGGTGGAACACCCGGGTGCGGGCCCCTTTCGGCTGTTCGCGCGCCGCCGGTCAGTCGTCGTCCAGGGCCAGGTGCAGGCCCCACGAGACCAGGCTGATGATCAGCGAACCGACCAGGGCGGAAACGAAGTTGGTCACGTGGAAGTCCAGGCTCAGCTTCCCGGAGGCCCAGGAGGTGAGCAGGAGCATCAGGGCGTTGATCACGAAGGTGATCAGACCCAGCGTGAGGATGAACAGGGGGAGCGAGAACAGCTTGACCACCGGCTTGATCAGCCAGTTCACCACGCCGAACACGACGGCGACGCCGAGCACCGTCAGCGCCTTGTGCTGCCAGTCCGCGTTGCCCTCGGCGAGTTGGATGCCGCTGACGATCCAGGCGGCGACCCAGATGGCCGCCGCGTTGATCAGTGTCTTGATGACGAAACCCTTCATGCCGCCCAAGCCTGACAGGTACCCCCGTCCCGGCGGAACCACCGGACGGCGGGGTGGTGTTGAATGCCCCTGGTCCGGGAGGTGGACGGACGGGCCCGGGAACGAGGGAGGACGGCGGCGGTGAAGATCTTCCGGCTGGACGGACTGGACGCCGAACGGGCGGCCAACGACGGTGCGTACCTGCGGTTCCTGCGCGAACCGCGGATGTCCGCCGGGCTGTACGCGCTCGCCCCCGGCGACACCGACACCCAGACCGCGCACGACCAGGACGAGATCTACCAGGTGATCAGCGGCCGGGCCGAGCTGACCGTCGGCGCCGAGACCGCCACGGTCGGTCGCGGCACCGTGGTGTACGTGCCGGCCGGCACCCCGCACCGGTTCCACCACATCACCGAGGAGCTGCGCGTCCTGGTGGTGTTCTCCCCGCCGGAGGACTGAGCGTCCCGCCGGTTAGGGTCGGCGTCATGAGCACCAAGACGCTGACCGAAGAACTCTGGGCGGCCATCGAGCCGGTGTACGCCGAGATCCTCGCCCACCCCTTCCTGGCCGGGCTCACCGACGGCACCCTGCCGCGCGCGGCCTTCCGCCACTTCGTCGTCCAGGACTCGCACTACCTGCGCGACTACGCCCGCGCGCTCGCCGTCTGCGCCGCCAAGGCGCCCGGCGAGCAGGACGTCCGGGCCTTCGCCGACGACGCGGTCGGCGCGCTCGCCGCCGAGCAGGGCATGCACGCCGAGTTCCTGACGGCTTTCGGCGGCAGCGCCGAGGAGGCCGCCGCCGAGCCCGTGCTGCCCACCACCCGGGCCTACACCAGCTACCTGCTGGCAACCGTCTACGGCGGCTCCTTCGCCGAGGCGGTCGGCGCGGTGCTGCCCTGCTACTGGATCTACGCCCGGGTCGGCGAGGCGCTGCTCGCGCAGGGCTCGCCCGACCCGCTGTACGCCAAGTGGATCGCCACCTACGGCGACGAGGCCTTCCAGTCGGTGGTCCGCCGGGTGCTGGCGCTCACCGACCGGCTCGGTGAGGAGCTGTCCGCGGCCGAGCGCCGCAAGGTGGTCGAGCACTTCGTGACCACCTCGCGCTACGAGTGGATGTTCTGGGACGCCGCCTGGCGCGGAGAGCGCTGGCCGGTCTGAGGCGGCGCGGGTGCGTCCGCCGGTCGTCCGCCCGCCGTCCAGGTGCCGTACGGACGACGGGCGGGCGCTGCCGGGACGACGGGCGGTGCCGGGTCAGCCGGTGACGAAGTAGCCGGTCAGGTCGGCGACGACGTTCACCGGGCCGCCGTGGTTGAAGACCGAGTAGGTGCCCCCGCCGGTGACCCCGGTGGTCACCGAGTTGGCGACGGTCTGCCCGGGTTCGACGTTCACGGTGGAGGTGTTCGGCGGCTGGCCCCCGCCCGGGAACACCGTGAGGTGGCCGGAGTCGGTGACGTCGGTGACCGTGACGTTGGCCGCGACGCCCAGCACGTTCGGGACGGAGCCGTCCGCGGGCACGGCCCGGACCGCGGTGGTCGCCCCCCGCTGGAGCTTGCCACCGGTGATCCGGGTGTCGAGGTTGCGGACCGGCGTCGTGAGCGCGCTGAAGAGCCCGGTGCCGGACGGGCCGTAGTAGCCGACCACGTCCACGATCACGTGCACCCAGCCGGCGCGGTTGTAGATGTCGATCTTCCCGTCCGCCCCGACCGGCACCACGACCTGGTTCGCGACCGTCGATCCCACCGGGAAGTTGACGTTCGAGCCGTTGGCGGGCCGCTGCGTTCCGCTCGGGTACGCGGTCACGAAGCTGTCCCAGGAACCGTCCGTGGTGGTGACGTTGAGGACCACGGCCTTCGCGTCCGCGGTGCCCAGCTCCGGGCGGGCGACCTGGTACGTGCGCACCGCGTCGCCGCCGAGCCGGCCGGTGCCGTCGCTGCGGCTGTCGGCGATCCGGGTCGGGGTCAGCGGGCCGTACTTGTCGGTCGCCGCGGTCCGGTAGTAGCCGACCACGTCGAGCACGACGTCGGCGGTGCCCGCGTTGTTGTAGACGGTGAGCCACGGGGCGGCGCGGCTGACCGGGCCGACCGCGACCGTCACCAGGTTCGAAACGGTCTGGCCGGCCTTGAAGTTGATGCTGGAGGTGGCGGGTCTGGTTCCGGGCGCACCGGCGGTGGGGCCGAGCGAGAGGTAGCTGTCGGCGGTCGGGTTGGTCACGGTCACGTTGACCACGACGGACGTGACGTCGGTCGGAACGACGGACGTGCAGTCCCGCGGGGGGTGGCTGCGGCAGAACGTGGCGATCGGGGTCGTGAAGTACTGGCCCTCCTGGAGCGGCCGCGCGGTGCGGAACTCCGGGACCTGGTTGTAGTCGCGGGTGTCCAGGACCCGGGTCGGGGACATCCCGACGAACCCGGCCGGTGCGGTCACGTCGGCGGCGGCGGTCACGGCCGCCGGTGCCGCGCTCGACGGGACTGCGGCGAGGGCCGCGACGGTCAGGTTGAGCGCCGCGAGAGCGGCTGTGGACACGGCTGTTCTGGCCCGCATGATCAGGTTCCCCCCTGGTCGATGGCACCGGACGGGCGTTCTCCCGGCACTGGTTGGACGCTTGGGAACGCCGGGGGTTGTACGCCGCCGGACGAATTCTCGGGGGTCACCCGGGGGGTCGGGCTCGGGGTGATCTCGGGGTTCTCTCCGGGCCGTTGGGCCTCGTTCCGGCACTCGCGCCACCGTACGATCGAAGTACCGAAAGCAAGCGGGATGCGGCACCGGACGGCGGCCGACCCGAGGGGAGAAGAGGAACCGACATGGCTGAGCTCTGGAAGTCGCTGCCCTCCTGGGTGCGCAACATCGTCATCCCGGTGCTGGTCCTGGTGCTGGCCTGGAACATCGTCGCCTTCGTGTTCGGCGTCGTCGGCGCCCTGCTCTCGATCGTGATCAAGCTGCTGGTGGTGGTCGGCATCGCCGCCGCCGTGGTGGTCCTGGTGAAGAAGGCCGCCAAGAGCTGACCCACCACCCCGTAACGCCGCCCTGAGGCCCGGCCCCCCTACGAGAGGGGGGACCGGGCCTCGGCCGTTCTCCGGTATCCGATCGGCTACTGGTTGCGGTAGTAGCCGAAGAGATCGACGACGACATCGGTCGTGCCGGCGTTGTTGGCGATGTCGAACCGGCCCCCGGAGCCGACCGGGACGGTGGCGTGGTTGGGGACGTCCAGCCCGGGGGTGGCGTTGAGGTTGCTGGTGCCGGGCTTGTCCGTCCCGGTGGCCCACGCGGTCAGGTGGGTGGCCCCGGTGGTCCCGGTCGCCGTCAGGTTGACCACCGCGGCGGTCGCACCGGCGGGCACGCCGTCGACCGTACGGCGGTCGAACGGGCCGAACGGAGTGCTGTTCCGCGAGTCCATCAGGCGGGTCGGCACGACCGGGGTGAACAGGCCCTTGCCGTCCGGGCTGTAGTAGCCGAAGACGTCGACCACCAGGTGCGAACTGGAGGCGTTGGTGAAGATCTCGACGCTTCCGTCCGCGCCCAGCGGGACCACCACCTGGTTGGGGATGTCCCGGCCCGGGGCGGTGTTGAGGTTGGAGCCGGCCGCGGGGCGCTGGGTCCCGCCCGGGTAGACCGCGACGAAGCCCGGCGAGGCGGACTCGGTGGCCGTCACGTTGAGCACCGCCGAGGTGGCGCCCGCCGGGACGCCGCCGGTCCCGGCGATCTGCAGGCGCCGCGGCGCGCCCGCGACCAGCGGGGTGGCGTCGGACCGGGTGTCGAGCAGCCTGGCCGGGGCGACGGAGGTGAAGCGGTCCGTGCTGTCCGCGGTGAAGTAGCCGAGGACGTCGGCGACGGTGTGCACGTAGCCCGCGTTGTTGCGCACCACCACCGTGCCGTTCGGGCCGACCGGCACGGTCACCAGGTTGGCGACGTCCTGGCCGGGGCCGAAGTTCAGGTTCGAGGCGTTCGACCGGGCGGGTGTCGTGGAGACGTCCAGGTGGCTGTCGGCGGTGGCCTCGGTCGCGGTCAGGTTGAGCACGACGGCCGTGGCGCCCGGGGGCACCAGGGTGCCGGCCGAACCGGAGACCCGGTTGCGGACGTCCAGGTCCATGGTCTCACCGGGGCCGAGCCGCGGGTAGCGGCTGCCGGGCGCGCGGGTGTCCAGGATGCGGGTCGGGGCGATCGCGGTGTAGCCGGCCGGGGTGTAGTCGACGGTGACGACCCGCTCGGCGGTGCTGGTGGTGCCGAACTCATCGGTGACGGTCAGCCGCACGGTGTAGGTGCCGGGCTTGGCGTACACATGGCGCTCGGAGGACCGGTTCTCCCAGGGCCTGGCCGGGCCGTCGCCGAAGTCGTAGGAGTAGCCGGTGATCCGCGAGGGGCTGGTGGGATTGGCCCTGACCATGACAGCGAGCGGGTCGAAGTCGTTCTCCGGGGTCACCGTGAGGCTGGCGCCGAGGGTGCCGACGGCCTCGTATGCGCCGCGGTCGCGGAACCCGCCGTCCGGGCCGTTGTTCGCGACGTCCTCGTGGTCGAACGCGTCGTGGCCGAGCAGGTCGACGGTCGGAATGCCGGGCGTCTCGGGGCCGGCGGAGTCGATCACGCCGCCGGCCTGCCAGTCGCGCGCGTAGGACTTGGGCACCGACAGCGGCGAGAAATCAACGTCGAACGGCACGGAGGAGTTCGCGTCGTGCAGGCCCTGGCCGCTCGCGGCCTGCAGGGATGCGGCCGACTTGTAGGTGACGTCGGCCCACTTGTAGCAGGGGTAGCGGTCGGGGCTGAAGGACCAGACGGTGTTGTAGTCGAGGGTGGTGCCCGCGGTCGATCCGGCGGACACGTGGATGGCGCTCGTGGCCACGATGTTGTTGGTGATCGTCGCGTGGTCGGACGAGCCGGCCAGATCGATGGCGGGCGTGGGCGTCATGTTGGTGGTGTTGTGGGTGATGACCGTGCCCGGCGCGTCGGTCACCGAGACGGCCGGCCCCCTGGACGTGGAGTTGAAGTCGTTGCCGGCGATCACCGTCCCGGCGATACCGGGGCCGACCTTCACACCACCGGTGGTGCCGCGAACGAACGAGCGCTCGATGCGCACGTGGTCGCTGGCGCCGGTGACGGCGACAGCCGGACGGACGATCTTGTCGTCCCGCTGCTCGATCCAGTTGCCGGAGAGCTCGACCCGGCTGACGCCGTCGAGCTCGAAGTGTGTGACGTCGAAGCCGGAGAACACGACGTCGTGCTGGCCGGATATCGTCACCGGCTGCCGCAGCGGTCCGGCGATGACCGGGAAGGTCGACGTCCTGCCCGGAAGGGACGGCAGCTTGCCGATGCGGCCGGTGCCGCGGAAGGTGATCGGCTTGCCGGGCTCGCCGGAGCGCCGGACGGTCACGTCCTCGGGGTAGGTGCCGGGCGCGACCTCCACGGTCTGGCCCGGCAGTACCCGGTCGGCGGCGGCCTGGACGGTGCAGAGCGGCTGGGCCTGGGTGCCCGGGCCGCTGTCCTTGCAGAGACCGCCCTGGACGTAGAGGACGGCGGCCGGCTCGGCCGCGGCCGCGGGCAGTGGCAGGCCCACCACCGCGGAGACCACGGCGGCGCTCAGGCCGGCCGCGTGACGGATGCGCACGGTGCATTTCCCCCAAAAGTTGTCAAAGCCGTGAAACCCCTGAGCGGGCGCCGATCCGGTTGGGCCGTGCACGCCCTGATGGAGTGTCTGCGGAGTATCGGTGAGCATTATGGGGGCGGGGTGGGACAGGTCCGGCCGCGGGGCCCGGTCGGTGCGGCCGACCGGGCAGGGTGGGGCGCTCTGGACCTGCGGCGATCGGCTCGCTACGGTGTTGGGCGTCGTGTGCAGGCAACACCGCCTGCGACGCGGGAGCTCGGAGCACCGGGCTGAGAGGACGCTGACCGGGACGTCGACGGACGGACCGACGGCTGCGTCGACCGCAGGAACCTGACCGGGTAATGCCGGCGTAGGGAGTAGAGGTCAGATGACCACGTTCGAAGCACAGCCGCAGTCTGCCCAGGGCGCCCCCAGCAGCGAGCGCACCGGCTACCCGACCCCGGCCTGGCGCAAGGCCTACCGCGAGGGGTCGCGCCCCGACCTGCGCGTTCCGTACCGCGAGGTGCGGCTCAGCAACGGCGGGTCCGTCCCGCTGTACGACACCTCCGGCCCGTACACCGACCCGTCCTTCGAGCCCGATGTGCGGCGCGGCCTGCCCGCCCTGCGGGACGCCTGGATCCGCCAGCGCGGCGACGTCGAGGAGTACGACGGCCGCGAGCCGCGCCCCGAGGACGACGGGATCAAGCACACCTCGCCGCGCGGCGGGAACCTGCGCAACCTGGACGCCGTCTTCCCCGGTCGGCCGCGTCGCCCGCTGCGTGGCCGCGATGGCGCCGCCGTCACCCAACTCGCTTACGCCAAGCGGGGCGTGGTGACGCCGGAGATGGAGTTCGTGGCGCTGCGCGAGGGTCTGGCGCCGGAGTACGTGCGCGCCGAGGTGGCCCGCGGCCGGGCCGTCATCCCGGTCAACGTGAACCACCCGGAGGTGGAGCCGGCCGTCATCGGCACCAACTTCCTGGTGAAGATCAACGCCAACATCGGCAACTCCGCCGTGACCTCCTCGATCGAGGAGGAGGTGGAGAAGATGACCTGGGCCACCCGCTGGGGCGCGGACACCGTCATGGACCTCTCCACCGGCCGCAACATCCACACCACCCGTGAGTGGATCCTGCGCAACTCCCCGGTGCCGATCGGCACCGTGCCGCTCTACCAGGCCCTGGAGAAGGTGGACGGCAGGGCCGAGGAGCTGAGCTGGGAGGTCTACCGGGACACGATCGTCGAGCAGTGCGAGCAGGGCGTCGACTACATGACCGTCCACGCCGGCGTGCTGCTGCGCTACGTCCCGCTCACCGCGCGCCGCAAGACCGGCATCGTCTCGCGCGGCGGCTCGATCATGGCGGCCTGGTGTCTGGCCCACCACCAGGAGAACTTCCTCTACACCAACTTCGAGGAGCTCTGCGAGATCCTCGCGAGCTACGACGTCACCTTCTCGCTCGGCGACGGCCTGCGCCCGGGCTCGATCGCGGACGCCAACGACGAGGCGCAGTTCGCCGAGCTGAAGACCCTCGGCGAGCTCGGCCGGATCGCCCGCGAGCACGACGTCCAGGTGATGATCGAGGGCCCGGGCCACGTCCCGATGAACAAGATCAAGGAGAACATGGATCTCCAGAAGGAGATCTGCGACGAGGCGCCGTTCTACACCCTCGGCCCGCTGACCACGGACGTCGCCCCCGGCTACGACCACATCACCTCGGGCATCGGCGCGGCGATGATCGCCTGGTGGGGCACCGCGATGCTCTGCTACGTGACGCCCAAGGAGCACCTGGGCCTGCCCAACCGGGACGACGTCAAGACCGGTGTGATCACCTACAAGATCGCCGCCCACGCCGCCGACCTGGCCAAGGGCCACCCCGGTGCCCAGGCCTGGGACGACGCCCTCTCCGACGCCCGCTTCGAGTTCCGCTGGGAGGACCAGTTCAACCTGGCCCTCGACCCGGAGACCGCCCGCGCCTTCCACGACGAGACCCTCCCCGCCGAGCCCGCCAAGACCGCGCACTTCTGCTCGATGTGCGGCCCGAAGTTCTGCTCGATGAAGATCTCCCAGAAGATCCGCGACGAGCACGGCGACGGTTCCACCGCCGTGGACACCGAGTTCGACGCCGAGGCCCTGGCGGGCATGGCCGAGAAGTCCGCCGAGTTCGCGGCCCAGGGCAACAAGGTCTACCTGCCCCTGGTCGACTGACCCGGGACACCTGAGCGCCGCCCCGATCACCTCGGGGCGGCGCTTCGCCGTCCTCGCCGTCCTCGGCTACTTCTCGGCGTCGCCGAAGACCATGCGGTGTCCGCGCGCGGTGTCCATGTACTCACGGACGCGGTGGATCAGCCCGTCACGGAGTTCGAAGACCAGGCAGTAGTCATTGGCGTAGTGATTGCCGTTGGCGAGCGTCGCGGTCATGGTCTCCTCCACGATCACGCGCTCGCCGTCGGCGTGGAAACCGTGGAAGGTGACGTCGACGTCCCTGGCGAACAGGCGGGGGAAGTCCTCGGCGAGGAAGCGCGTGATCACCTCCCTGCCGACCATGTGACTGGGACAGCCCAGCGCGGTGGCCGTCGCGTTTCCCGGAGGTGCCAGCCACTCGGCGTCCTCGGTGAAGACCGCGGAGATCTGATCGGCGTCGTGGCCGGCGAACGCCTTCCAGGCGGCCCGGACGATGTCGTGGCTGCTCATCGAGCCGAGGTCGGTACGGGCGCCGGTCCGGGCGCGGCCGATGAAGCGGCCTCCAGCGTGCGGCGGATCACCGCCGAACCGTGCTCGACGGACTCGGCGATCGGTGCGGCCAGGGCGTCGGGCAGGACATCGGTGTGCCACACGAATCTCGTCCGGCCGCCGGCCTCCGGAAGGGCCTGCATGGACGCGTGGTGGTGGGACGGATGGAGGCTGCCGCCGACGACCGTGTAGGCGACCCGCATCGCCTCGTGGTCGAGGTCGACGAGCCGTTCGAACACGATCGTGCCATCGGCGAAGGTGACGGTGCGCGTGTCCGAGCTCAGCCGGGTGTCGGTGACGAACCCGGGTGCCAGCCGCTCGTGCACCGCGCCGTAGTCGCTGAGCACCGACCACACCGCCTCGGGGCGGGCGTCGATGACGATTTCCTTGTGGATCGAGGCCATGGGTGATCGACTCCTCGTCAGGCCGAAGCGATGCAGAACAGGTGGCCCTCGGGGTCGGCGAGAACGGTCCACTCGCCTTCGCCGGGCTGGAACTCCGGCTTGGTCGCCCCCGCCGAGAGCAGCTCCTTCACCGTGACCTCGGGATCGGCGACCGTGAAGTCGAGATGGGCGTGCTTCGCGGCGTCGGGCCAGCCGGGCCCCCGGTAGCCGGCGACCCGCTGGAAGGCCAACCGGACCGGCCCCTCGCCGAGTTGGACGAAGTCGTCGTCGCCCTGCCCGAGGTCCCAGCCGGTGACCTTGCGGTAGAACTCGGCGAGGGCCCCGGGATCGGCGCAGTCGATGGTGATCGCGGTGAGCTCCGCGTGGACGGCCATGGACGGCTCCCTTCGTGTCATCAGGTGAGCCCCAGCATCCGGGGCGAGGGGGCCGAAGGTCTTGAAGATCCTTGCGGGCCGTTCTGTCGTACCCGGCGGGTACCGTCCGCGGCATGCTGTCCGCATCGACCCTCGCCGCCCGGCCGGAGTTCACCGTGGCCGTGGTGGGGTGCCGTTCCGACCACGCCCGGTGGTCGCAGCCGGAGACCCGCGACGACCACCGCCTGGTGCTGGTGCGACGCGGCAGGTTCCGGCGATCGGCCGACGGCACCGACGCCGATCTGGACCCGACCACGGCCTACTTGGGCGCGCCCGGCGAACAGGAGCGCTTCGCCCATCCGGCCGGCGGCGACGTCTGCACGTCGGTCAGCTTCGAGCCCTCCCTCCTCGGGCGCCCGCCCGCCGCGACGACGGTGTACGTCGACGCGCGCGTCGATCTGGCCCACCGCCGTCTGGTCGCCGCCGCGGCCACCGGCGACATCGACTACGCGCTGGCGGAGGAACTGCTCCGCCTCGTCGCGGCCGCGGCCGGTGAGCCGACTTTCCGCTCCCGGCCGGCCGACCGGGCGCTGGCCGCCGCGGCGCGCGAGGCGATCATCGACGAGGCCCCGGAGGCCGGAGGGCTCTGCGCCCTGGCCGCGCTGCTGGAGGTGTCGCCCTACCGACTGAGCCGGGTGTTCTCCAGGGAGACGGGCGTCTCGCTGACCCGCTACCGCAACCGCGTACGCGTCACCCGGGCCATGGACCGGATCGCCGAGGGCGAACCCAGCCTCGCCGCCCTGGCAGCCCAGCTCGGCTTCGCCGACCAAGCGCACCTGACCCGCATCGTCCGCGAGCACGTGGGACACACACCGACGGTGCTGCGCCGGCTGCTTGCCCCGGTTCGCGCCCGTCATGAGCCGACGGGCCGATGAATGTGCCGCCGGACGGGCTTCCGGGAGCGGGGTCGGCGCGGTGCGGGGCGCGGGGTCGACCAACTGCCGGGCGCCGGGCGCCGGGTGCCGGGCGCCGGGCGCCGTGGGTCACGCGGGCTCGGCGGCGAGCAGGTCGGTGGTGCGGTCCGCGGTGAGCACGCCGAGGATGTAGCCGTCCTCGTCGACGACGGGCCAGACCGCCAGGTGCTTGATCCGCATGGCGATCGCGGCCAGGGTCAGGCCCATGGTCGGCCAGGCGAACGGGCCGCGCTGGTGGGTGGTGGCGCTGATCGCGGTCCGCTCGGTGTACCAGGAGCGGGTGAGGAACGGGTGGAGTCCGGTGCGGGTGACCAGCCCTTCGCACCGGCCGTCGTGGCCGCGGACGAGCAGGTAGTCCAGGTGGGCGCCGCGGAGGATGTCGTCGGCCCGGTCGACGGTGCTGTCGTCGGCTATCTGGTAGTCGCAGGGTTCCATGGCGTCGGCGACCGTGAGGCCGTGGCCGGGCCGGGCGGGCTGGGGCGAGTGAGTGGTCACGGCGTTCACCGTTCCCGTCTCCGGCCGCCCGCCGGGGCGGGGACTGCCGGGCTGTCCTGCACCCAGAACGAAGCCGGAACGGGGACCGGGATACGGGATGCCCTGGATGTCTCCGAGGCTACTCCCGCGGTGGTCGGCCCGGGGGAGGCTACGGCGGAGTAGCGTGGGGAGCAACCGAGGACATTCCGGACACCGGCATCAGCGTCGACGTCGCCCTGGGTCATGACGGGTCCCTCGTGGACCGGACGGGCGGCTTCGGATGATGCCGATCCCCCTCCCCATTCCTTCCTCCCCCGGGCCGTGGGCGGCGCCCGGTGTCCCGCTGCTGCCGCGCTTGGAACTGGAGCCGACGATGTCGCGGGAGGGTGTCTTCGACGGGGCCTGGTGGCCCCGTTCGAACGAGGTCCTCGCCGAACTGCCGGACCTGATCACCGCGCTCGGCGCCCACTTCGGGCGCATCCTGCGGGTCGGCCTCGACACCGAGGCCTGGGACGGTGTGCCCCGGTCCGTCGCCGCGAACGGCCTGATGGTCAGGATCAACTGGTTCGCCGGCAGCGACGGGACGATCAGCGTCACCCGGGGCCTCCAGGACCACTTCCTCCTGCTGGTGGTGCCGCCCGGCACCGACGCGACAACGGCCGCCTCGGCGATGGCCGGAGCCTCCGCGACGGGGAACCACACTCCGGCGGCGGAGCTGCTGCTCGGCCGACCGGTGGTCGCCGTCGCGCCTGGCCGGATTCACGGCTGAAGCCGTTCTCCATCGGTGGAGAGCGCCGGTGGAGAACACCGGTGGGAGAAGTCGTCGAAGAACCTTCGCGGGGAGCGATGAGTTTCCGGGACGCCCGGGGTCTACCCCTGTGCAAGCTACGGACGTGACCACGGAGGAGATCCCGAGATGACCGAGAACCTGGGCGAGCTGACCATCACCCGCGAGCTGCCGGGTGCCCCGGCCGCCGCGTTCGAGGCGTACTTCGAGCCGGAGCAGTTCGTCCGCTTCTGGGGGCCGGCCGGCACCCACGTGCCGCTGGAGACCGTGACCGTCGAGGCGAAGGAGGGCGGTCGCTACGACAGCACCATGGTGATCGACGCGACCGGCGACCGGTACCCGCTGAAGGCCGAGATCACCGAGATCCGGGTCGGCGAGTTCTTCGCGATGGTGGAGGAGGGATCGGGCATGCGCTCCACCCTCACCTTCACCGGTCTCGACGGGGGCGGCACCCGGGTGGTGCTGCACCAGACCGGGGTGCCGGAGATGTTCCGCGGCCCGGAGGCCGAGGCGGGGCTCAACTCCAGTTTCGACCGGCTGGTCGAGCACCTCGCCGGCCGGAACTGACGGGCGCGGCGCTTCCGGCGTGCCCGCCCCGGGCCACCCCCGTGGGCCCGGGGCGGGGGCGCGGTCTGTTGGCCGTGCGCTGGGGGTGAACGGTCAGCTGGCCGCGTCCTGGGGGTACCAGCGGAGCTCGACGGTGTTGCCGTCCGGGTCCTGGACGTAGACGGAGGTGGCGGTGCCGCGGGCGCCGTAGCGGGGGACGGGGCCCTCCAGGACGGTGAAGGTGCCCGCGTCGATGACCTCCTGCCAGTCGAGGGGCTCGACGGTGAGGCAGAAGTGGTCGACGTTGGACTCGTGCCGGGGGCCGTGGGCCAGGTCGATGATGGTCCCGGCGCTGACCCGGATCGACGGGAAGGACACCTTGCCGGCGCGCCATTCGTCGACGCGGACGGGCTCCAGGCCCAGGAGGCCGGCGTAGAAGGCCAGCGAACGCTCGACGTCGGCGACGTTGAGGACCAGGTGGTCGAAGGCTACGACGCGCATGGGTGATCGGCTCCGCTCGGGGTGGGGCTGTCGGGGACGGGTTCAACGATCCTCTCGGCCGGGCGGGTGATCAATGCGCGATCGCCGTAGGATCGTTGAGCCGGATTCAACGATCGAGGGGCGGGGCGGGATGCTGGAGCGGTTGGAGATCGAGGTCTTCCTCGCGCTCGCCGGGGAGCTGCACTTCGGCCGGACCGCGGAGCGGCTGCACCTGACCACCGGGCGGGTCAGCCAGGTGGTGAAGAAGCTGGAGCGCCGGATCGGCGGGCAGTTGTTCGACCGCACCAGCCGGTCGGTCCGACTCACCCCGGTGGGGCGGCAGTTGGCGGACGACCTGGCCCCGGTGGTGGCGGCGATGGAGGCGGCGCTGCGCCGGGCGGAGGACGCGAACCGGGGCGTCACCGGGGAGCTGCGGGTGGCGTTCCTCGGCGAGTGGACGGCGCCGGTGCTGCTCAAGGCGGCCGCGCTGTTCGGCGAGCGGCATCCGGACTGCCGGGTGGACGTGCGGGAGGTGCAGCTCTCCAACTCCCGGGCGAGCCTGGTGGACGGGTCGATCGACATCCTGATCGCCTCCTACCCGTTCGACGGCATGGCCCGCGGGCCGGTGCTGCTGACCGAGCGGCGAGTCCTGGCGGTGGCGGCCGGGCACCCCTTGGCCGGCGAGCGGTCGGTGTCGCTGGAGGTGCTCGCGGACCATCCGGTGGTGCAGTACCCGGACGTCACCTCGGTGGGCTTCAAGCGCGACCGCACCCCCGGCCGGACCCCGTCCGGCCGCCCGGTGCCCAAGGGGCCGTCCGGCGGCACCTTCTCCGAGATGCTCAGCCTGGTCGCGATGGGCCGCGGTGTCCTCCCGGTCGGCGAACACTCCCGCCGCTACTACCCGCGCCCGGACGTCGCGTACGTGCCGATCCACGACGCGCCCCCGATCCAGCGCGGCCCGGTCTGGCTGGAGAGCAACACCACCGCCCGGGTCCGCGCCTTCGTCCGGGCGGCCACCGACGCCGTCGCGGAGTCGGTCGACCGGGCGCCGCCGTTGTGCGTGGTGGCGGAGTGACCGGTGCCGGCGGAGTGACCGGTGGGGGCTTCAGGAGATCGCGCGCAGCCGGGGCCGCTCCGGGGCGAGCAGGCGGTCGAGGTGGGCGGCGGTGTCGTCGTCGGCGGGGAGCAGGACGAGGAGCTGCTGGGCGTCGTCGGTGAGGTCCAGGGTCTCGCGGTGGAGCCGGAGTTCGGGACCGGACGGGTGGCGGAGGCGGAGCGGGCCGCGGCGGGGGACGAGGTGGTTGCCGATCCGGCGGGTGAACTCGGGGCCGGCGATCGGGGCGAGTTCGGTGCTGAGCCATTCGGCGGACTCGACCGAGGGCGCGAGCCAGATGTCGAAGGCCTGCTCGTCGGCGATGTCGTCCCAGTCGGCGAACAGCGAGCGGGCGCGCGGGTCGGTGAAGACGTAGCGGGTGAGGTTCGGGGCCGGGGCGTCGAGCAGTCCGGCGGCGCCGAGGACGGCCGCGTAGCCGCTGGTGTGGGCGAGGACGTCGCCGAGGCGGTTGGTGACGGCGGCGATGCCCGGTTCGAGCAGGCGCAGGGTCTCGCGGACGGTGGGGCGCAGCTCGCGCGGGGCGGGGGCGGGCCGGGCGTGGCCGGTGCACGCGCCGCCGGTGATCTTGGTGAGGTAGCGCACGTGGTTGCGCTCGGCGGGGTCGAGGCTGAGGGCGTCGGCGAGCGCGTTGACCACGGCGGTGGAGGGGTTGCGGTCGCGGCCCTGCTCCAGCCGGGTCAGGTACTCGACGCTGATGCCGGCCCGGACGGCCAGGTCGGAGCGGCGCAGGCCGGGTGAGCGGCGGCGGCCGTGGTCGGGCAGGCCGAGCGTCTCCGGCTGGATGCTGTCCCGTTTGGCGCGGATGAAGTCCCCCAGTGGTGTGCCCATACGGCGAGCGTACGGTTGATCGTCGCGCGGAGGGTGGCCCTGCGGGGGCCAGCCTGGGTACGGCCTGGTTGCGGCCGTTCGGCGGGCGGAGAGTGGTCGCCATGGAGACGAACACGCACAAGCTGGTGATCATCCTCGGCAGCGTCCGGGAGGGCCGGTTCGGCCCGGTGGTGTCCTCGTGGGTGGCCGAGCAGGCCGCTTCGCACGGAGGCTTCGAGGTCGAGACAGTGGACCTCGCCGAGGTCGATCTGCCGCTCGAACTTCCGGCCGCCTCACCGAAGTTCGCGGGTGACGGTTATCCGCGTCCGGCCGGGATGGCGAAGCTGACCGAGGCCCTGGAGGGCGCCGACGCCTTCGTCGTCGTCACGCCGGAGTACAACCACAGCTACCCGGCCTCGCTGAAGGCCGCGATCGACTGGCACTTCACCCAGTGGACGGCCAAGCCGGTCGCCTTCGTCAGTTACGGCGGTGCGGCCGGCGGCCGGCACGCCGTGCTGCACCTGGAGAACGTGCTGACCGAGCTGCACGCGGTGACCATTCGGGACGGCCTGGCCTTCCCGAACTACTTCACCGCCTGGGCGGACGGCCGCCCGAACGACCCGCAGGCGCCCGGCTACGCCAAGGTCCTGCTCGACCAGCTGTCCTGGTGGGCGGGCGCGTTGAAGAACGCGCGGGCCGCCGCGCCGTACCCGGCATGACCGGAGCGGGAAAGGTGGCGAAACGGGGAAAGGCGGCGGGGAAGGGGCCGGAGCGGGGAAGGCACCTCAACCCGCCCTGCGCCGACGGTAGTAGTGCACGGTGAGCACGGCGAGCAGCGGTCCCCAGGCGGCCAGCGGCAGGTAGCCGGCCCAGAACACGACGGTCTGCCAGCCGTGGGTGATCAGCCCGATGTTCCGGTCGCCCCGGATGGTCAGGCCGAGCGAGAACATCACCATCGCGTACGGGAAGACCATCAGCGCCGCCGAGCCCAGCCCGGCCGGGACCACGGCGGCGAGCACCGGGACCGGGCGGCCGCCGAGGACGGGGATCCAGCGCGGCCACACCTCGCCCCAGCGGGCGACCAGGCCGAAGCAGAGGAGCGCCAGCGCCTCGCTGACCACGCTGAGCGCGAGGATGTACGCCCAGCCGCCGTCGAACGGGGCCGGGTCCTGCTCCGGCGGTGTCGGGCCGTGGTCGAGCAGCGGCAGCCCGAGGATGAAGCCGCCGATCCGCCAGAGGCAGGAGGGCAGGACCGCCAGGGTGATCGCGTAGCCGGTCCGGACCGCCCAGCGGGGTACGCCCGGTGCGGGTGTGCCGTGCAGTCGTGCCGCGATCGTCCGTGCTCCCATGGTTCCGCCTCCGGCCCCGGGCGGACGCCGTCCGTCCGCCACCGGCTCCGACCTTCCCGGAGCGCGCGGGCGGGGGCGTCCTCACCCGGGCTGAAACCGGGCGGGCCCGCTCCCCCGGGTGGGGGAGCGGGCGGTCGCCGCGGTAGGAGGCCACGGGGGCAGGAGGTTGCCGCGGTCAGGAGGCCGCGGCGGTAGGAGGTCGCCGCGGTGACGAGGTCAGGGCAGCAGCAGCCCCCAGGACAGGGCCCAGGGTAGGAACACCACCCCGGCCAGCAGCAGGGCGCCCAGCCGGACCCGGTCGGCCGCCGGGGCGGCGGCCAGGGCCGCCCGCTCCCGCCTGGCGCTGACCGCGGCGACGGCGGCCGCCCCGAGCGCGAACAGCGCGAGCAGTTGGACGGCCAGCCAGACCACCGGGCGGCCGAACAGGACCGGGCCGGGGAACATCGCGGCGGTGACCATCAGGAAGAGCAGGTACCCGAGGGCGCCCAGGAGGGCGGCCGTCCCGGTGAGGGCGGCCCAGCGGGCGGCCCGGGGCAGGGCGGCGGGGCGCGGCCGGCGGCGCAGGCGGCGGGCGGCGCCGGTCAGCGCGTAGCCCGCGAAGCCGGTCAGGCACAGCAGGGTGGCGACGGCCTCGACCCAGGTGGACTCGTACCAGGGGAGCGGATCGAGCGCGCGGCTGCGGATGTCCTGCTGCGGGGCCGGGTCGGCGGAGGCGGTGGGCAGGCCGGTGGCGAGCCGCTGGATCCAGGCGGATTCGGCCTCGGCGTAGTCCGCCGGGAGCCGGTCGGGCCGGTCGTAGCCGTCGTCCGCGGTGAGGTGCAGGTTGTGCCGGACGTCGGGGACGGTCCGCAGCGTGTAGTGGGTGTTGCCGCCGCGGTCGAGGGCCCGGTGGATGATCGCCGCGCTCTCCTCGGGGGCGGCCTCGCGGTCGAGGGTGCCCCACTCGGCCAGGACCGGCTGCCGGACCCGCTCCCACACCGGCACCGGATCGTAGTCGGCCTCCGGGAAGATCCCGGCGGCGCTGAGCTGCCGGACGGAGGTGTCCGAGAGCGCGTCGACCAGCGAGCCGTGGACGCCCGCGTGGCGCAGGTAGCCCCGGTACGCCCAGGCCTGTTGGCGAGCGGGGGTGAGGCCGACCGCGCCGACGGTGACCAGGTACGTCACCTCGGTGGAGCGGGTGGCGGCGAGCGAGGTCACCCAGGCGCCCTCGGACAGGCCCCACAGGCCGACCCGGTCCGGCGCGACCTCCGGCCGGGCGCGCAGCAGCCGGACGGCGGCCAGGGCGTCCTCGGCCAGCTGCCCGTAGTCCCGGTGGGTCGTCGAGTAGCCGTCGGTGCGCTTGTCGAAGACCAGCGTGGTGACGCCGTGCCGGGCGTACGCCTCGGCGGCGGCCCGCAGTTCGGCCAGCGGACCCGGCCCGGCCCCGGGGACCATGACCAGCCCGGGGCCGCGGGTGCCGGCCGTCGCGGCGGGGGAGGCCAGCAGCAGGCCGTGCAGGACGGTGCCGCCGGCGCCGGTGAAGTCGACCGGGCTGGCGACCGGATCGCCCGTCGCCGACGTGGTGTTCGCGGGTGTGGCGCTCGCAGGTGTGGCGCTCGCAGGTGTGGTGCTCCCTGCCGTGCCGCTCACGGCCGCGCCGTTCCCCGCCGTGCCGCTCACGGCCGCGGCGCCCGCCGGTCCGCCGGTGAGGAGCAGCCCCGGCAGGGCCGCGAGCAAGGCGGTGAGCAGCAGCGCCGCTCCGGTGCGTGCTGGTCGGATGGGTCCGGTGCTCATCGCCGCTCTCCCCCGGTCGTTCTCCACTTGTGGGTTCCAGCCTGGCGGGCGGCGGAGTCCGGGGCGATGGTGGTCGCACCCGGACCGGGGGTGGGGATGTCCCCCGGAAGCGCCCCCGGGCACCCGGGGCGTCGCGGAGGGCTCAGCGGACCTCGTCGGGCCCGGTGAAGTCGGGCGGTGTGTACCCGGGGCCGGTGAAGTCGGGCGGGGTGAAGGCGGCCGGGCGGGTCGTGCGGCCCCGGGGGTCGGTCAGCCCCTCGGGGCCGGGGCTGGTGAACGCGGGCGAGGTGTAGCCGGGGCTGCTGAAGTCGGGGCTCTCGTAGCCCGGGCCGTCGTGGTCCGGGCTCCCGTGGTCGGGGCCCGCGTGGTCGGGGCCGTCGTGGTCGGGCCGGGCCGCCGGGCCCGGCACCGGCGGCAGCGCGTCGAGTAGGTACGGGAGGATTCCGCGCTCGCGCAGCGCGCCGCGCCACTCGCGGTGGGCGTCGCCGAGTTCGGCGGCGAGCTCCGGGTCGGTGCCGGCCGGGGCGGTCGCGGCGCCTTCGCGCAGGGCGGTGAGCAGCAGCCCGATGACGCCGATGGCCATCGCGGCGACCCCGGCGGCGAGGGCCACCCATCCGGCCGTGACCAGGGAGTGGGCGAGGGCGAGGTTCGGACCGGCGGCGCGCAGCAGGTAGCCGATCAGCAGCAGGAACAGGGCGGCGGCCCAGGCCAGGATCGGGGTGAGCACGGTGAGGACCGGGAACAGTCCGGCGCCGCCGCCCCCGGAGCGCAGCTGGCTGAACAGCCCGGGGGCGGCCGGTTCGCCGCCGGGCGGCGGTGGGGGCGTGCTGTGCAGGCTCTCGCGCAGCCGGGTGTAGTGGGTGTACTCGGTGGCGGCCGCGGCGTTGACGCGGTCGGCGTCGCGCAGGGCGCGGATGCGCAGCTGGTCGGTGGTGAGCGCGCCGGGTGCGCGCAGGGCGGTGAGGACGGTGCGGTCGCGCAGGGCTTCCGTGAGGAGGCGCTCGTACTCCGGGCGGTCCTCGGCGAGCAGTGGCGGGGGGTTGGACATGGGAACCCCGTTCGTGCGGTCCCCGTTCGCTCCGCCCCGGGGGCGCGCGGCCCTCAGGACGCCGAAACGGGCGCGGAGGCGGGCCGCCGGACGGGCGGCCGGGTGTGGTGTGCCTCATGGTAGGGGCGGGCGCGCCCGGGCTGACAGTCGGTTTCCGGAATTTCGCGCCCCGGGACGCGTGCGTGCGACCGCCCGAGCGCCGGGAACAACTGTTCTACGGCGATGGTCGGTTGACGATCGGTCGGCAGTCGGCAGTCGGCAGTCGGCAGTCGGCAGCCGGCAGCCGGAAGGCGGCAGTCGGTGGGCGATCCGTGCGAGCGATCCGGCCGATGGACGGCCGCGCGCCTCAGCCGATGGGCAGCCGGGCGACCAGCAGCCGCCCCTCCATGGTGACGCCGCCGTCCATCGCCACCGCGAGGTCGTCCGCGTACACGTACGGCCCGGGGATGTGCGGCGGCTGGCCGTCGTCGTTGTGCACCGCGCCGGTGAGGTACGGGATGGGGCTGTGCCCGTGCACGATCCGGCTGCCGCCGTAGGTGTCCAGCAGCTCGTGGACGGCCATCGGGCCGGCGTCGCCGCGGAAGGCGAACCGCTTGGTGAAGCGGCGGAAGCAGTCCCACCACTCGTCCACGCTGCCGTCGGCGAGCAGGCCGTGCACCGCGTCGTTGACGTCGGGGATGGACTCGCCGTACTCCAGGTACGCGGTGGTGTCGGAGTGCAGCAGCAGGTGGCCGTCCTCGACCGCCATGGCGGGCAGCCGGGAGAGCCAGCTGATGTGGTGCGCCTCCAGCCGGTCCAGGTCGCTCTGCTGGCCGCCGTTGAGCCGCCAGGCGGCGAGGAAGGAGGCGGTGCCGGCGGTGGACTGGACGGGCTCGTCGCCGTACTTGGCGGCGCCGAGGAAGAGCAGTTCGTGGTTGCCCATCAGGGCGCGGCAGTAGCCGCCGGCCGCGGCGGCCTCGGCGGCCAGCTGCATGACCAGGTCGATGACGCCGATGCCGTCGGGGCCGCGGTCGGTGAAGTCGCCGAGGAACCAGATCCGGGCGCGGCCGGCCGACCAGTGGCCGTCGGCGTCGATCAGGCCCTGGCCGTGCAGCGCGGCGCGCAGCTCCTCCAGGTAGCCGTGCACGTCGCCGACGACGTAGACCGGGCCGGGGGGCTCGCCGGGGCCGGGGGCCGGGTACGGGTAGGTGGGTGCGGCGGGGTCGGGCAGCGGCGGGCCGAGTTCGATGGTCGGCGGGTCGTCGCGGCCGTCGAGCCCGAGTGCGGGGGAGGGCTGGTCGGGCAGGGTGGGTTCGTAGCCGCCCTGGTCCCGGCCGTCGTAGCCGCCCTGCTCCCGCGCGTCGTAGCCGCCCTGGTCGTCGTAGCCGGCCTGCTCCCGGCTCTCGTAGCCGCCTTGCTCCCCGCCCGCGTAGCCCGTGCGCTCCTCGTACCCGGGGCCGTCCTCGTAGCCGCCCTGCCCCTGGTGTCCCTGGTGCTCCTGCTGTCCCTGGTGTTCCTGATGTCCCTGCTGCCCCTGGTGCGAGAAGGCCGGGGTCTGGTCCATGCCGATGCCCTGGGCGTGCACGGTGTGGCCCTGGCCGTCGGCGGGCCAGTGCTGCTCCAGGTAGCGGGCTCCGCCGTAGCCGCTGTAGGTCTCCCCGTCGTGGCCCTCCCCCTCGTAGGGCGCGGCGGGGTAGCCGGTGGCGGCGTCGGGTTCGTAATAGGTGCCGTACGGCAGCACGTCGAGGTCCGGCTGGTGGCGGGGGACCGAGTGGGGGTGCTCGGGCCCGGGGAAGCGGTCCTCGGGTGTCATTCGCCCATCATAGGAAGACCACTCTCCCGGCGTCGTCACCTGGTGGGTATCCAATCCTCCGGAGCGTCAGCCGGGCGGTCCCGCAAGGTCCGTTTTGTCCCGGCTCGGCATGGTCTCGTCGGCTGTGGCGGGGCCGCGCGGCCCGGCCTCGGGGCCACTGCGGCGTGGTGGTCTATACCTCGCCCGGGGCCCGGGGCGGGCTGACGGTGGTGCGCGGACTCCGGCGTTGGGAGGACGCGCGGACGATCAGCTCGGTCGGCATCAGGGTGCCGGGCGGCGGCCCGGTGCCGGCGGTGCGGAACCGCGGCGGGAAGAGCCGGGCGATGTCGACGCCCGTCCCGGAGTCCACGCCCTCGATCGCGTCGATGAGCAGGTTGACCACCGTGGTGCCGATCTTGCGCGGCTTGAGCGAGAGCGTGGTGATCGGCGGCTCGGTGGTCGCGTAGACGTCGCTCTCGCTGCAGCAGACCAGCAGCAGGTCGTCCGGCACCCGCAGGCCGTAGCGGCGCGCGGCGGCCAGCAGGTCGGTGCCGTTGGGGTCGAACAGTCCGTAGACGGCGTCCGGCCGGTCGGGGCGGGCGAGCAGCCGGTCGGCGGCGACGGCGCCGGCGGCCGGGTCGTGCGCCGGGTACGTCTCGTAGACCGGCTCCTGCCCGACCTTGGCGCACCAGCCGAGGTAGGCCTCGGTGGAGAGCCGGGTGTAGGTGTCGGTGCTGGTGCCGGTGAGCAGGCCGATCCGGCGGGCGCCGGCCTCGGAGAGGTGGTCGAGGATGCCGAGCACGGCGGCCTCGTGGTCGTTGTCGACCCAGGCGGTGACCGGGCAGTTGCCGGGCTTGCCGTCGCTGACCACCGGCACGCCGGACCGGTAGAGCTCGCTCACCAGGGGGTCCTGGTCGGGCGGGTCGATCACCACGGTGCCGTCCAGGGCGATGTTGCCCCAGACGTCGTGGCGGGAGGAGGCGGGCAGCACCACCAGCGCGTAGCCGCGGCCCAGGGCGGCGCTGGTGGCGGCCCTGGCCATCTCGGCGAAGTACGCGAACTCGGTGAAGGTGAACGGCTCTTCACCGTAGGTCGTGACGGTCAGGCCGATCAGGCCGGACCGTCCCGTGCGCAGGGTGCGGGCGGCCGCGGAGGGGCGGTAGCCGAGGCGCTCGGCTACCTCGCGCACCCGGCTGCGGGTCTCGTCGGGCAGGCGGCCCTTTCCGTTCAGCGCATCGGAGACAGTGGTGATCGACACTCCGGCGGCTGCTGCCACATCCCGGATGCCGGCCCGCTCCAGACGCCGTGAGGTGGTGGGACGCCGACCGCTCTGGTTGGCTGCTGCTGTCATGGCGGACCGATCGTATGGCTCCTGACAAGGGTCTGTGACCGGCGCATCGGAAGCCCCCGGAGATACGTTTCTCCAAGAGTGAGCCGGGGTGCGCCCCTTCGATACCCGCCTGAAACCAGGCCTCTTACCTCTGACATGTGCCAAAGGAACCGGGCAGAATGGCTGATCTGCGCCTGTAACCCGACCGGGCATCTCACTCCTACGGGTGAGGGCGGTCGGTATCGTGCAAGGCACCCGACCGGGGAGTCCGGGCGCGTCACGAGGTCCGGGCACGGAGGCGACCCCGTCCGTGGCGGGCGAGCGCACCGGAGAGTTCCGCAACTGGAAACGGAGTACGACCGTGAGCAGTGGTACGTCAGCGCAGGGCCCGCGGCTGCGGCCGACCCTCGACGGCATCCCCACGTACAAGCCCGGCAAGCCGGCCGGCGCCGACGCCTACAAGCTGTCCTCGAACGAGAACCCCTACGAGCCGCTGCCCGGTGTCCTGGAGACCGCGGTCAAGGCGGCCGGTTCGCTCAACCGCTACCCCGACATGGGGGTCACCGAGCTGACCTCGGTGCTGGCCGAGCGCTTCGGGGTGCCCGCCGAGCACATCGCCACCGGCACCGGCTCGGTCGGCATCGCCCAGTCGCTGGTGCTCGCCACGGCCGGCCCGGGCGACGAGGTGGTCTTCGCCTGGCGCTCCTTCGAGGCGTACCCGATCGTCGCCACGGTCTCCGGGGCGACGCCCGTCCCGGTGCCGCTCAAGGCGAACGGCGACCACGACCTGGACGCGATGCTCGCCGCGGTCACCCCGAACACCCGGCTGATCTTCGTCTGCAACCCCAACAACCCCACCGGCAACGTGATCCATCGCGCCGAGCTGGAGCGCTTCCTGGACGCCGTCCCCGGCGACGTCCTGGTCGTGGTGGACGAGGCCTACATCGAGTTCATCCGCGACCCCGAGGTGCCCAACGGCATCGACCTCTACCGGGACCGCCCGAACGTGTGCGTGCTGCGCACCTTCTCCAAGGCGTACGGCCTGGCGGGCCTGCGGGTCGGATTCGCCATCGCGCACGAGCCGGTGGCGGCCGCGCTGCGCAAGGTCGCCACCCCCTTCGGCGTGAGCCGGATCGCCCAGGACGCCGCCATCGCCTCGCTGCGCGCCGAGGAGGCGCTGCTGGAGCGGGTCGAGGCGCTGGTCGAGGAGCGCACCCGGGTGGTGGCCGGACTGCGCGCCCAGGGCTGGGAGATCCCGGACTCGCAGGCCAACTTCGTCTGGCTCTGGCTCGGCGAGCGTTCGCCGGAGTTCGCCGCCGCGTGCGCCGAGGCCGGCGTGATCGTGCGGCCGTTCCCGGAGGGCGTGCGGGTGTCGATCGGCGAGGCCGAGGGCAACTCGATCTTCCTGTCGGTGGCGGAGGCCTTCCGCAAGTCGCTCTGACGTCCTGCTGGTGATCGCAGGGGCGTGCCGGTCTTCCGGCGCGCCCCTGCGGCGTTTCCGCGCCCCTGGGGTGTCCCGGGCGGCCGCCGCAGGCCCGGCCCGACTCCGTGAGAACGCCCTCAGAACGTCCTGCCGGATGCCTGGAGGTCGCTGGGAGCCCGCTGGGAGTTGCGCCAACGGCCTCCCACGGGGCGGCCAAGGCGCCCGCACGGGAGGGGCGCTCTGTCCGCAATGCCCGGATCCGGCCGGTCAGGTTTCTCCCAGCCGGCGTCCAGGACGACGCAAGAGGGCCCCGGGAAGCTGTCCGGCATGAAGGTGCTCCCACGGCGGCGAGGCGCCGTCCTCGTCAATTCCGCGCTCGGCGTGGCCCTGCTGGGCGGTGCCGCCCTGGTGTACGCCACGGTCAGCGGCAGTTCCGGCCCGGCTTCCGCGAAGCCCGTGGCCCGTACCGCGACGGTGTCCAAGGGCACCGTCCTGGCCACCGTGTCCGGATCCGGCACCCTGGTCTCACCCACCGACGCGGCCCAGGACTTCACCACCGGTGGCAGGCTCACCGCGGTCGAGGTCGCGGTCGGGGACGCCGTGAAGAAGGGTCAGGTGCTCGCCACCGTCGACACCGCGGCGGCCCAGCAGCAGGTGGACGCGGCCCGGTCCGCGCTCACCACGGCCCAGGCCAACCTCACCAAGGCCCAGGCCGGGGTCACCACCACGACCACCGAACAACTGCCGGGCGCCACCTCCGCCGCCTCTCCGGGCGCCGGGGCCGGCAGCGGTGGCCGCGGGGCGGGCGGGAGCAGTACGCCCGCCCCGCAGACCACCACCATCACCACCACCAAGGTCGACGACGCGGCCGTGGCCCAGGCCCAGCAGCAGGTCGCCACCGCGCAGACCGGCCTCGCCAACGCCCAGGCGGCGCTGACCGGCACCACCCTGACCGCCTCGGTGGACGGCACGGTCGCCTCGGTCTCCGGCAAGGTCGGCGACACCGTCGGGGCCACCGGCTCCGGCTCCTCCTCGTCCTCCTCCACCAAGTCCACGGGCAGCGGCGCGAGTTCGACGTCCGCTCCGAGCGGCTTCATCGTGCTCACCAACCCGACCGGGATGCAGGTCACCGCGAACTTCTCCGAGCTCGACTCGCTCAAGCTGAAGAAGGGCGAGGCGGCCACCGTCACCCTGAACGCCCAGTCCGACACCAAGCTCAACGCGACGGTCCTGTCGGTCAGTTCGCTGCCCACCAGCAGCGGCTCCGGTGGCGCGGCCGGCTCCGCCGCCGTCCAGTACGCGGCCACGCTCCAGATCACCGGCGACACCAGCACGCTGCGCACCGGCCTCAGCGCCACCGTCCAGGTGATCACCGGCGAGGCCGACAACGCGCTCTCGCTGCCCACCTCCGCCCTGTCCGGCACCGGAACGTCGCGCACCGCGACCCTGGTGCAGCCGGACGGCGCCTCCGAGCGGGTCACCGTCGGCGTCGGGGTCGAGGGCGACAGCACGGTGCAGGTGGTCTCCGGGCTGAAGGAGGGCGACAAGGTCGAACTCCCCACCACCAGCGGCGGAAACGGCTTCCCGAACGCCTCCTTCCCGGGCCTCGGCGGCAACCGGGGCGGGGCCGCGGGCGGCGGGGTCTTCCCGGGCGGCGGCTCCGGCGGCGGTGGCGCCGGTGGCGGGGCCGGTCGCGGCGGCAAGGGCTGAGACCGGTCATGCGTCACGTCATCGACAAGCGCGTCCCCGCGCATCCCGTCCCGGTGATCCGGATCCGCCGGCTCACCAAGGCGTACGGGCACGGCGACGCCACCGTGCACGCGCTGCGCGGCCCCTCCGACCCGGAGACCGGCGAGCCGCAGGGCGTCGACCTGGACATCGAGCAGGGCGACTTCGTCGCCGTGATGGGCAGCTCCGGCTCCGGCAAGTCCACCCTGATGAACATCCTCGGCTGCCTGGACGTCCCGACCGCCGGCCGCTACCTGCTGGACGGCACCGACGTCGGACACCTGGACGAGCAGCAGCTCGCACTGGTGCGCAACCGCAAGATCGGCTTCGTCTTCCAGTCCTTCAACCTGGTGCCCCGCACCACCGCCCTCGCCCAGGTCGAGCTGCCGCTCGCCTACGCGGGCGTCCGCACCGCCGAACGGCGCCGCAGGGCGATGGCCGCGCTGTCGCTGGTCGGGCTCGCCGAACGGGCCGGGCACAAGCCCAACGAGCTCTCCGGCGGCCAGCAGCAGCGCGTCGCGGTGGCGCGGGCGCTGGTGACGGCGCCCGCGATGCTGCTCGCCGACGAGCCGACCGGCAACCTCGACAGCCGCTCGACGGAGGAGGTGCTCGCCCTGATCGACGGGCTCAACGCCACCGGCCGCACGGTCGTGCTGATCACCCACGAGGACGAGGTCGCCCGGCACGCCAAGCGGGTGCTGCGGCTGGTCGACGGGCAGATCGTGAGCGACCTGAGGCAGGCGCCCGTGGAGGGGCCGCCGCCCTTCCTGGACGCGGCGTTCGCGCAGACCGCGGTCGCGGAGGTGTCGGCGTGATCCTCTGGCAGACGCTCCGCTTCGCGGTCGGCGGCCTGGCCGCCAACAAGGTGCGCTCGGCGCTCACCATGCTCGGGGTGCTGATCGGCGTGGCCTCGGTGATCCTGCTGCTGGCGGTCGGCAACGGCTCGTCCGTGGCGGTCAAGGACTCGATCACCTCGCTCGGCACCAACTCGCTGACGGTCAGCTCCGGTTCGGCGAACGGCGGCTCCCGGGCCACCTCCGCGGTCAAGAAGCTCACGGTCGCCGACGCCAAGGCGCTGGCGAGCGACGGCGACTCGGGCGCCATCAAGTCGGTCGCCCCGGTGGTCACCACCAGCGGGACGGCGCTGTACGGGAACATCTCGTACAGCCCCGGCTCGATCGTCGGCACCTACCCGTCGTACTTCGAGACCGCCAACCAGAAGGTCGCCCACGGCGAGTACTTCACCGACGACGACGTGCTCAACTCGCGCAAGGTCGCGGTGCTCGGCGCGACGACCGCCAAGCAGCTGTTCGACACCGAGAACCCGGTCGGCAAGTCCGTCGTCCTCGGCGGCACGCCGTTCACCGTGGTCGGCGTGCTCCAGGCCAAGGGCGGCAGCGGCTTCACCGACCCGGACGACGTGGTCGTCGCCCCGCTCCCGACGGTGCAGAACGCCTTCACCGGCTTCGGCTCGGTCAACCAGATCCTGGTGCAGGCCTCGAACGCCGACAGCACCACGGCGGCCCAGTCCGAGATCACCCGGGTGCTGCTCGGCACGCACGCCATCGCCGACCCCGCCAAGGCGGACTTCCGGATCACCAGCCAGGCCTCGCTGCTCACGGCGCGGGAGAGCACCACCAAGACCTTCACCGTGCTGCTCGGCGCGGTGGCGGCGATCTCGCTGCTGGTCGGCGGGATCGGCATCACCAACATCATGCTGGTGACGGTCACCGAGCGGACGCGCGAGATCGGCATCCGCAAGGCGCTCGGCGCGCCGCGCGCGGTCATCCTCGGGCAGTTCCTCACCGAGTCGACGCTGCTGTCGGTGATCGGCGCGGGGCTGGGCGTGGCGGCCGGGATCGCCGGCTCGCACTTCAGCATCGTCGGCATCAAGCCGGTGGTGATCCCCGAATCCGTGCTCGGCGCGTTCGCCATCGCCGTCGCCATCGGGCTGTTCTTCGGCAGCTACCCCGCCAACCGGGCCGCCTCGCTGCGGCCGATCGACGCCCTCCGGCACGAGTAGGACTCCACTGTCATGAGCAAAGAGATCGCCACGGTCAGCCCGGACACCGGCACTCCGGCCGAGCAGGTCGCCCTGCTCGCCACCCCGCCGGACGCCCGCGACGTGAGCGCCGAACTGGCCGCGCCGCCCCGCCGGAAGCTGCCCTGGCTCAGCCTGGTGCTGGCGGGCGGCGTGATCGCCACCGGGGCCTTCGCGGGCGGGGTCTGGTACCAGCAGAACAACGGGACCCCGGGCGGCGGGAAGTCCTCCGCCCGGCCGGCCGCCGCCGCGGCGGCTCCGGGCGGCGGCTACGGGCAGGGGCAGAACGGCTCCCGCCGTGGCGGGCAGGGGCAGGGGCAGGGTGCGGGCCAGGGCGGCCAGGGCCAGGGCGGGCAGGCCGGCTTCGCCCGGGGCACGGTCAAGGCCGTCGACGGCAACACGGTGTACCTGACCGACACCAACGGCAACACCATCAAGGTCACCACCGGCGACGCGACGAAGGTCCAGCTCAACAAGGAGGGCAAGGTCGGAGACCTGCAGCCCGGCCAGAGCGTGACCGTCGTCGGCACCCCCGACGCCAGTGGTGGCTACACGGCCAGCCAGCTCGTCGAAGGCGCCGCCGGCGCGGGCGGCTTCGGAGGCTTCGGCGGTGGCGGTGGTGGCTTCGGCGGCGGTGCCGGGGCCGGTGGCGGCGCTCCCAGGAACCCGTCCGGCGGCTGACCCGGAACCGACGGACGACCGCGAGGCCCTCGCCCCTTCGGTGGGCGGGGGCCTTCGCATGTGCTCAGCGCGGTTCGAGGCGCCTCACCGGTTCCACACCGATTCCCGGTCCAGGTCCCGGAGCAGGTGGAGGAGGTTGAGGAGAGCAGGCTGGCTTCGGCGGCAGCCACCTCGCCAGCCTGCTCGGGGTGACGCCCGCCCTCGTGACCCAGATGGAGAACGGGAAGTCCGCGGTCAGTCCGGAGCGCCTGAGCGAGATCGCGGAAGCCTGCATGTGCCTCAACGAGCCCTCGGTCTCCACGCTCGCCGGCATGGCCAGTGAGCGCGAGGCGGCCTGGTGGGAGGAGTATCGAGGGGTGCTCGTTGCGGCTCCGATCGATCTGGCAGAGATCGAAGGCCATGCGAGACGGCTCAGGAGCTTCACCATTGGCTTCATCCCTGGATTGCTGCAGACAGCTGCCTACGCCACCGCCGTGTTCGCGAAGGGCTACACACCCCTTGCTGATCACGAGGTCGCTCGAAGGGTGAACTTCCGCCTGCGTAGGCAGCGGATTGTTCGATCCGGCGATACGCCGTACTTGGCGCTCATTCACGAGGCAGCACTACGTATCCAATACGGCGGCCACGCGGTTCTCAGGGAACAACTTGAGTCACTCATCGAGGATGCCGAGCTTCCGGGGGTCTCGCTACGAGTCGTGCCGTTCGACACAGCAGACTTCCCCGGGCCCAGCGAGAATCTGGCCTACGCGGAGGGGCCGGTGCCAGAGCTGGACACCGTCCAGGCCGACTCGTCCCACGGCTCTCATATCTTCGATTCTCCCGCCCAGCTGGCGGGCTATCGCGCAATCTTCGGGCGCATCGAAGCCGTTGCTCTGGAGGAGAGCGAGTCGCGAGACTACATCCGCTCGATCATGAAGGAAATGAACGACAGGTATGCATAGCTCAGAGTGGCAGAAGTCCAGCTTCAGTGAGGCGAACAACAACTGCGTCGAGATGCGGGCCATCGATGGAGTGATCGAACTCCGCGAGTCCGACGAGGGTGACGTCATCGTCCGCACCACCGCCCCCAACTTCGCGGCCTTCCTTCAGGGCGCGAAGGCGGGCGAGTTCGACCGCCTAATCACCGACACTGTCCAGTGAACCGTGCGGGCGGCCCCTTGCTCTTCCGTAGGGGGCCGCCGGAAGATGGAGTGGTGCTTGCTCCTGCTTCCCTTCAGCCATCCGTAGACAGATCGTGTCATCATGCGTAACTCCACCTGGCGGAAGTCCAGTTACTCTGGCGCGAACTCCGAATGCGTAGAGGTGCGGATTGTCGCTGGTGTGATCGAACTCCGCGAGTCCGACGAGGGTGACGTCATCGTCCGCACCACCGCCCCCAACTTCGCGGCCCTCCTCCAGGGCGCGAAGGCGGGCGAGTTCGACCGCCTGGCCACCTCCCGCGCTTAGCGAACCGTTCCGGCGGCCCCTTGCTCCTCCGCAAGGGGCCGTCGGAAAATCGATGGCCGGTTCGGCGGCACCCGATGAAGATCGCTGGATGCATCCCTTCCTGCAGACCGAGCGTCTCCTCCTGCGGCCGTTCACCGAGGCCGACGTCGACGACCTCTTCGCGCTGGACAACGATCCCGAGGTCATGCGCTTCATCAACGGTGGCAAGCCGGCGGACCGCGAGGCGATCCGTACGCGGACCCTGCCCCGCCTCCTCCACGTCCACCCGTGTTCGGGCACCCGGGGCTTCTGGGCGGCCCAGGAGAAGACCACCGGGACGTTTCTGGGCTGGTTCGAGCTCCGCCCGCTCGACGACCACGATCCGGCCGTGGTCGAACTCGGCTACCGGCTGAACCGGTCGGCCTGGGGCAGGGGTTGTGCCACGGAGGGTTCGCTGGCCCTGATCGACAAGGGGTTCGCCGACCTCGGGGTGGAGCGGGTCACCGCGAACACCATGGCGGTGAACACGGGCTCCCGGCGGGTGATGGAGAAGTCGGGCCTGTCGTTCCTCCGCAGCTATTTCGGGGACTGGCCGGAGTCGATCCCGGGGTCCGAGCACGGCGAAGTCGAGTACGAGCTCCTCAAGGAGACCTGGGAAGCGCGGGAAGTCGGCCGGTCCGACTTTCCGCGCGCGTAGCGGTAGTTCGTGCCGGTGGCCCCTCGCGCCTCGCGAGGGGCCACCGGTCGATGCGGGCGGTGCCTACGGCTGGATCACGAAGTACACCACCATGCCCGCGGTCAGGCACAGGAAGAGCTGCACCATGAAGCCCCAGGTGAGCGGCACTTCGTCCGTGTCGCCGGCCTTGTCGGCCGCGAGCTGCCGGCGCGCGAGCTTCCCGAGGTGCCCGGCCGTCCCGAGGGCCATCGACAGCATCGCCAGCGAGTACATGGACAGCGCACCGGCCGGGTTCATCCCGTTCGTGTGGTAGCGGCCGATCAGGAAGAGCGCTCCGGCCAGCGGCGCCAGGGACACCATGATCCGGTACGTCCGCGTCGGCTGCGGCGGTACCGCCAGCGCCCAGAACAGCACCGTCGTCAGCGCGACGATCCACCACCAGGTGGCCACGCTCAAGCCCAGTGGAGTCATTCCCCCACCCCCCAGGTCACGGACGTTCGTTCACGTCCACTCCCGAGCAGAGTAGCCACGCCTCCCAGGGCCCTGCGCCGACCGAATCCCGCAAGATCCCGGCCGAGTTGCTTGCCGGATCCCGGCAAGAACGCTCAGTCGAGGCAGAACTCGTTGCCCTCGACGTCCTGCATCGCGAGGCAGGACTCGTTCTTGTCGTCGGCGACCAGCAGTTGCACCCGTGTCGCGCCGAGCGCGACCAGCCGGGTGAATTCGGCCTCCAGCACCGCCACGCGCTCCTCGCCGAGGAGTCCGGTGCCCACCCGCACGTCGAGGTGCACCCGGTTCTTCACGGCCTCGCCCTCGGGGACGCGCTGGAAGTACATGCGTGGGCCCGCGCCCGCGGGCTCCCGCCGCTCAATTTCCGCCGTGGATCCGCAGGTTGTGGGGGCTCTGGGGCTCCTGATCCCCGGTCTCCAGCAGCCCTGGTGCTGGCTTTCGCCGCGCGGCCGAGCCTCGTGAGGTTGGAGCGATCCGAACACGGAAGCAATTATCAAGTTATGGCAATTAAATATCCGTAATTCACTTCGGCGGAACTCGTGGATTTGTGCTCTATGCTTCGGAATCGCGGAAGAATCTCCTCTCAAAGGAATCCCATGAGCAGCGCGGACAACAAGAAGTCCCAGTTCGACGAGATTGACACCGACGGCGACGGCTACATCAGCGCCGTGGAGCTCAAGGCCCACCTCCAGGAGAACCCCAAGGTGAGCGACGCCAACGCCAAGGCGCTCTTCAAGTTCGCGGACGACAACGGCGACGGCCGGATCAGCTTCGAAGAATTCGCCGCGATCGTCAGGTAGTCGCTTTATTGGACGGTCGCTCCATGCGCAGGAAGTCGGCCATGCCGACTTCTCGCGCGCGGCAGTCGCGTCGGCGGCTCCTTGTTTCCCGCAAGGGGCCGCCGGTGTTCCCTCCGGGGGGTGGGTCCAGCCCCACCCCGTTGTGGGGCTGGACCCATACCCGGCCGCCCGTCCGCTCCGTAGCGTCGTTCCCACAACGACACGGAGGGGAAAGAACCATGGCGACCACGACCGACCAGGACACCTTCACCACGGTGAAGAAGTGCATCGGGCTCTTCGGCGCAGCCGGCGCCGTCGTCCTCGGCACAGTGGCCGTGATGGCGGCCACCGGCCACCCGACGACCCCGTTCATGTGGATCCGCGGGGTGATCTTCCTCGCCATCGCCCCGATCCTCCACCGGCTGGCCACCCGCGCCGCCGGCGGCTCCTTCAAGGCCTTCGACCGGGTCCGCACCCTGTCCACCGTCATGCCGATCGCCATCATCGCGGTCGACGCGATCCCCGGCCTCTGCCCGGTCTGGTACGCGGTCCTCCAGGGCCTCTCCGCCCTCGCCCTGGTCGCCGTCGCCGTCCTCACCCGCACCCCCGCCCTGCGGGCCGCCTTCCCCAAGGCGGGCTGACGCCCCGCCCACCAACTCGGCGCAGGAAGTCGGCCGTTCCGACTTCCCGCGCCGAAGCTTCTCCCCACGGTCGTCGACGTCCAGCAGATCATCGCCGCGGTGGGCATGGACGCTCACCGCACGGGAAGTCGGCGGCATGGACTTCCTGTGCGCGCGGATGCGGCATTGCACCGGGTTCCGGCCGTTCTGGTCCGGATAGTGGCTCGATCGGCGCGCTTGTGAGTGACCAGGTGCGTGCATAGCGTGACCAGGTCGCACTGCGACGCTCGCACACAGCGATGTGGAGGTGGCTTCGCCATGCCCGAAATGCTCGAGTACACCGAGCCCGTCGAGCCACGGCCGCCGTCGCCGCGGCGAACCGGAAGTCCGCGGAGGAGTCCCGGGCCGCCGATGGGAAGGACGGCCGGGACTTCGCCAACGCCGGCCGGTTCATGATCGCCCAGCCGGACGTCCCGGTCATCGTGTCCCGCAAGAGCGGAGAGAAGGTCGTCCGGGAATTCACCACGTACGAGTTCCGTCGTCGCGCCGGAGGGCTTTCTTGAGCACGCCGTCAGCGAGAACATCTGTGCCGGCCCGGCGATGGCGCGGCGCGCCCAGTGGATGTACGCGGCGCAGCTGGACAAGGGGCCGACGGGGCAGGTCGGTGCCGGCCTGGGTCTGACCATCTCCACCGGCGAGGTGACCCTCGTCCCGCCGACCGTCCACATCGGCGGGCCCGAGCACCAGCCGGTTCCGAAGGCGCAGTGGAACGAGCAGGCCCACGTCATCCCCTGGCGGCCGGGGCTGTACCAGTACGAGCCGGCCGGCGTGCAGCTGCTGTTCCAGCTCACCCCGGGCACCGAGGCCCCGGCGGAGATGAACATCTACCTGCCGGGCGCCAGGGCGCTGTGCATCGCCGAGAACGCCACCCACACCATGCACAACATCCTCAGCCTGCGCGGCGTGCGGGTCCGGGACGCGCACGCGTGGTCGAAGTACCTCACCGAGGCGATCCAGACCCACGAGGAGCCGGGCGAGAAGCTGAGCAACGCGCGCATCCTCGAATTCCTCGACGAGCAGCGCGACAGGTACGGCTACCTCAACGACCAGAGGCTGCGGCTGATCAACGCCGGCCAGACCGGCATCGAGATCGCCGAGGAGCTGAAGACCCTTCCGCCGGGCCTGAACGACCACTGGTACCTCGCCCCGCCGAGCTGATGCTCGGCGGGGCGAGGTGCTGCGCGGGACGCGCGGTCAGGGCTGCTGCGGGTCGGGCTGCTGCGGGTCCGGCTGGGGTGCGGTCGCCGGGCCCGCGCCGGGTGCCGGGCCGGTGGGGGCCCCGGTCCCGGTGCTGTTCGGGTTGGTCTTGGGTGCCGGGTCGGGGATGTCGGCCATCGGCAGGGACTGCTTGGGGGTGCCGCGCAGGGCCTGGTTCATGGCGTCCCGCCAGATCGGGCCGGGGCCGTCGGCGCCGAAGACCTCGGTGCGGTACTTCCCGTTGATGGTGATGTTGCGCATCTCCACGCCGCCCTGGGGGCCGCCGATCCAGACGGCGGTGGCGAGCTGCGGGGTGTAGCCGTTGAACCAGGCGGCCCGCTTGCGGTCCGAGGTGCCGGTCTTCCCGGCGATCTGCCGGTTGTCCTCCAGGCTGAGCGCCGCGCCGGTGCCGTTGTTCTCGGTCACGCCGTTCAGGACGGTGTTCAGCGCCCGCGCCGTCGAGTCGGAGAACACCTTCTCGCACTGGCCGGCCGGGACGGGGACGTCCTTGCCGTCGACGGTGGTGATCCGGTTGATGGCGACCGGGGCGCAGTGGGTGCCCTGGGCGGCGAAGGTCGCGTAGACGTTGGCCATGGTCAGCGGGCTCATCTCCTCGACGCCCAGGGCCATCGCGGGGACCTCCTCCAGGGGCTTGCCGCTGGCCTTGGTGGTGATGCCGAGCTTGTTGGCCATCTGCTTGACCGCGCAGAGGCCGATCTCCTGCTCCATCTGGATGAAGTAGGTGTTGACCGAGAGGGCCATCGCCATCTTCAGCTGGTACGGGCCCTTCTCGCTCGCGGACTCGTTGGGGACGACCGTCTTGGGCCGGGCGTCGTTCTTCCAGGTCCCTTCGCAGGTCTTCATCGTCGGGTACTCGAGCTTGTTGGGGGACGAGTACTCCTGCGTCGCCGGCAGGCCGGCCTCCAGTGCCGCGGCCGCGACGACCGGCTTGAAGGTGGAGCCGGGCTGGAAGCCGTTGCCGCCGCCCATCGCCGCGTCGACGTTGAGGTTGACGACGGTCTGGTTCTGGTTGGTGTCCAGGCCGTACGGGCGGGTCTGGGCCATCGCCAGGATCTTGCCGGTACCGGGCTCGACCATGGAGGCGGCGGCGGACACGGTGTCGGTGACCCGCACGTTGCTGCTCACCGCGTTCTGGGCGGCGGCCTGCTTGTCCGGGTCCAGCGTGGTGTAGATGTTCAGGCCGCCCTGGTTCCAGAACTTCTTGCGCTCGTCGGCGCTCTTGCCGAAGACCGGGTCCTGCTTGACCACGTGGCGCACGTAGTCGCAGAAGAAGCCCATGCCGGCCTGGGCGGTGATGCAACCGTTCTGCGGGGCCTTGAAGTTGAGGCCCAGCGGGGCGGCCTTCGCCTCCTTCGCCTGCTCGGCGGTGAGGTGCTTGTTCTCCAGCATCTTGTCGATGACGGTGTCGCGGCGGTTCTGCGCGGCCTGCGGGTGCAGCTTCGGGTCGTACTGGGACGGGTTCTGCACCAGCCCGGCGAGCGTGGCCGCCTCGGCGACGGTCAGGTCCTTGTTGCTCTTGCTGAAGTAGCGCTGGGAGGCGGCTTCCACGCCGTAGGCGCCGTTCCCGTAGTACGTGATGTTGAGGTAGTTGGTGAGGATCTGGTCCTTCGGCACCTCCTCCTCCAGCTTGATGGCGACCTTGAGCTCCTGGATCTTGCGGCCCAGGGTCTTGCGCTGCGCCTCCAGGACGGCGTCCCGGTCGTCGCCGGCCTGTTCCACGTTGACGTTCTTTACGTACTGCTGGGTCAGGGTGGAGGCGCCCTGGGAGGCGGTGCCGCTCTCCGCGTTCTTGCTGATGGCGCGCAGTACGCCCTTGAGGTCGACGGCGCCGTGCTCGTAGAAGCGGGCGTCCTCGATGTCGACCTGGGCCTGCCGCATGAACGGCGACATCTGCTCGGCGGTGATGACGGTGCGGTCGCGCTCGTAGACCTTGGCGATCAGCCCGCCCTTGGCGTCGAAGATCTGGGTGGCCTGGGTGAGCGGCGGGGTCTTGAAGTCGGTGGGGACGTCCTCGAACCCCTCCGCCGTGTTCTTGGCCGCCAGCCCGATGCCGCCGGCGACGGGCAGGGCGAGGCCGGCCAGCAGGACGCCGGACACCACGCTCACCCCCAGGAAGGTCGCACCGAAGCGGGCCAGCCGGAGCGGCGCCTTGCGGGGCGGCTTGGGGGCCGCGTCCTCGGCGGAACTCCATATCGGGGGGTGGTTCGAATCCATTCCGGAATGCTAACCGGTGAAAGTCACCGGCCGAACGGTTTTTCGGGCGTGGTTGTCACGGCTGTGCAACAGGCGGGGGACCGGCTCCGGCGGGGCGGGTCGTGTACGCACTGAATGAATGCGGGGGAATTGAGTGGTCCGTACGCAATGCGGACCGATCCGTGTGCGGCGCCCGCCCCCTCCCGTGGTCCTGCACTCACTGTGATGCGGTGGGCGGGCCGAAAGGTTGCGGGCGTCCGGTCAGGCGGCGGCACCTCCGGTCCCGGGGGCGGCGTCCCCGGTCCCGGGGGCGCTCTCCAGGACCGCTTCGACGTCGACCTCGACGTCGACCAGGTTGCCGACCACCGTGCCGCCCCGGTCCACCACGTCGTTCCAGCTCACGCCGAAGTCCTGGCGGTTGATCCGGGTGCTGGCGGTGAATCCGGCGCGCCGCCGGGGGCCCAGGTCGCGCCCGTCCTCCCACCACGGGGTGTCCCACTGCCCGAGGTAGGCCACGTCGAAGGTGACCGGGCGGGTCACGCCGCGGATGGTGAGCCGGCCCGTGACCTCGAAGCCGCTCGCGCTCACCTGGTGGACCTGTGATCCGACGAAGCTCCAGGTCGGGTGGTGCTCGACGTCGAAGAAGTCGGCGCTGCGCAGATGCGCGTCCCGCTCGGGCGAACCCGTGTACACCTGGGTCGCGTCGATGGTCGCCTCGACCCTGGCCTGCTCCGGAGCGTCCGGGTCGACCTCCAGGAAGCCGTGCACGTTCTTCAGCTGGCCGCGCACGTAGGTGACCATCATGTGTCTCGCGCGGAACTCCGCACCGGTGTGGCTGGGCTCGAAGAACCATTTCGTGGTGGCCATGGCGACTCCGTGAGGTGGTGGCCGGCGGGTCCCCGGGATCCCCTCCAGCCAGCGTAGGACGAAGCCGGCCCGCGGTCGTCCGGACGGCGGCCGACCCGCACCGCCGCCTCCCCCGGACCGGCAGCACCGCCACCTCCGCCGGACCGGCGGCACCGCCGCGGCCGCCCGCCGGACTGGCAGCACCCCCGCGACCGGGCCAGGCTGGTGGGGACGGACCGCCCAGCCGAGGAGGCAGGTATGACCGGCGAGCCGATCCCGGGGATCGACCCCACCGCGATGCCCAGCGGCGAGGGCTGCGCGGAGTGCCTGGCCGGCGGCGGGTGGTGGTTCCACCTGCGGCGCTGCGCGGCCTGCGGCCACATCGGCTGCTGCGACTCCTCCCCCGCCCAGCACGCGACGAAGCACGCCCGCGGGGCAGGCCACCCGTTCCTGGTCAGCTTCGAGCCCGGCGAGGACTGGTTCTGGAACCTGGAGACCGGCGCGTACTACGAGGGCCCGCCGCTGGCGCCGCCCACCGCCCACCCGGCCGACCAGCCCACCCCGGGCCCGGCCGGCAAGGTCCCCGCCGACTGGCAGTCGCGGCTGCACTGACGGCCCCGCGGCATTCGGCAGGTCACAACCGAGCCGGTCACAGCCGAGCCGGGCACAGCCGAGCCGGTCACAACCGAATCGTTCCGGCGGCCCCTTGCGCCTCGCGAGGGGCCGCCGGGCGCTGTCCGCCCGCCCGGACACGGCGGAAAACCGGGCGACTCCCGCGGGCTTGATCCTCTACGGTGAACGCGCCCAGGGCGGCCGTTTACCGCCCGTCGACGTGGCGCGACCAACGCGCCCGCACCCCAGGGGGTCCCCTGTCATGACGCGCACCCTTGTCGTAGAGCTCCACGCGCACCTCGGAGAGGCGGTCACCGTCTACGGGTGGGTGAACACGCTCCGACTCCAGCGGCGCATCCAGTTCGTGCTGGTCCGGGACCACACCGGTCTCGTGCAGGTCACCCACCTCCGCGGTGGGGAGGGCGACGCCGTCGAGGCCGCCTTCGAGGGCGTGACGGTCGAGTCCGCCGTGAAGATCACCGGAAGGGTCGTCGCCAACCCGCAGGTCAAGCTCGGCGGGCTGGAGATCGTCCCGTCCCGGGTGGAGGTGGTCTCACCGGCCGAGCCGAAGCTGCCGATCGACGAGAAGACCGGTATCGACCAGCGCCTGGACTGGCGCTTCCTCGACATCCGGCGCCCCTCCCAGCACCTGGTCTTCGACGTCCAGACGACCGTCGAGCGGGCGATGCGCGAGGTGGCGGCCGAGGAGGGCTTCACCGAGCTGCACACGCCGAAGCTGATGGGGACGGCCTCCGAGTCGGGCGCCGAGGTGTTCGAGGTCGGCTACTTCGGCCGCACCGCCTACCTCGCCCAGTCCCCGCAGTTCTACAAGCAGATGGCCATCGCCGGCGGCATCGACCGGGTCTTCGAGATCGGGCCGGTGTTCCGGGCCGAGCCGTCCTTCACCTCCCGGCACGCCACCGAGTTCACCGGGGTCGACGTCGAGATCGCCTGGATCGACGGGGTCGAGGACGTGATGGCCTTCGAGGAGCGGATGCTGCACCGCGTCCTGGCAGCCGTGGCCGAACGCCACGGTGCGGCGATCGCCGAGCACTTCGGCACCGCGGTCACGGTCCCCGGGCTGCCGTTCCCCCGGATCACGATGGCCGAGGCGCTGGCCCGGCTCCGCGCCACCGGCTGGGACCGGGAGGGCGTCAAGGACGACCTCGACCCCGAGGGCGAGCGCGCGCTGTGCGCCCTGATCGCCGAGGAGACCGGGCACGAGTTCGTCTTCGTCACGCGGTTCCCGGCCGCCGTACGGCCGTTCTACCACCTGCGGCCCGAGGACGACCCGACCGTCACCGAGTCCTTCGACCTGCTGTGGAAGGGCGTGGAGATCACCACCGGTGCCCAGCGCGAGCACCGGTACGACCGCCTCGTCGCCCAGGCCCGGGAGAAGGGCATGGACACCGGGCCGCTCTCCGGATACCTCGACTGCTTCCGCTACGGCACGCCGCCGCACGGCGGCCTCGGTCTGGGGCTCGGCCGGCTGCTCATGCTGGCGCTGGGCCTGCCGTCGATCCGTGAGGCGACGTTCCTCTTCCGGGGCCCGCACCGGCTCGAACCGTAGGACTCGAACCGCACGGAACGACGGAACGGGCCGCGCCCGAGGAAGAGACCTCCTCGGGCGCGGCCCGTTCTTTCGTGTCCGTCGGCCGTCGTGTCTGTCGGCCGGATTCCGTCAGCTGCGGCGCAGGGCCTCGGTGAGCCGGTTGGCGGCTTCGATGATGGCCTGGGCGTGCAGCCGGCCCGGGTGGCGGGTCAGGCGCTCGATGGGGCCGGAGACGGAGACGGCGGCCACCACGCGGTTGGACGGCCCGCGGACGGGGGCGGAGACGGACGCGACGCCCGGCTCCCGCTCCCCGATGGACTGGGCCCAGCCGCGGCGGCGGACGCCGCTGAGCGCGGTGGCGGTGAAGCGGGCGCCCTGGAGGCCCCGGTGGAGGCGCTCGGGCTCTTCCCAGGCCAGGAGGACCTGGGCGGCGGAGCCGGCCTTCATCGGCAGGGTGCTGCCGACGGGGACGGTGTCGCGCAGGCCGGAGAGTCGTTCGGCGGCGGCGACGCAGATGCGCATTTCGCCTTGGCGGCGGTAGAGCTGCGCGCTTTCCCCGGTGACGTCGCGCAGGTGGGTGAGGACGGGGCCCGCGGTGGCGAGCAGTCGGTCCTCGCCGGCGGCGGCGGAGAGTTCGGACAGGCGGGGGCCGAGGATGAAGCGGCCCTGCATGTCGCGGGTGACCAGGCGGTGGTGTTCGAGTGCGACGGCGAGTCTGTGGGCGGTGGGGCGCGCCAGACCGGTGGCGGCGACCAGCCCCGCCAGCGTGGCGGGGCCCGACTCCAGTGCGCTGAGCACCAGAGCGGCCTTGTCGAGAACGCCGACGCCGCTAGTGTTGTCCATAGCATGATATTGCAGTCTCAGGTAGCGAGACGCAAGTCCGTTTCGATGTTCGCCATCCTCTCAGATACCCGCAAAGCGGCTCTTCCGGGACTTCGGGTCTCACATGCTGGATGTGCCAGAGGGCGTGCCGCGGCACCGGAACCGCAGGCGGCGAAACGGCGGGGGGAGCGGCGGAGGGAGCGGCGGGGGGAATGACGGGAGAAGCGGTGGGGGGAATGACGGGGGAAATAAAAAAAGCCCCTGCCGTGTCACTGTCGGACACGGCAGGGGCCGTAAAAAGAATTCGGCGGCGTCCTACTCTCCCACAGGGTCCCCCCTGCAGTACCATCGGCGCTGAAAGGCTTAGCTTCCGGGTTCGGAATGGAGCCGGGCGTTTCCCTCTCGCTATGACCACCGAAATGATCGGGCCGGGCAATTGCTCGAAAGCATTGCCTTCGCCTCGCTGCAAATCATAGCAGGAGGGAAAACGAGGGGATTCCGCGGCCTCAGCGGCCCGGCGGCCGCCGGCCGGCGGCCGCCGGGCCGGTCCGTCGGGTCGGCGGACCCCCGAGCCCGGCCGTGGGCGCAGGGGCGGCCGGCCCGGAGCGGTGCGCGGGTGTGAGGCGCGTCGCGCCGGGCGGACGGGGGCCCCGTCCGGCGCGCGTCCGTCGTGTCCACGCCCGTGCGCACACCATCGAGCCTGCCCCTGTGCGCCGATCGTCCAAAAACCGACCGATAAGGTGTTAATCCAACATTCATCCATGCCGCATAGCCTCCGGGGGCTAGCCTCATGCTGAACGTCATCGTCCGACCGGGAGGCGAAAGCCCCGTGCAAGGCACTGTCACCACACCAGGCGGCTCCACGGTGGCCGGGGGCCAGGGCGAAGCGTTCCTGCTCGTCGTGGACGACGAACCCAACATCCGCGAGCTGCTCTCCGCCTCGCTGCGCTTCTCCGGCTTCCGCGTCGCCTCCGCCGCCAGCGGGACCGAGGCGCTCGAACTGGTCGCCGCCGAGCGCCCCGACCTGGTCGTGCTCGACGTGATGCTCCCTGACCTCGACGGCTTCACCGTCGTCGAGAAGCTGCGCGAGCGCACCAGCCGCGGACAGATAGCCGGCCCGGCCCACGGGCACCCCGGCGACCACCTGCCGGTGCTCTTCCTCACCGCCAAGGACGGCGTCGGCGACAAGGTGCAGGGCCTGGCCGCCGGGGCGGACGACTACGTCACCAAGCCGTTCAGCCTGGAGGAGCTGATCGCCCGGATCCGCGCCATCCTGCGCCGGGCCGGCGGGCCCGCCGAGGACGGCCGGCTGATCGTCGCCGACCTCAGCCTCGACCCGGTCGCCCACGAGGTCACCCGGGGCGGCACCCCGGTCTCGCTCTCCCCGACCGAGTTCAAGCTGCTGCACTACCTGATGGCCAACGTCGGCCGGGTGGTCTCCAAGTCGCAGATCCTCGACCACGTCTGGGCCTACGACTTCGGCGGGGACCTCTCCATCGTCGAGTCGTACATCTCCTACCTGCGCCGCAAGCTCGACTCCGGCCCGGCGCACGGCCCCAAGCTGATCCACACCGTGCGCGGCATCGGCTACGCCCTGCGCCGCCCCCCGCAGGGCTGACCGGGTCCGCTCGTGCTCGCCCGCTTCTCCGCCCGGATGTCGCTGCGCGCCCGGCTGCTGGTGCTCGTGCTCGCCCTGGTCACCACCGGGCTCGCGGTCAGCGACACCTTCGTGCTCGGCACCGTCCGGAGCCAGCTGGTGCAGCAGCTGGACGAACAGCTCCAGCGCTACGGGCCGCCGCTCTCCCGCAAGCCCCCGGGCCAGCTGACCGCGCAGACCGCCGGCCGGCCCGCCGTCGCCGGCCGGCGGGTCAGCCTGCCCAGCCAGTACCTGGTGCAGTACCTCTCCTCGGACGGCAAGGTCCAGGCGCTGATGCGCCAGCCCGTCTCGGACAGCGACCCGGCGCCCCAGCTGGAGGGACTGGACCCGACCCGGACCGCCCCCGACGTCCCCTTCGACCTGCCCGACCAGCGCGGCCAGCACCGCTGGCGGGTCCTGGTGCTGCCGCTCCAGACCCCCCGCGGGCAGGCCGCCAACCCCAGCGCGTACGCCTCGCCGGCGGTCACCCCGACCCACGTCATGGTGGCGGTCTCCCGCGAGGACATCGACGCCACCCTCGGCAAGCTGCGCACCTCCTTCCTGGCCATCGGCGGCGGCGTCCTGGTGGTGATCGCCGCGCTCGGCCTCTTCGCCGTACGGGCCGGGCTGCGGCCGCTGCGCCGGATCGAGGAGGGCGCCGAGCGGATCGCGGCCGGCGAGCTGTCGCACCGGATGCCGGAGCTCTCTCCGGGCACCGAGGTCGGCCGGCTGTCGGTCGCGCTCAACGGGATGCTCACCCAGATCGAGGCGGCCTTCGCGGCCCGCGCCGAGTCCGAGGCCCGGATGCGGCGCTTCGTCGCCGACGCCTCGCACGAGCTGCGCACCCCGCTGGCCGGGATCCGCGGCTTCGCCGAGCTGTACCGGATGGGCGCGCTGCCCGCCGAGGCCGACGTCAAGCGGACCATGACCCGGATCGAGAGCGAGGCCGACCGGATGGGCGCCCTGGTCGAGGACCTGCTGGTGCTCGCCCGGCTGGACGAGGAGCGCCCGCTCGACCTCGCCCCGATGGACCTGCGCACCCTCGCCGCCGACGCGCTGCACGACCTCACCGCCCTCGACCCGAGCCGCCCGGTCGCGCTCACCGGCCCGGCCGGCACCGGCGCGCCCGGCGCCGCGCCCGTCATCGGCGACGAGGCCCGGCTGCGGCAGGTGGTCACCAACCTGGTCGGCAACGCGGTCAAGCACACCCCGCCCGGTACCCCGGTCCGGATCGGGGTGGGCACCGACCCCGGTGGCGTCTGCCTGTTGGAGGTCGCCGACTCCGGCCCGGGCCTCACCGAGGAGCAGGCCCAGCGGGTCTTCGACCGCTTCTTCCGGGTCGACCCCTCCCGCAGCCGGGACAACGGCGGCGGCGCCGGCCTCGGCCTCGCCATCGCGACCGCCCTCACCCGCGCCCACGGCGGCACCCTCACCCTGCACACCGCCCCGGGCGAGGGCGCCACCTTCCGCGTCGAACTGCCCTGCCAGCACTGACCGGATTTCCTGCGGGTTCGCCCGAATGTCGGGAATTCCGGCCTTTGCGCAGCGGTCCGCTCCCGACTTTGTCGACTCGTCAATTCCCTGGCGAACCAGGAAGACATGGCGCCCGGTCGTTGCCGGAATCCGGCATGGAGCGTCAAGAATGCGTATGCCTATGATCGGTGCTGCCCGGCCGTCGGACTCCGTTCCGGCCGAGGCTTTTGCTTTCCTGCAGGCCCGAAAGGGGTCATTGTGAAACTCCGCCGTTCGCTGGTCTCGGCCGCCCTCGTCGCCGCCGTCGTCTCGCCCGCCGTGGTGCTCTCCGCGGCACCCGCCTTCGCGGAGTCGGCCGCCGCGGCGCAGACCCGGAGCGACAACGGCTCGATCGCCGAACTGGAGCAGGCCGCCGCCGACGCCGCCAAGGCGTACACGGCGGCCGTCGCCAACGCGGCCAAGGTGCAGGCCGAGGCCTCCGCCTTCCTCGACGACTCGCAGCCCTACCAGGGCAAGTACCAGGAGGCCAAGGCGGCCGCGGTGAAGGCCGCTGCGGCCAAGGACGCCGCCAACAAGGAGGCCGAGGAGGCCTCCTTGGCGTACGGCTCCGCCAAGGAGGAGGACCTGCCCAAGGCCAGGGAGCGGATGCTCAAGGCGATCGACGCCGCCAACGCCGCCATCGCCGCGGACGCGAAGGCCAAGGCCGCCGTGACCGCCGCCCGGAACGCCCTGGACGACGCCCGGGTCGAGGCGTTCCGGCGGATCCACACGGCGGATCAGGCCACCAAGGCCGCGGCCGCCGCCAAGGCCGCCGCGGACCAGGCCCTCGCCGAGGCGAGGGCGGCCGCGGCGAAGCCGGTCGAGCAGCCCGCCGAGCAGCCCGCCGAGAAGCCGGCGGAGCAGCCCGCGGCGGTCACCCCGGTCTCCAACACCACCACCGCGGCCAAGGCCGGCACCACCGGCAAGTCGACCGCCTCGACCACGTCGACCACCTCGACCACGTCGAGCACCCGGGCCACCACCGGCTCGACCACCGAACTCGCCGAGACCGGCTCCAACCCGGCCACCCCGTACCTCGCCCTGGGCGCCGGCCTCGCGATCAGCCTCGGCGCCGCGGCCCTCTACGTCTCCCGCCGCAAGCCGGCCACCCGCCCCACCTCCTGACCCACCCCGGTCGCGCCCGCTCGGGAGGGCGACGCGACCACCCCGGAACCGCAGGACAGGCCCCGGCCCGTCCTGCGGTTCCGGCGTTCCCGGGCCCCGGCCCCTGGACCTCGGACCCCGGACCCCCGGATCGGGTGCACCCGGCGGAGCCGTCGCGCGGCTCCCGCCGGCCGGACGGACGCCGGTAGCACGCGGATCCGGCCGGGGCGACCGGGTCGCGAGCCTGTCAAGCGCCGGTTCGGCCAACAACTTCCGGCCGTCCGCCCCGTCGTTCGTTGCCCCGGCCCGCGGGGGGTCCGCAGACTGTGCGGACCGCACCGCGGCCGTGGCGCAGCGCACCGGGCTGTCAAACCCACCCCACCTGCAGTTCCCTCGTAAGGATGGTGGATACTGCTCCTTGTGAACGTGTTCACGTTCACAAGCGGACAAGCTTGCGTGGTTGAGCAACGGTCTACGGCTATAGATGAAGTTTGTCCGGAAGATGCCCGTCGTCACGCGGGCAGGTTGGGAGAGAGGGCGACGTGGAACTGGCAATCGCTCACGAGACCATCGCGCGATGGCAATTCGGCATCACCACCGTCTACCACTTCCTCTTCGTCCCGCTCACGATCAGCCTGGCCGCGATCGTGGCCGGTCTGGAGACCGCCTGGGTGCGGACGAACAAGGAGAAGTACTTCCACGCCACCAAGTTCTGGGGAAAGCTCTTCCTCATCAACATCGCGATGGGCGTGGTCACGGGAATCGTCCAGGAATTCCAGTTCGGCATGAACTGGTCCGACTACTCCCGCTTCGTCGGTGACGTCTTCGGCGCCCCGCTCGCGATGGAGGCGCTGATCGCCTTCTTCTTCGAGTCCACCTTCATCGGCCTGTGGATCTTCGGCTGGGACAAGCTGCCGAGGAAGATCCACTGTGCCTGCATGTGGATGGTGGCCCTGGGCACCGTGCTCTCCGCCTACTTCATCCTGGCCGCCAACTCCTGGATGCAGCACCCGGTCGGCTACGCGATCGACCCGGTCACCGGCAAGGCCCAACTGACCGACGTCGTCAAGGTGCTGTTCCAGAACACCACCCTCGTGGTCGTCTTCCACACCCTGACCGCCGCCTTCCTCACCGGCGCGGCCTTCGTCGTCGGCATCGCCTCCTTCCACCTCTGGAAGGCCAAGCGCAAGCCCGGGACCGCCGACCCGAGGAAGACCGCCGCGATGCGGACCTCGCTGCGGCTCGGCCTGGTGCTCGCGGTCGTCTTCGGCGCCGGCACCGCGCTCAGCGGCGACACCCTGGGCAAGGTCATGTTCGAGCAGCAGCCGATGAAGATGGCCGCCGCCGAGGCGCTCTGGGAGACCCAGGCGCCGGCCCCGTTCTCGGTCTTCGCGGTCGGCGACGTCAGCAAGGGCCACAACTCGGTCGCTCTGGAGATCCCCGGAATACTCTCCTTCCTCGCCCACAGCGACTTCAGCTCCTCCGTCCCCGGCATCAACGACACCGCCGCCGCCGAGGCCGCCCAGCACGGCGGCGACCCCAAGGACTACATCCCGAGCATCTTCGTCACCTACTGGGGCTTCCGCCTCATGATCGGCTTCGGGATGACCTCCTTCGTGGCCGGCCTGATCGGCCTGTGGACCACCCGGAGGAAGCTCTTCCTGCGCCCCGAGTTCCGCACCGGCGAGACCGAGGTGCCCAGGCTGATGCTCACCCCCAAGCGCGAGCTCGGGCCGCTGCTGACCAAGTGGAGCTGGCGGATCGGCATCCTGACCATGGGCTTCCCGCTGATCGCCAACAGCTTCGGCTGGATCTTCACCGAGATGGGCCGTCAGCCCTGGGCCGTCTTCGGCCTGATGACCACGGCCAGCGCCGTCTCCCCCAACGTCGGTGTCGGCACCCAGATCGGGGCACTGGCCACCTTCACCACCCTGTACGCGATCCTCGCGGTCATCGAGGTCCGGCTGCTGGTCAAGTACGCCAAGGCCGGCCCGGTGGTGACCGAGCAGCCGCCCACCAAGGACCCGTCGCTGCGCGGACCGTCCTCGGACGAGGACGCCGACAAGCCGCTCGCCTTCGCCTACTGAGGCGCCGGGACACCGGGGAACTGAGGATCTGACATGCAACTCCACGACGTCTGGTTCGTGCTGATCGCGGTCCTGTGGATCGGCTACTTCTTCCTGGAGGGCTTCGACTTCGGGATCGGCGTGCTCACCAAGCCGCTGGCCCGCAACACCGCCGAACGGCGGGTGCTGATCAACACCATCGGCCCGGTCTGGGACGGCAACGAGGTCTGGCTGCTGACCGCCGGCGGCGCCACCTTCGCGGCCTTCCCGGACTGGTACGCGACGCTCTTCAGCGGCTTCTACATCCCGCTGCTGGTCATCCTGGTCTGCCTGATCGTCCGCGGCGTGGCCTTCGAGTACCGGGCCAAGCGCGACGGCGCCCGCTGGCAGCGGAACTGGGAGGAGGCCATCTTCTGGACCTCCCTCCTCCCGGCCTTCCTCTGGGGCGTGGCCTTCGCCAACATCGTGCGCGGCGTGGACATCGACGCGCAGAAGAACTACATCGGCACCCTCTGGGACCTGCTGAACCCGTACGCGCTGCTCGGCGGCCTGGTGACGCTCGCCCTGTTCACCCTGCACGGCTCGGTGTTCGCCGCGCTCAAGACGGTCGGCGAGATCCGTGAGCGGGCCCGCAGGGCCGCCCTGCTGTCCGGTCTGGTGACCGCCGTGCTGGCGCTGGCCTTCCTGATCTGGACCCAGGCCGACCACGGCAACGGCCGCAGCCTCGCCGCGATGATCGTCGCGGTGGTCGCCCTGCTCGGCTCCCTGGCAGCCAACCAGCTCGGGCGCGAGGGCTGGGCGTTCAGCCTCTCCGGGGCGACCATCGTGGCCGCGGTCGCGATGCTCTTCCTGGCGCTCTTCCCGGACGTCATGCCCTCCACCCTGAACCCGGACTGGAGCCTGACCGTCAGCAACGCCGCGTCCTCGCCGTACACGCTGAAGGTGATGACCGTCGTGGCGGCGATCTTCACCCCGCTGGTTCTGCTCTACCAGGGCTGGACGTACTGGGTGTTCCGCAAGCGGATCGGCGTCCAGCACATCCCCGGGCACAACCCGGCCGCCCCGCTCGACCAGGCCTGACGCCATGAAGCCGGTCGACCCCCGACTCCTCGGGTACGCCCGCACCACCAGGGCCTTCCTCGTCGGATCCGTGCTGCTCGGCGCGGTCGGCGCGGCCCTGGTGGTCGCCCAGGCGAGTCTGATCGCCGAGATCGTCGTCCGCGCCTTCCAGCGCGGGGCGACGCTCGGCGAGCTGACCACGCCGCTGCTGCTGCTCGCCCTGACGGCGGTCGGGCGCGGGCTGGTCGGCTGGCTCACCGAGCTCACCGCGCACCGGTCCGTCGCCCGGGTGAAGTCCACCCTGCGGCGCCGGCTGCTCGACCACGCCACCGCGCTCGGCCCGTCCTACCTGGCGGGCCGGCGCACCGGCGAACTCACCACCCTCGCCACCCGCGGCATCGACGCGCTGGACGACTACTTCGCCCGCTACCTGCCGCAGCTGGCGCTGGCCGTGGTCGTCCCGGTGATCGTGCTGCTGCGGATCGTCGGCGCCGACTTCACCTCGGCCGCGATCATCGCCGGGACGCTGCCGCTGATCCCGCTGTTCATGGTGCTGATCGGGATGGCCACCCAGTCCCGGATGGACCGGCAGTGGAACACCCTGGCCCGGCTCTCCCACCACTTCCTCGACGTGGTCGCCGGACTGCCCACCCTCAAGGTGTTCAACCGGGCCCGCACCCAGGCCGCCACCATCGCCCGGATCACCGCCGACTACCGCCGCGCCACCCTGCGCACCCTGCGGATCGCCTTCGTCTCCTCCTTCACCCTGGAACTGCTCTCCACCCTGTCCGTCGCGCTGGTCGCCGTCACCGTCGGCTTCCGGCTGGTGGACGGCACGCTCGACCTGGAGACCGGGCTGCTGATCCTGGTGCTCGCCCCCGAGGTGTACTTCCCGATCCGCCAGGTCGGCGCGCTCTACCACTCCAGCGTCGAGGGGCTGACCGCCGCCGACGAGCTGTTCCGGGTGCTGGAGACCCCGCTGCCCGCCGTCGGCACCACCCCGGCGCCGGACCTCGCGGGTGCCGAGATCGCCGTCGACGGCCTGGTCGTCCGGCACCCCGGGCGCACCGAGCCCGCCCTGGACGGCGCCGGGCTGACCTTGAGTCCGGGCTCCAGCACGGCGCTCACCGGTCCCAGCGGCGCCGGCAAGTCCACCCTGCTGGCCGTCCTGCTCGGCCTCACCGCCCCGGACTCCGGCACCGTCCGGATCACCGCCGCCGACGGCCGCGTCCACGACCTGGCCGAGCTGGACCCGCAGAGCTGGCGGCGGCAGATCGCCTGGGTGCCGCAGCACCCGCACCTGTTCGCCGGGACGGTCGCCGAGAACCTGCGGCTCTACCGGCCGCAGGCCACCGACGAGCAGCTGTGGACGGCGCTGCGGTCCGCGCACGCGCTCGACTTCGTGACCGACCTGGCGGCCGTCCTGGGGGAGGACGGCGCCGGGCTCTCCGCGGGGCAGCGCCAGCGCCTCGCCCTCGCCCGGGTGCTGCTCGCCGACGACCGGCCGCTGGTGCTGCTGGACGAGCCGACCGCCAACCTGGACGGCGCCTCCGAGGCGGCCGTGGTGGACACCGTCCGGGCACTGGCCGCCGATCCGGCGCGCACCGTGCTGGTGGTCGCGCACCGGCCGGCCCTGCTGGCCGCCGCCGACCGGCGGGTACGGTTGGCGGGGCCCGCCGCCGCCCCGCCCGCCCCGCTCGCGGACGGCGGTCACCACGGCGGTCACCACGATGGTCACCACGATGGGAAGCGCGGCTGGAAGCACAGCGGGAAGCCGACCCCCGCCCCCGCCGTCGCCGAGGAGACCGGCCCCGAGGGCGGCACCACCCCCCGGCTGGCGCTCTCGATCCTGCTCGGCGCGCTCGCCCTCGGCTGCGCCGTCGCCCTGATGGCCACCTCCGGCTACCTGATCTCCCGGGCCTCCGAGATGCCGCCGGTGCTCTACCTGATGATGGCCGTCACCTCGGTACGGGCCTTCGGCATCGGCCGCAGCGTCTTCCGCTACGCCGAGCGGCTGGTCTCGCACGACGCGGTGCTGCGCACCCTCGGCACCCTGCGGGCCGCCGTCTACCGGCGGCTGAGCGCGCTCGCCCCGGCCGGACTGCCCGCCTTCCGGCGCGGCGACCTGCTCTCCCGGCTGGTCGCCGACGTGGACGCGATCCAGGACCACTACCTGCGCTGGCGGCTGCCGGCCGCGGTGGCCGGCCTGGTCGCGCTGGCCTCGACGGCGGCGATGACCGCCTTCCTGCCCGCCGCAGGCCTGGTGCTCGGCCTCGGGCTGCTGCTCGCGGGCGTGCTGGTGCCCGCCCTGGCCGCCCGCTGGTCGGCCGGTGCCGAACGGCGCCAGGCCCCGGCGCGCGGGCGCCTGGCCACCGCCGTGGTGGACGCCTTCACCGGCACCGCCGAGCTCACCGTGGCCGGCGCCCTGCCCGGCCGGCTGGCCGCCGTCCGCACCGCCGACGCCGCGCTGACCGGGCTGGCCGCCCGCTCGGCCGCCACCACGGCACTCGGCACCGGGCTGATCGCCCTGCTCACCGGGCTGACCGTGACGGCCGCGGCCGCCGTCGGCGTCCAGGGAGTGCGCGACGGGGTGCTGGCGCCGGTCTGCCTGGCCGTGGTGGTGCTGACCCCGCTGGCCGCCTTCGAGGCCGTCACCGGGATGCCGCTCGCCGTCCAGGCCCGCCAGCGCAGCCGCGCCGCGCGGGCCCGGCTGGACGAGGTGCTGAACGCTCCGGCGCCGGTCACCGAGCCGGCCGAACCGGTGGCGTTGCCCGAGCAGCCGCTGCCGGTCGCGGTCCGCGGGCTGACCGTCCGGCACCCCGGGCAGGCGGTGGACGCGCTCGCCGGGGTGGACCTCGACCTCGCCGCCGGGCGCCGGATCGCCGTGGTCGGCCCGTCCGGCTCCGGCAAGACCACCCTCGCCCAGGCGCTGCTGCGCTTCCTGGAGCCGAGCGCCGGGTCGGTGCGGTTCGCCGACGGCCGTCCACAGGCTGTGGACAGCCGCGCGCTGGCGGGCGAGTCCGTCCGCCGGGTGATCGGGCTCTGCGCCCAGGACGCCCACGTCTTCGACAGCTCGCTGCGGGAGAACCTGCGGCTGGCCCGGCCGGAGGCGGCGGAGGACGAGCTGCGCGCCGCGCTCGCCGGTGCCCGGTTGCTGGAGTGGACCGAGGGCCTGCCGGACGGCCTGGACACCATGGTCGGCGAGCACGGCGCCCGGCTCTCCGGCGGCCAGCGCCAGCGGCTGGCACTCGCCCGGGCCCTGCTCGCGGACTTCCCCGTCCTCGTCCTGGACGAGCCCGCCGAGCACCTCGACCTGCCCACCGCGGACGCCCTGACCGCCGACCTGCTGGCCGCCACCGAGGGCCGCACCACGGTGCTGATCACCCACCGGCTGGCCGGGCTGGACGACACCACGGTGGACGAGGTGCTGGTGCTGGACGGCGGGCGGGTGGCCGAGCGGGGCCGCTGGTCCGAGCTGGTCGCCGACCCGGACGGGCGGCTGCACGCGATGTGGCGGCGGGAGCGGGAGGCGGACGGGCTGCTGGAGCCGGTGGGCCGGTAGCCGCGCGGCCCGCTGTACTGCCCGCCGTACTGTCCGCCGTACTGCCCGTCGCGCCGCCCTTCGGCTGAAAAGCGTACAAACTAGGCTTTCTCCATGGACCCCACGCCGGACCTCCCCGAGGCCACGCCCGAGCCGACACCCCATCGGGTGCCCGAGATCGCCTCGCTGGGGCTGGACACCCTGGTCACCGAGGTCGCCGAGCGCCTCCAGTCGGCCGCCGCGGTCACCGACCGGATGCAGCGGCTGCTGGAGGCGGTGGTCTCGATCGGGGCCGGGCTGGACCTGCACGCCACCCTGCACCGGATCGCCTTGGGCGCGGCCGAACTGGTCGACGCCCGGTACGCGGCGCTCGGCGTGATCGCCCCCGGCGGCACCGGCCTGGCCGACTTCATCCACGTCGGGGTCGACAACGGGACCGCCGGCGAGATCGGCGAACTGCCCGCCGGCCGGGGCATCCTCGGCGTGCTCATCGACCGCCCCGAGCCGCTGCGGCTGACCGACCTCGGCGCCGACCCGCGCTCCTCCGGGTTCCCCCCGCACCACCCGCAGATGAGGACCTTCCTGGGCGTGCCGATCCGGGTCCGCGCGGAGGTGTTCGGCAACCTCTACCTCACCGAGAAGAAGGGCGGCGGGGCCTTCACCCCCGAGGACGAGCAGGTGGTGCACGCGCTCGCCGCGGCGGCCGGCGTGGCCATCGAGAACTCCCGGCTGTACGAGGAGGGCCGCCGCCGCGAACGCTGGATCGCCGGGGCCGCCGCCGTCACCACCGCCCTGCTCTCCGCCGAGCAGGCCGAGACCGCGCTGACCGTCGCGGCCGAGCAGGTGCGGGAGCTGGCGGACGCCGCGCTCGGCATGATCCTGCTGCCGACCGGCCCGGAGGACGGGGACGAGGGCGACGGGCAGATGCGGATCGCCCACGCCTCCGGTGAGCTGGCCGAGTTCGTGCGCGGCGAACTGCTGCCCAGGGAGAGCTTCGCGGCCCGGCTGCTCGCGGGGGAGAGCGTCTACCTGGACGACATGTCCAGCGACCCGACCGTGGTGATCAGGCTCGCCCGCCGCTTCGGCCCGTCCATGGCGGTGCCGATGGTCGCCGCCGGGCGGGTGCTCGGCGGGCTCTGCGTCTGGCGCCCCTGCGGAGCGGTGCCGTTCACCGACAGCGAGAAGCAGCTCGCCGAGACCTTCGCCTCGCAGGCCGCGCTCGCCCTGCGGCTCGCCGAGGGCCAGCGCGACCAGCAGCGCCTGGCCGTCTTCCAGGACCGCGACCGGATCGCCCGCGACCTGCACGACCTGGTGATCCAGCGGCTGTTCGCCACCGGGATGATGCTGGAGAGCGCCGCCCGGCGGGCGGTCGTCCCCGAGGTGAGGGTCGGCATCGGCAAGGCGGTGGACGAGCTGGACGCCACCATCCAGGAGGTCCGCACCACCATCTACGCCCTCCAGCACGACAACCACGGCGACGCGCCGGACACCCTGCGCACCCGGGTGCTGCGCGAGGCCAGCCAGGCCGCGGCCGCGCTCGGCTTCAAGCCCGCGGTGAGCTTCGTCGGGCCGGTGGAGAGCCTGGTCGGCGAGAACACCGGCCGTCAGCTGCTGGCCGCCCTGCGGGAGATGCTCTCCAACACGGCCCGGCACGCGCGCGCTTCCCGGGTCGGGGTGGAGATCGACGCCACCACCCACCTGGACGAGGACGGCCGCCCGGTGGGCGGCGACCCGGAGTCGCTGGACCGGGGCGGGCGGCCGGGCGTCCTGCTCACCGTGACCGACGACGGGGTGGGCATCCCGCAGGGCGGCCGGCGCAGCGGCCTGCTCAACCTCACCCGGCGCGCCGAGGCGCTCGGCGGCGACGCCTGGCACGAGAGCGGGCCGTACCGCAAGGGGACGATGGTGCGCTGGACGGCCCGGCTCTGAGCGTTCCAGGGCGGTTCCCGGCCGGTGGCCGGTCGGTTCCGGGTCGGTTCAGGGCCGCTTCCGGAGCGGTTTCCGATCGAGACGCGTGAAAGTTAAACGAGAGAGAACTTCCCGACCAACGGCGCAAGTTGTGAACGTTCTGGGCTTTCGGGGGCTCCGTGTGCACACATAGCTTTACTCCGCTCGGAGGGGAATCCGGAGGGCAACCGGACGGAGGGGGCAGTGAACGCTGCCGGCCGCGGCTACACCGCAGCAGGGGCAAGTCGAGGGGGGTTCCGCGCCGAACGGGCGGCGGACGGGCGCTACCGCTGGCAACTGAAGGCGCCCAACGGACGGGTGGTCGCGATCACCCCGGCCGCGTTCGAGACGGCCGGCGAGGCCGAGCGGGGCTTCGACGGCCTGCGGGTCGTGGCGGTCGACCTCACCGCGCGGATCACCCACGTGCGGGAGGGCATCGGCTGGATCTGGGTCGTCCCGGGTTCGCGGGCCCTGCCCGAGGTGCGCTCCAGCCGCGCGTACGAGCGGTACGCGACCTGCCAGAACGCCTTCCGGCGGTTCGTGGTGCTGCTCTCCAAGCAGCCGCCACGCGAACTCCCGGAGCCCGTGGTGCCGTTGAGACGCACCGATGGCCGCTGAGCGGCGCGGTCCGCGGCTGCTGATCGTGCCGGCGGCCGACCGCTGCCTCGGCTGGGCGCTGCGGGCCGCCAACGGCCGGCCGCTCGGGGTCGGCGTGCGGACCTACCGGAGCGAGGAGGAACTCGCCGAGTCGGTCCGGGAACTGCTGATCGAGCGGGCCGCGCTGCGATGTTCGGTCGGACAGTCCGAGGGGCGTCAGTGGGTCTGGGCCGCCTACCTGCCGGTGCGCAGCACCCGGCGGGGGGCGGCCGACGCCGTTCCGGTGGCCCGCAGCGCGCGGGGGTACCTGCGGCGGGACCAGTGCCAGGCGGGGGTCGAGGGGTTCCTGGCCGGACTCCAGTGGGTGGGGCAGGAGTTGCGGCGGTCCGGGCGGGACGGCCGCTGGCCGCTGTGAGCGTTTGAGTCGATGACGGTCCGAGTCGGATGACGGACCGTCATTCCGGCGTTTCCGGACGGGGATCCTCCAGTGGATCCCGTTCCCGGAAGGGGATCCTCCAACGGATCTCCGTCCGTGCTGTTCCGGTGAAGGACAGGTTTCCGGCAACACTCCGAGCAGCCTCCTGGAGAAGAACGTCGACCGGGCTCGGAGCCCCGGCAGTGCCCCTGTCACGTGCACGCTGACCAGTGGCTAAACCTCGCTGAACCGATGAGTCGACATTCACCGGCCGGGCTCGACCTCTCTTCCGGCGGAACCTCCCCGGCGGACAGGATCGGCACTGCCGGCGAGGCCGCAGCGGACGCGGCCACACGGCCCCGAACTCCCGAACGGAGTACGGGTTTCACGCGATGTACGTCTCTCCCCCGGAGGAAGAGGAACATGCGTAAGACCGCTGCCAAGCTGCTCACCGTCGCCGCCCTGGCGACCTCCCTCGCCACCGTCGCCGGCGGCACCGCCGTCGCCGACCCGGCCACCGGTGTCACCCCGCGCGCCATCGACATCGTGGGTGTCGGCTCCGACACGACCCAGTCGGTGCTGAACCAGCTCGCCGCCGACTACAACGCGTCGCTGACCAGCTCCACCTCCCCGCGCCTCTACAGCTGGGACGCGATCCCGGCCGGCACCATCACCACCAAGACCGGTGCCACCGCGATCACCCGCCCGAACGGCTCCGGCGCCGGCATCACCGCGCTGAACGCCAACACCAGCGCCACCGTGGACTTCGCCCGTTCCTCGCGCGGCCCCGTGGCCACCGACCCGACCACCGACGACTTCGTCGCGCTGGCGCAGGACGCGGTCTCCTGGGCCGCCAAGAGCGGTGGCAACGCCCCGGCGAACCTGACCACGGCGAACCTGAAGGGCATCTACTCCTGCACGATCACCAAGTGGAACCAGATCAACGCGTCGCTCCCGAACGCCACGATCAAGCCCTTCCTGCCGCAGACCGGTTCGGGCACCCGTTCCTTCTTCCTGACCGCCATCAACGGTGGCGTCACCCCGCTCACCCCGGGCGCCTGCGTCAACAGCAGCGTCCAGGAGAACCAGGGCAGCGACACCCAGCTGAACGACATCAACGCGCTGGTCCCCTACTCCGTCGCCCACTACATCGGCCAGGTGTACTTCGGCAAGGGCACCGGCGCCGACGTCCAGGGCCCGCTGACCATCCGCAACATCGACGGCAACGCGCCGGTCGACACCGTGAACAAGGTCATCAGCGACACCTTCGTGGCCACCCAGTACGGCCGCGTGGTCTACAACGTCTTCCGTGACGCCGAGTGGAACGCCACGGACGCCCACGGCACCGCCCTGCGCGCCATCTTCGGCGCCGGTGGCTGGATCTGCACCAACGGTGCCACGGACATCCAGAGCTACGGCTTCCTGCCGCTCTCGCCCTTCGCCTGCGGCAGCGTCACCCACTCCTGATCGAACCCGCACCGCACCGGCGGCCGCAGGGGCCTCGCCCCTGCGGCCGCCGGCCGGGCTGAACCCTCGGACCGGGGAGCAGAGCGCACCACGGCCGTACTGCCGGGACCGTCCCCCCGGCACCCTCACCGGGCCCGTGCCGCCGGCCGCGTTCCGCCCGCGGCGGCGCCACCCCCGCACGAGCTTCCTCGAACCGCACCACCGATCACCCCTCCTCTCCCTCTCCCAAGGAGTTCGGCATGTCCCGCATCAGTGCCCGCCTGGCCGCGACCGGTGCCACCGTCGTCCTCGCCCTGACCGGTGTGAGCGGTGCGGCCGTCGCCGACACCACCGCCACCCCGGCCTCCGGCCAGGCCGTGATCACCACCGACGTGAGCTTCCTGGCGGACGCCGCGCTCAACGGCATCCTGGTCATCCCGCTGCAGCCGGCCGACCCGAAGCTCGACGCCGACACCGGCCTCACCGTGACGCTCCCGGTGACCGACGGCGCCGCGAACATCCCCGGCTTCTACGGGCACGTGCAGTTCGGCGGCGGTCTGCTCTTCATCAACCTCTCGACCGGCAAGAGCGTGACCTTCAAGCAGCTCGACTTCTCGGTGGCCAAGGGCTACTTCACCGCCGTGCCGAACGGTTCGACCACCCCGGTGCCGCTGCTGGACCCGCGCGGCAACAACGTGATCGGCCGCACCGGCACCACCCAGACCCTGAACTCCTCCAGCTTCCAGGTGGACGCGGCCGGCGCGAACTACCTGGACACCAACCTCGGCACCACGTACTTCAAGGGCGGCCAGCAGATCGGCTCGCTCGCGCTGTCCTTCACCCCGGCGAGCTGATCCCAGCTCCACCCGGCCGCAGATCGGAGGGCCCGCGCCTCGGCGCGGGCCCGCCGCATGCGGATCTTCCAACTCCGGTACGGAGTCGCCGCGTTGTGGTCTCGTACACCTGGCCGACCGGATCCCGCCATGTCCGGCTGGCCGAATGGTACGCACGGAATCGTCCGTCCCCAGCGCGATCCGACGCCCTCGCGCCGCTCCCTCGGCGGCCCGCAACTCCCGGAGGCCTCGCATGAGAACCCGCGTACCCGACCGAAGAGGTCGGGGAAGGTGGCGCCGTCGACTACCGGCCCTGGCCCTCGCCAAGGCGGTGGTGGCGGCGCTCGCTGTCGTTCCGATCGGGTTGGGCGCGGCGCCGCAGGCTCACGCCGACTCCTCGACGACCGTGACCGGCCCGAAGGTGTGGATCCCGGCCGCCGGAACGTACGGCGACGAGGGCAGTGTGACGGTCTCCCAGACGGCCAACCTGACCAACCAGGTGCTCCAGGTCTCCTGGAGCGGCTTCACGCCGACCGTCACCCAGAGCGGCGGCCCGGTGACGACCACGCCCGTGGAGTCGACCCTCAACCTGTACGCGGTCCGGGTCTACCAGTGTCGCGGCACCGACCCCGCCGTGACGGACTGCTACGGCAGCACCCTCTACGGCGGCGACCGCGAGGCGGGCTTCGAGCAGCCGGCCCGCCCGGTGCACACGGAGACGCCGGACTGGCCCACGAACATGGTGCTGGCCCCGACCGGCCCGGACGGCTCGGGCACCGCCTCCATCGAGGTGTGGAGCGCCAAGGAGAGCACCACGCTCGGCTGCGACGCCACCCACCCCTGCTCGATCGTGGTCGAGCCGAACTACGGCGGCGACCCGACGGACCTGTACAACATCCGCGGCGGCAAGGCCGACTGCAACGACCACCGGATGGACAAGGACAGGTTCTACAACGCCGCTTCGGACGGCGTCATGAAGCCCGGCCGGATCAACTCGAAGACCAAGAACCGCACCAGCGAGCAGTGCGCCTGGCTGAACAGGACCGTGGTCCCGCTCTCCTTCGCGCCCACCCCGGACTCCTGCGTCGCGAGCGCCCAGGACTTCGGCGCCGCCGGTCTGGAAATGGCCAACCGGGCGATGCAGCAGTGGCGTTCGGGCCTGTGCCTGGGCGAGTCCCCGATGACCGTGGGCTACATCCCGGCCGGTGGCGAGCCGCAGGCCCGGTCGGCCTTCCTGGGTGGCAGCAGCAGCATCGACCTCGCGCTGACGGCCCGGCCGGACACGTCACCGCCCCCGCGGCCGTACGTCTACGCCCCGCTGGCGACGACCGGGATCTCCGTGACCTTCGTGGTCGACGACCCGAACACCGGTCGGCAGATCAAGGACATGAAGCTGAACGCGCGGCTGCTGGCCAAACTGCTGACCCAGTCCTACGCGTCGCCCGGTGCCGACATCCCGTCCGTGGCCGGCAACCCGATCTGCCTCTTCACCGACCCCGAGTTCAGGCAGCTGAACCCGGAGACCCCGGAGAACGGGATCAGCTGGCCGACCAGCTGCGGCGGAGCCCTGACGATCTTCCCCGGTGTCCCCGGCGGCACGACGGACTTCACCTACCTGCTGACCTCCTGGATCGCGGCCGACCCGGACGCCGCCCGCTTCCTCGACGGTGAGCCGGACCCGTGGGGCATGCACGTCGACAGCTTCTACCTGAAGCCCCGGTTCACCGGCTACCCGGCCGAGGCCTTCCAGCCCCAGGACATGTCCGGGACGAGCACGCCGCAGGACGGCGCCGACACGGCGCACTGGAAGCAGTTCGAGTGGGTGCCCTCCACCGAGGGCCTCTCCCGGGTCGCCCGCAACCAGGTCCAGAACCGCCCGAACTGCCAGCAGCCGACCTACAACGCCAACGGCGGGCACGACGCCTGCGCCGCGCAGCCGGCCGGCCAGCGGATGATGCTCGCCATCATGGACACCGCCCAGGCCAAGGCGTTCTCGCTGCCCGAGGCCACGCTGCTCAACCCGGCCGGCTCCTACGTGTCGCCGTCCACGGCCGGCTTCCAGGCCGCCGTCGCCGACATGCCGACCGACCCCGCCACCGGGGTCCAGCAGCTGCCCTACGGCACGCCCGACACCGCGTTCTCCCGTGACCAGCGGGCGTACCCGCTGAGCTACGTCCAGTACGCGATGGTCCCGACCGGCGGGGTGCCCGCCGCGAAGGCGGCCGTGATCTCCCGCTTCCTCAAGACGGTGACCACCACCGGGCAGACCTACGGCATCGCGCCCGGCCAGCTGGCCCAGGGCTTCCTCGCCCTGAACAACGCCCAGCGCCAGCAGGCCCAGCAGGCCGTCCAGCACGTCGAGGCCCAGGACGGCAAGCTGCCCGGCAACCAGACCGCCCCGCCGGCCGAGAAGCCCGAACCGGGCACCCCGGAGAGCGGCAACGGCGGCTCGGGCTCCGGCGGCACCGTCGACGGAACCGGCCCGGTGAGCACCTCCGGCACCGGCACCACCGGCGCGGACGGCAACTCCGGCGGCACCGGCTTCGGTTCCTCCGACGGCCTGTCCGGCGGCGGGCTCTCCGGCACCGGCTCCACCGGCTCCACCGGGACCGGCACGGCCGGCGGCGCCGCGGTCCCCGGCACGGCCGCCGGCGGCAAGCCCGCCGCGAGCGCCGCGCCCTCCGGCGGCCCGCTCGCCGCGGCCCCGGTCGGCACCCCGGTGCCCGACCGGCCCGGCACCGCCCGGCTGCTGCTGCCCGTCGCGCTGATCGCCGGCCTGGTGCTGCTGGTCGGCGGACCGGCCGCGCTGTTCCTCGGCGGCACCCCGGCCGGGGCGAAGGTGCTGACCGGCGCCCGCACCCAGTGGTCGCGGCTGCGCCGCAAGTAGGAACCCGCGCGCGGCGGGGCCGCCGTTCCGGCCCCGCCGAGCGCTTCCTCCCGCCGAGGCAGCGCCCCGGACCCTCACCGAGCACGCCCGTTCCCGAGCACGGAGAGCACACATGACATCCGCCGCTGAGCCCGCGGCACCGTACGCCGGGGCGCCGCACCAACCCGACCACGGGCCCGATCAGGACGTCCCGCGCACCATCACCGCCCCCGCAACCCCGGGGGACCGGGTGTTCCGCGGCGTGCTGCGGCTGGCCGGCCTCTCGGTCTTCGCGATCATGGGACTGATCGCCTTCTTCCTGGTCCTGCGCGGCACCGACGCGCTGCGCGCGGTCGGCTGGTCCTTCCTGACCGAGCAGAAGTGGCAGACCGCCGCCCACAACTTCGGCATCGCCGCCGTCCTGCCCAACGGTCTGCTGATCGCGGTGATCGCGCTGGTCATCGCCGTCCCGGTGGCACTCGGCACCGCGATCTTCATCTCCGAGTACGCCCCCGTGCGCCTGCGCGCCGCGCTGATCTCGCTCGTCGACCTGATGGCGGCGATCCCCAGCATCGTCTACGGCCTGTGGGGCCTGTTCTTCCTCCAGCCGCGGATCATCGGCTTCGTCCGCTGGATGGCCAACCACCTGGGCGACGCCATCCCCTTCCTCAAGGTGCGCATCGGCGACATCGGCACCTCGTACACCTCCTCGACCTTCATCGCCGGCGTGGTGGTCTCCCTGATGATCATCCCGATCGTCACCTCGCTCAGCCGGGAGGTCTTCTCCCAGGCCCCGCAGGGCGAGCGGGAGGGCGCGTACGCGCTGGGCTCCACCCGCTGGGGGATGGTCCGCGCCGTGGTCCTGCCGTTCGGCAAGGGCGGCGTCATCGGCGCGGTGATGCTGGGCTTCGGCCGCGCGATGGGCGAGACCATCGCCGTCGCGCTGATCATCTCGCCGAACTTCAAGGCCATCACCCACATCCTGGAGAACGGCGCCAACTCGATCTCCGCGCTGATCGCGCTGCGCTTCGGCGAGTCGGACTCGCTGTCGCTCTCCGCGCTGATGGCCGCCGGTCTGGTGCTGTTCGCGCTCACCCTGCTGGTCAACGTGCTGGCCGGGGTCGTCATCAACCGCTCGCGCTCCGGCGCCGCGACGGCGGACTGAGCATGACGAACCCCCGAACCGCCCGCGGGGACAGGGCCCGTCCCCGGACACCCGCCCGCGGGGCGACGACAGGCCCACGCAGCCACCCGAACCGTGAAGGGACCATCCGATGACCACGCTCGACCTGCCGCCGGTCGCGGTGTCCGGGCCCGCCGGTGAGCCCGCGCCCCCGGGGCCAGCCGCGGCCGGGGCCCCGGGCCCCGAGAAGAAGCTCCGGATCGGCGGCGTCACCCGCGACGACGTCCTCACCGTGGCGGGCGCGACGGCCGGCTCGCTCGCACTGGACTGGGTGCTGTACGAGCGGGTGCTGCCGTTCAGCGGCGCCTTCGGCTTCCTGCTCTGCTGGTACCTGCTCTTCCTGGCCGGCTACTACCTGCTCGGCCGGCTCCAGTGGAACCCGATGATGGTGCGGGACCGGCTGGTCGCCGTGGTCGCCTGGAGCTCCGGGCTGCTGGTGGTCGCGCTGATCGCCGACCAGATCGGCTACGTCGCCAGCCGCGGCTGGGAGGCGGCCCAGCACCTCAACTTCTTCACCGAGTCGATGGAGCACACCGGCCCGCTCGACCAGCTCACCTCCGGCGGCGCGCTCAACGCGATCGTCGGTTCGCTCGAACAGCTCGGCCTGGCAACCCTGTTCGCCGTTCCGCTGGGCATCGCGGCGGCCGTCTTCATGTCCGAGGTCGGCGGCCGGATGGCCCGCCCGGTGCGGACCCTGGTCGAGGCGATGACGGCGCTGCCGTCCATCGTGGCGGGCCTGTTCATCCTCGGCGTCGTGATCATCACCTTCGGTTTCGAGAAGAGCGGCTTCGCGGCCTCGCTCGCGCTCACCGTGATGATGATGCCGATCGTCACCCGGGCCGCCGAGGTGGTCATCCGGCTGGTGCCCGGCACCCTGCGCGAGGCCTCGTACGCGCTCGGCGGCAGCCAGTGGCGCACCGTGTGGAACGTGGTGCTGCCGACCGCCCGGCCCGGCCTGGTGACCGCGGTGGTGCTCGGCATGGCGCGCGGCGTCGGCGAGACCTCGCCGGTGCTGCTCACCTCCGGCTTCACCTCGCAGTTCAACGGCAACCCCTTCGAGGGGCACCAGGTCTCGCTGCCGCTCTACATCTGGAACTACGTCAAGCAGCCGTACGACGGCATGATCGCGCGCGGCTTCGCGGCCGGCCTGACGCTGATGGGCGTCGTGCTGGTCCTGTTCGTCACCGCGCGCGTGCTCGGCGGCCGCCGGCCCGGGCAGCTGACCCGGGCCCAGAAGCGCCGGATCGACCGGGACGCCCGCCGACAGGAGGCGGCCGCGCTCGGCGCCATCGCCCGTCCGTACGCCCTCCACTCGCAGGCGAAGCACTGATGTCCGGACCAACCACCCTCCGTCCCCGAGGAGTTCACATGTTCCGGGAGGCCGCAAGGCGCTCCACGGCCCGGCTGCTGGCAGGGGCCATGTCCCTGTCGCTCGCCACGGCCTCCCTGCTGATCGGGCAGACCCCGGCCCACGCCGCCTCGATCTCGCTGAGCGCGGACGGCTCCAGCTGGGCCGGCCCCGCCATCGACCAGTGGCGCCAGGACGTTTCCCCGCAGGGCATCCAGATCAACTTCAACCCGGTCGGCTCGGCGGCCGGCCGCACCCAGTGGTCGATCGGGCAGGACGACTTCACCGCCTCCGACGTGCCGTTCCGCTCCTCGCCGGACACCGGCCTCGGGCAGAACGGCCACGCGAACGGCGGCGGCGAGCGGGAGAACCCGGTCTACGGCTACTCCTACGTGCCGATCACCGCGGGTGGCACCACCTTCATGTACAACCTGGTGGTCGGCGGCAAGCAGGTCCGCGACCTGCGGCTCTCCCCGCAGACCATCGTGGACATCTTCACCGGCAAGATCACCAACTGGAACGACCCGAAGGTCACCAGCGACTACGGCAAGGCCCTGCCCAACCTGCAGATCACCCCGGTGATCCGCTCCGACGGCTCCGGCGCCACCGCGCAGTTCACCCGCTGGATGGAGCACACCCACAAGGACCAGTGGGAGTCCTACTGCAAGGCCGTCAACGGGGTGAGCTGCGGCGACTACACCGAGTTCTTCCCGCCGTCCGGCCGGATGGTCGCGCAGAACGGCTCCGACGTGGTGGCCGGCTACATCAAGTCCCCGGGCAACGTCGGCACCATCGGCTACGACGAGTACGCGTTCGCCAAGCGCAGCAACTGGCCGGTCGTGAAGGTGCTCAACCAGGCCGGCTACTACTCGCTGCCGACCGCCTCCAACGTCGCCGTCGCGCTCACCGCCGCCAAGATCCGCGGCGTGGACGACGGCACCCCGGCGGACGACCCGAACTACCTGCAGCAGAACCTCGACGGCGTCTACACCATGGACGACCCGCGTGCCTACCCGATCTCCAGCTACAGCTACCTGATCGTGCCGCGGGCCGGGGCGGCCAACCCGCCGCCGCCGCGCTTCAACAACGACAAGGGCTCCGCCCTCAGCCGCTTCCTCTCGTACGTGCTGTGCGAGGGCCAGGGCAAGGCGGACGACCTCGGCTACTCGCCGATCCCGCGCGGCCTGGTCAAGGGCGGTCTGCTGCAGACCAGGAACATCCCCGGCAACGCCAGCCCGGTCGACCCGAACACCCTCTCCAACTGCGCCAACCCGACCTTCAACTCGGCCGGGGAACTGACCGTCCTCAAGAACGCCCCGATGCCGAGCCCCTGCGACAAGGCCGGCACCCCGCTGGACTGCACCGTGCAGAACGGCCAGCCGGTCAAGACCGGTTCGGGCGCGGGCGGTTCCGGTGGCGCGGCCGGCGGCTCCGGCGGTGCGGCGGGCGGTTCCGGCGGCACCGGCGGGTCCGGTGGCTCCGGAGGCGGTACCGGCGGCGGCGCGGGTGGCGCCGGTACCGGTACGGGCGCGGGAACGGCCGGCGGTGCCGGCGACCCGAACGCGGCCGGCGGCGCGGCCGGCGGTGACCCGAACGCGCCCGGTGCCGGCGACGCCACCGAGGACGTGGTCGACCCGCAGACCGGCCAGGTGGTCGCCCGCGGCCGCGGCGGCGCCGCCACCGAGGTGGCGGCCAACGTGGTCGAGGTCAGCGGCAAGCCCGAGGACTGGATGCTGTCCTCCCTCACCGCGCTGGAACTGCTCGCCGTGGTGCTCGTCCCGCCGCTGCTCGGCCGCCGGCTGCTGCGCCGCCGCAACGGCTCGGGCGGTACCTCGTGACGGCCCCGGTGCTGGAGAAGCCGGTCGCGCCGAGCGCGCCGGAGCAGCCGGTCGCCCCCGTCCGGCCCGCCGCCCCGGCCCGGCCCGCCGTCTCCCCCGGGCGGCGGCGGTTCCTCCAGGGCGCCTGGGCGGTCAGCCTGGCCGCGGCGCTGGTGCTCGGCTTCGTCGGGTACCTGTTCACGCTCTCGCACGTCCAGCAGAAGCACTACCAGTCCACCGCGTACAAGACCTTCCGCGACCAGCTGGCCCGGGCGGTCGCCCCGACCGGCGCGGCCGCCGACGGCGACCCGGTGGCACTGCTGGACATCCCGGCGATCGGCCTGCACCGGGCCGTGGTGGTCGAGGGCACCACCGGCCGGGACCTGATGCGCGGCCCCGGCCACCGCCGGGACACCGCACTGCCCGGCCAGCGCGGGGTCGCCGTGGTCTTCGGCCGCGGCGCCACCTTCGGCGCGCCGTTCGCCGAGCTGTCCAGGCTGCGGGTCGGCGACAAGATCGAAGCCACCACCGGCCAGGGCACGTTCACCTACACCGTCAACGTGTACGGCGACGGCGACCACCCGATCGTCGACCAGGCCCGCAACCGGATGGTCCTGGTCACCGGCGACTCCGACTGGATCCCCGGCTCCACCGTGCTGATCGGCGCCCGGCTGGACGGCGACCCGCAGCAGAACCCCGGCGGCCGGCCCGCGACCGTCCCGTACGACAAGGCACTGGCCGCGGACAAGGGCGCGCTGGCCACGCTCCAGCTGTGGTCGCTCGGCCTGCTCGGCGCGGTGGCCGGCGCCCTGCTGCTGGCCCGGTACTGGCGGCGCTCGGCCGCGTACCTGAGCCTCGCGCCGGTGGTCGGCGCGCTGCTTTGGGCGGTCTACGAGAACGCCGCCGCCCTGCTGCCCAACCTCTACTGACGCGCGCCCGGAGGACCGTTCCGATGACCGACGCACCACTGACCGAAACCCCGATGGCGGCCCCCTCACCGGCCGACCCGGTCGCCGACACCATCACCCTCCCCCCGGTCGCCCCCGTCCCGTACGCCGACCGGCAGTACGCGGACGGCCACCCCGGCGACGAGCCGCTCGCCGGACTGGAGACCCGCGACGTCTCCGCCTGGTTCGGCAGCCGCAAGGTCCTGGAGCGGGTCTCGCTGGCGATGCCGGCCGGTGAGGTCACCGCGCTGATCGGCCCGTCCGGCTGCGGCAAGTCCACCTACCTGCGGATCCTCAACCGGATGCACGAGATGGTGCGCGGCGCCGCCCTCTCCGGCGAGGTGCTGCTGGAGGGGGACGACGTCTACCGGCCCGGCCGCCGGCCCGCCGAGGTGCGGCGCCGGATCGGCATGGTGTTCCAGCGGCCCAACCCGTTCCCGGCGATGTCCATCCAGGACAACGTCTCCAGCGGGCTCAAGCTGGCCGGGATCAAGGTGTCCAAGGACGAGCGCCAGCACCTGGTCGAGACCAGCCTGCGCCGGGCCGGGCTCTGGGACGAGGTGTCCACCCGGCTGCACACCCCGGGCGGGGCGCTCTCCGGCGGCCAGCAGCAACGCCTGTGCATCGCAAGGTCGTTGGCCGTCTCGCCGGACATCCTGCTGATGGACGAGCCGTGCTCCGCGCTCGACCCGACCTCCACCCGGCGGGTCGAGGAGACGATCGCCGAACTGCGCGGGCGGCTCACCATCGTGATCGTCACCCACAACATGCAGCAGGCCCAGCGCGTCTCGCAGACCTGCGCGTTCTTCCTGGCCACCCACGACACCCCGGGGCGGATCGTCGAGGCCGGGCCGACCGAGCAGATCTTCGGCAGCCCGCGCGACCAGCGGACCTCGGACTACGTCAACGGCCGCTTCGGCTAGACCGGTCCGACCGCTGCGACCGCTGCGACCATTCCGACCGCTGCGACCATTCCGACCGCTCCGGCCGCTCCGGCCGTTCCCGGCCGGAGCGGTTCCCGTTGTCCTACCGGCCGAGGAGCCGCTCCAGCACCGCCGCGACGCCGTCCTGCTCGTTGCTCAGGGTGTGCAGCGGCACCGCCGCCAGCACCTGCGGGTGCGCGTTGGCGACGGCGTACGCGGTGCCGGCCCAGGCCAGCATCTCCAGGTCGTTCGGCATGTCGCCGAAGGCCACCACCTCGCTCCGGTCGATCCCGCGCCCGGCGCACCAGCGGGCCAGCGTGCTGGCCTTGGTGACGCCGGGCGCGCTGATCTCCAGCAGCGGGATCGCCGCCGAGCGGGTGATCTCCGCCAGGTGCCCGGCCGCCTCCCTGGCCTCGGCGAGGAACTTGTCCGGGTCGAGGTCCGGGTGCTTGGCCAGCAGCTTGAACAGGCCCCGCACCGACCCGCCGGCCCCCAGCAGCTCCTCCGCCGTGCCGACCTCGTGCTCCAGCTCGTCGCCCCACATCGGCACCGCGTACCCGGGCTCGCGGGCCCAGCCGCCCGGGTGCTCGAAGGCGAACGCGGTGCCCGGCAGCTTGGCCCGCAGCGCCTCGACCACCGCCAGGGTGGTCTCCACCGGCAGCGGGAAGGTCTCCAGCAGCTCGCCGCGCCGCACGTCCACCACCGCGCCGCCGTTCGAGCAGATCGCCACCCCGTGGCCGCCGATGTGCGGGCTCACCTGCTGCATCCAGCGCGGCGGCCGCCCGGTCACGAACACCACCTGCACCCCGGCCGCCTCGGCCGCCGCCAGCGCCGCGGCGGTGCGGTCGGTGACGGTGCCACCGGAGCAGAGCAGGGTGCCGTCCAGGTCGGTGGCGATGAGGCGGGGCGCGGTACGGGGTTCGGTCACCGGTCCATCTTCGCCCATCGGCGCGGCAGGGTCACCGGCCCGGGCCCGCACCCACCGGCCGTCCGCGCCGTGATCAAGCCCTTCGTGCGCCGTTTCCGGCCGATCCCCAGGCCCCCGCGGTGCCCGGGCGGCCGCGGCGGGCATGACCGCTCACGGCCACCCCGTCGGCAGGAAGAGCCATGCCCACACGCCAGCTCCGCGACCAGCCGTCCTCCAGCGCCCGCCCCGACACCCGCGACCCGCAGGCCCCCGGCGCCTCGCGCGACCCGGTCCTGCTCGGCGACGTCCTCTTCCACACCCTCGCCGAACTCGCCCGCCGCACCAGCGCCCCGTCCCTGCCCGCCCAGCGCACCCGCCCGCACCCGTAGCACCGCCGTGCGGCCCGCCCGCACCCGTAGCACCGCCGTGCGGCCCGCCCCCGCCCGGCGGCGCGGGCGGGGCGGGGCCGCCGGGCGGGGGCGGGGCCGCCGTTCAGGAGGAGAGGCGGTTCAGTGCCGCGGTGGTGATGCCTTCGACGGCGGCCGGGGTGGAGCCGGGCTGGCCGGTGAGCTCGACGATGGCGACCCTGGTGCCGCTGCGCAGGACCGCGACCCCGCCGGCGGCGGTGCCGTCGCCGTTGTAGGCCGGGTACCAGCGGGCGGTGCCGCCGGTGACGGTCAGGCTGTGGGCCGCGCCGTAGTACCAGTGGCCGGCGGGCTCGTCCTGGCAGCCCTCGACGAGCGCGACGAGCTGCTGCTCCCAGGTGGCGGCCGCGGTCCCGGTGGGGGCGTTCGCGGCCGACTCGATCAGCATGCCCTTGGTGTCCAAGGTCCAGTGCACGGACGCGTACGCGGTGGCCTTGTCCTTGGTCAGGTCGTGCATCGTCTCCTCGCCGGAGCATGCGGACAGCCCCTGGCGTCCGGTCAGCTCGATGGTCGCACCGACCGGGTTCATGCCCTTCTGGAAGTCCTCGCTCTGGACAAGGTGGGCGGAGCCGAGTCCGGGCGCGGCGACCGCGGTGCGGTGCGGTGCGCTGTGCGCGGCCCCGTCGGCGGTGGCCGCCTGGGTGCCGACGACGCTGGCCGTGATCAGCGCGGCGGCGAAGCAGGCCGCGGCGGCGATCCGGTTGCGGCGAACGGACTTCTGCTGGACGGCCTGGTTCTCGGTCATCTGGTCCCCCTGCTGGTCGGGACGCCTGCTGCGTCCTCGTACAACCGGGGAGATGCCGCCGGGGGAGGGAAAGCCGGAGCCCGGACCGGCTGTTTCACAGCTGTGACAGAGCGGCCCTGACGACGTGGTCCATCGCGGCCGTGCCCAGGCAGGCGTGGACGTTCAGCACTCCGTAGTGGCTGCCGCTGCGCAGCACGGCGATGCCGCCGCAGGGCTCCTTGCCCTCGGGCGCTCTGCCGGTGGTATTGAGGGTTCCCTCGTAGGTACCCATCCAGCTCGCGGTGGCGTCCGGGGCGAGCTGCAGTGTCGTGGTCCTTCCGTAGACCCAGTGCCCTGGCGGTTCCTCCTTGCAGGGCACCTCCTCCAGCAGCAGGCGCTCGGTGAAGTTCTGCGCCAGGGAAGGGCTCGGGGCCTCGGCGGCGACCTCGCGGGCGACCTGGTCGACGCGGTCGGCGGCCGGCGGGGGGTCGCCTGGTTCGGTGCGGGGGCTGGTCGTCAGTCCGCGGAAGTGGGCGCCGGTCCCGCTCAGGGTCTGTTTGAGGGTCGTCTCGCCGGAGCAGGCCGAATTGGCGTCAAACCCGTCGCCGTACCAGTCGGTGACGTGGATCTGCCCGATGCGGATGTCCGGGCTGAACGCCGCGGGGTCCACAAGGTTCGCGGTCGTCATCGGCCCGGTCGCACCGGTCGGAGAGGCGGAGCCGGAGGCCGAGGACGCGGGCGTCGGGCCGGACCCGCCGGGCGTCGCGGGAGCGGACGCGCCCTGGGACGCCCCGCCGACCGCGGCACCCGACCGTGCTGCCGGGGGCGGGGTGGCGCCGGGGGGCGGTGGCAGGACGAACCGGCCGGCCGCCAGCCCGAGCGCGGCGGCCGCCACCAGGGCGGCGACGGCGGACCGGCGCCGGACGGCGACGCGGCCGCGGCCCGCCGGAGGGGCGCCGTTCACAGGCCGGTGACCAGGCGCTCGCGCATGAAGTGGCGGGCCCGGTCGATACGGTCCTTGACCGTGCTCAACGGCGCGTCCAGCTGCTCGGCCACCTGGACGTAGGTCAGGTCGCCCAGGTCGCGCAGCACGAAGGCCTCCACCAGGGTGGGGTGCTGCCGCTCCAGCGCGGCCAGCGCCTCCATCAGGTCGAGCCGGGTCCCGGCGATGACGCTGGTGGTGCGCGGGTCGACGGACTCGGGGAGGTCGGCGTGGCTGTCCTCGGCGCGCCGGCGCATCGAGCGGTAGGCGGACCGGGCGGCGTTCGAGGCGATCACCGTCACCCAGCCCTGGAAGGAGCCGCGGCCGCCGTACTGGCCCAGGTGCGTGCTGACGGACAGCAGCGCGTCCTGCGCCGCCTCCTCCGCGTCGGCGTGGTGGGGCAGGAAGCGCGAGCAGCGGCGCAGCACCACCGGCCGCAGCTTGGCCAGCAGGTACTCCATCGACCCCGGGTCGCCCGCCTGAGCAGCCGCCACGAGCCGTTCCAGCTCACCTTCCTCGAACACCCGGATCCCCCGTCTCGTCCCGCCCGGCACCCCACCGTCGAACGGGAGTTCCGCGCTCCCCCCGACTCCGGCAGAATGCTGCCACATGCGCAAGCTCGGCCGTTACCTCCTCCTGGAGCGGCTCGGAGCCGGCTCCTTCGCGACGGTCTGGAAGGCCTACGATCCGGAGCTCGACACCGACGTCGCGGTGAAGGTGCTGGCCGAGAACTGGGCCGCCAACGCCGATGTGCGCGAACGGTTCCTGGCGGAGGCGAGGCTGCTGCGCCGGATCGCCAGCCCCCGGGTGGTCCGGGTGCACGACGTCGGGGTGCAGGAGGACCGGCCCTACTTCGTCATGGACTACGTCCGCGGCGGCACCCTGGCGGACCGGGTCGGGCAGTGCGAACCGCAGGAGGCGCTGCGGCTGGCCGCGGAGGCGGGCTACGCGGTCCAGGTCCTGCACGAGGCGGGCGTGGTGCACCGCGACGTCAAGCCGTCCAACCTGCTGCTCGCCACCGGCCCCGCGCCCGCCGCGGTGCTGGTGGCGGATCTGGGCAGCGCGAAGCAACTGGCCGACGCGTCCGGGCTGACGGTGACCACGGGCACGCCCGCGTACATGGCACCGGAACAGGCCTTCCAGACCGGCGGGTTCGACGGGAGGGCCGACGTGTACGCGCTGGCCGTCGTGGCCTACGAGCTGCTGACCGGGCAGAAGCCGTTCGGCCCGGGCGGACGCGCCACAGCCCTGATGACCGGCCGGCCGACCGCCTCGACGCTGCCGGCGCTCCCGGCCGGATCGGAGCTCCCGCCGAACGTCGCCCTGCTGCTGCGGACCGCGATGTCCGTCGAGCCGGCGGACCGACCGCCGACCGCCCAGGCCTTCGCGGACGCGCTGCTGGCTCCGGTCCCGCAGTCCCGGCCCCCGGAAGGCCCCGGGTGGCTGACCCCGCGCGCGGTCTGTCTGGCGGCGGGCACGGTGTTCGCGGCGACGACCCTGCTGAGCTGGCTGCAGCGTTGAATCCGGCAGGGAGCCGGCCCGCACCGGCCCGAACGGCGGCCCCGAGGAGCAGGCCCGGCCGCTGACGGCTGCCGTAGGGTCGGTGGCATGCGACTGAGCACCGTGATCCTCCCCGTCCACCGGTGGAGCGAAGGGCAGAAGATCTGGCGGCGGGCCGAGGAACTCGGCTTCCACGCCGCGTACACCTACGACCACCTGAGCTGGCGGTCCTTCCAGGACGAGCCGTGGTTCGGCTCGCTGCCGACGCTGACGGCGGCGGCCTGCGCCACCGAGCGGCTGCGCCTGGGCACGCTCGTGACCTCGCCGAACTTCCGGCACCCGGTGACGCTGGCGAAGGAGCTGATCACGCTGGACGACGTGTCCGGCGGCCGGTTCACGCTGGGGATCGGAGCCGGGGGGACGGGCTTCGACGCGACGGCGATGGGGCAGGAGGCGTGGCCGCCGAAGGAGCGGGCGGACCGGTTCGGGGAGTTCCTGCCGCTGCTGGACGAGCTGCTGCGCAGCGACGCCACGACGCGCGAGGGCACGTACTACTCGGCGGTCGAGGCGCGGAACATCCCGGGCTGCGTGCAGACGCCGCGGCTGCCGTTCTACGTGGCCGCCGCCGGCCCTCGCGGGATGCGGCTGGCCGCCGAGCACGGGCAGGGCTGGGTGACGTACGGCGACCCGAAGGGCCCGGCGGACGTGCCCGTCGAGCAGGCGCCCGGTGTGATCGCGCGGCAGATCGAGAAGCTGACGGCCGCCTGCGAGGAGCGGGGCCGGGACGTCGCGACGCTGGAGAAGGTGCTGCTCCAGGGCTCGACCGCGGAGAAGCCGCTGCAGTCGGTGGAGGCCTTCGTGGACTGGGCGGGCACCTACCGGGAGCTGGGCGTCACCGAGCTGGTGATCCACTGGCCGATCCCCGACTCGATCTTCGAGAACGACCTCGCGGTCTTCGAGGAGATCGCCACCGAGGGCCTCGCCCGGCTGGGCTGAGCGCCGTCGGCGGGGCGGGCGTCGGTCCGGGGCGCTAGTCTGTCGGCCGCGTCACCTAACTGATCATGCGTCACCACGGGGGTTCCTTCGTCATGCCTTCTTCCAGCTCCGGCTCCAGGAGACTTCTCGCCACCGCCCTGGTCGCCGCCGCGGCGTTCGGCCTGGCCGCCTGCGGCCCCGACGACAGCGCGGACCAGGGCGCGGGAGGCGGGGCGACCACCGCCGCCTCCGCCGCGCCCACCGCCGCCCCGGCCGGCGCCGCGAGCCAGGCGCCGAGCGGCAAGCCCGCCGGGACCGGCAAGCCCGCCGCGACGGGCACGCCGTCCGCCGACGGCGAGCCGGAGGGCTTCTGCACCCACGGGCCGCTGCCCGCCGGGCAGAAGTGGGTCTACCCGGCGAAGGGCACCAGCGCGACGACCCTGGTCTACAAGGACACCAAGGACGCCTGCGGCGTGAACGACGTCGTCTTCGAGCCGGTCGGCGCGGACAAGAGCGCCGCGTTCGCGCCCACCGCCAAGGGCCACCTGAGCTCGGTGCTGGCCCCGCCGAAGGACGTCAACCTGGCCGACCTGGTGAAGCACGTCAACGAGTGCCTCGCCGCGCCGCACAACGAGAAGGGCTCGTACCCCTGCTCGGCCGGTGACTACAAGGTGGCGATCGACGCCTCCGGCAAGGTCACCGAGCTGTGGGAGCGGGCCCACAGCTGACGGGCGCCGGGAGCGGCGCCGGCCGGCTCACATCACGTCGAGCCGTTCGGCGCCGCCCGCGCAGCCGAGCTGCCGTTGGGCGGCCCGCTCGGCGAAGCCGCCCGCCAGTTCTCCCATCCGCTTCCGGCCGGGTCCGTCGGGAAGGTGCCCGCCGTCCTTCACGGTGATCCTGAGGACGGCCCGGTAGGCCTCGGTCCGGCCGTTAACCGAGCAGCCGAAGGCGGCCGCTCCGAGGGTGTCGCCGCCGGACCGCACGTCCCCGAACTCCGCGTCGGCGGTCAGCGTCCGCCCGTCCTCTCCGGAGATCCGGCAGTGCAGGGACGGCTTGACCTCGGCCGTCGCCGACGTGTACTCCGTGACCGCGAAGACCCGGGGGGCCCGGCCGAGCAGCTCGGCGACGGCCGGGTCGTCCAGCAGGCCCCGGCACTCCCCGTGCGACAGGGACACGGCCGGTGGCCGGTACGCGGCGTGGTCGAGGTACAGGTGCCAGCCGAGCAGGCCGCCGCCGAGCAGCAGCGCCGTCGCGCCGGCGAGCAGCGCCTGGGAGCGTTTCATGAGCACCGGTCCTTCCTCGCCTCCACCAGGGCGGCCCGGGTGAGCTCTTCGAGGTCGGCCCGGCCGCCGTCGCCGGAGGCGCGGGCGGCCTCCCCGGCGGTGACCTCCAGCTGGACGTAGTCGTTCGAGGTGTACTTCCCGCCCAGGCAGCTCGCGGCCACGGCCGCGCCGCCCGGCCACGACGTGCCGAGGCCGGCGATGTCGAAGGCGCGCGCCTGCGGGTGCGCGGCGCCCTCGGCGGTGAGGGCGAGCTCGCCCTGGCGCCGGACGGACGTGAAGGTGATCGCGCCGCGTCCGTCGACCCGGATGACGCAGGTCTGCGGGTCCTGGCCGATGAGGGCCTTCGTCTCCTCCTCCACGTCCTGGCCGCCGTCGGGGAGCAGTCGCGCGAGCGGGGTGCCGGCGCCGGTGGGCATCCGGCAGAGGTGGGCGGCCCGGCCGGGCGGGTCGGCGGGGCGGTGGCCCCGCCAGTCCAGGTAGCCGACGGTCCCGGCCCCCGCCACCGCGAGGACCAGCACGCGGGGGAGCCACCACCGGCTGTCGAGGCGCCACCCCCACCGGTTCGTCAGGAAGCGGCCCCACCGGGCCGCGAGGTCCTTCACGCGCCGCCCTTCGCGTGGTTGACGTGGTTGTTGACGACTCCGTTGCTGTAGCCGTTCATCACGTTGATCCCGGCGCTCTCGGCGAGGCGGTTGACGTCCTCGCGGCTCATCCCGGAGGTGCCGCCGGCGTCCTTGACGGCCTGCTTGACGCTGCCCACCGCCTGGTTCTGTCCGCTCGCGTTCTCGTCGCGCGCGGTCTGGTCGCCGGCCGCCGTGGTGTCCTGCTTGTTGGCCTCGATCACGCTCTCGGCGATCGAGTCGATGATCTGGTCGGCGACCTCGCCGCCCAGCGGGATCTTCTCCGTCACGGTGCCGATGACGGCGCTGAAGGCGTCCTTGCCGTAGCCGACGTTCTTCTCCAGCGCCTCGTTGAACTCCTTGTCGGACTCGGCGTGCTTGTAGTGCACCTCGTCGACCCGGGCCTCGTTGAGGATGCCGCTGGCGATCCCGCCGGCGTGGGCGATGTTGTTGATGTCGACGTTGAGCCGGGCGAAGTCGGTCTGCCCGCCGTCCATGTGGCCGCGGATGAGGGCGGTGGTGTACGCCTGGTTGGCGTTGACCACGGCGCCGTAGGACTCCGGATCGCGCCCGAGCGCGTCCATCAGCCCCTCCACGGAGGACTTGCCGAGGTTGGCCGGCGAGCCGTTGACCGGCAGCTCGTGGGTGAGGGCGAGCGCGTTCTGCACGTCGCCGATGTACTCGGCGGTCATGTGCCCGAGGCTGCCCCGCATGGCGGCGAGCTTGCCGTCGCCCTTGATGTCGTCCAGCCCGCCGTCGTCGCCGTGCCGGCCGAAGGTGTCCACGACCCGCTTCATCAGGTCGGCCTGCTCGGTGGTGTGCCGCTCCGGCGGGACGGGGCCGGGCTCGTCGTACGGGTGGCCGGTGGTGGCGGCCTCCAGGGCGCGGCCGAAGGCGGCCGGCCCGGCCTGCTTGCTCGCGTCCCACACCTTGGAGTCCCGCGAGGTCGTGTCCGGGATCCAGTCCTTGTCGTGGGCGTAGTAGTCGAAGTAGTCCGAGGGCTTGGGCTTGCCGCCCTGGTTGACCGTGCCGTCCTGGTTGTACGCGGTCGGCTGCTCGGTGAAGAACTTGTTGGCGGCCTCCGGGCTGTGCGCGAGCGCCTCCAGGACGGCGGTGGTGGGACGGAAGCCGGAGCCCGCCTCGTCGCCCCCGGTCAGGTTGAAGCCCTGGATCTTGGAGCCGGGCGGCGGGGCCGGCCAGTACCTGTCCTGGGTGTCGAGCTGGGTGACGTGCTCGGCGATCGGGTTGATGAAGTGGGCGTCGTAGTCGCCGTTCATCAGGATGCCGGAGAGCACCTGGTAGCCGTACGGCACGTAGTCGAGGCCGGAGGCCCGGTAGGGCTTGTCCCAGACCGGCTGGGATCCGGCCTTGCGCAGCGCGGCGGACCACTCGTCCGACAGGTGCGGCTCGTTGGTGGTGCGGGTGGCGGTGGCGAGGGTGAGTCCCAGGTTCTTCTGGAGGTCCTGGTAGGCCTTCCAGCGCGGGGACTTGTCGTCGCGGGGGTGCGCCGGGTCGCCGACCATGCCGTTCCAGGACTTGATCAGGCCGTCCGGCCCGAGGTCCTGGTAGAACTTGGTGGCGAACTTCGGGTCGTTGCCGTGCGAGGCCAGCAGCGAGTTCAGTTCGGTGAGTTCGGGCTCGGTGATGTCCCCGCCCTTGGCGGCGAGCTGGGCGGCGCGCTTGCCGTCGGCCTCGGGGCCGCCGCCGATGGCCTTGCCGTTGAAGGACTTCTGCCCGTCCGTCATGCTGTCGGCGCGCAGCGCGTAGGCGATCCGCTCGTCGGCGGCGGCGGCCTCGGCGACGGCGGCGTCGATCGCCTTGCGGGCGGCCTCCGCCTTGTCGCCCCACTCCTTCTGGTAGTCCCGGAGGGCCTCGTAGTCGTGCCGGGTGGCGTTGTCGGCCGGGGGCCAGCTGACGGTGCCGTTGTCGGTGACGGTCAGCCCGGCCGTGCGGGCCTGCGCGACCGCCTTGTCCAGCTTGGTCCTCGCCGCCTTGAACTCGGTCGACGCCTCCGTGAAGATCGAGGCGAAGGCGTTCGCCTCGGTGACGGCGGCGGTCAACTGCTCGTTGGTGCGCTGCAGGCCGGGGCGGGCCTGGTCGGCCGAGGGGCCGCTCCAGCAGGCGGAGTTGACCTGGGCGATCACCGTTCTGTCCCAGTCGTCGTCCATCGACTTGAGCTTCTGGGCCACGGTGGTCCAGGCGGTGGCGGCGGTGTCCAGGACGCCGAAGTCGGCGGTGCTGAGCTCGTGGAAGTCGACCATCGCTGCTCTTCTCTCAGGCGCCGAGGTCGTGCTGGACGGCCGACTCGTTCTGGCGGTAGTTGGTGGCGGTGGCGCGCAGCGCCTGGGTGGTCTGCCCGATGGTGCCGCCGAGCGCGGCGACGCACTGGTCCCAGGTGCCGGCGGCGCCCGCCGCGGCCTTGCCGGTGCTCCAGTTGGCGAGCGAGGTGGAGACCTTGGTGGTGGCCTCGTCGGCGCCCCGGCCGTCGGTGTTGAGGCGGGCGTGGATCTGGTCGGAGTTGTTCCCCGCGGTGGTCAGCGCGTTGGTGTCGGCGCTGAAGCCGGCTCCGCCCCCGCCTCCCCCGCCCGGTGCCGAGGCCGAGTTGATCTGCGTGCGGGCCGCCTCCTGGGCGCGGGCCCGGTCGGTCAGGTTCCCGTCCGCGTCGTAGGCCCAAGGGTTCATCATCCGGTCGAACGCGGTCGCCCGATCAGACATGTCGATCGATCCCCTCCCGCGCCGGAACGCTGTTCCGGCACCCCCGTTGGCAAAGAATGTGGCAAGTACGTCAAGAGTTCGACAAAGGGTACAGGCGGGTTCCGGTTTTGCCGAACCCCTAGGGGAGAGGGGGGCCGGCGTCATACCGCAGCAGCAGACGGGCTCGTCATTCGAGCTCATGACCCCTGTGGCACAAGACCGTTACGGTGGTCGGCGTGTCCACAGCTGTCATCAAGACGGACGGCCTCACCAAGAGGTTTCCCCGGGTCACCGCGCTCGACCAGCTCACCGTCGAGGTGCGGCCGGGTGTGGTCGGCCTGGTCGGGGCCAATGGCGCGGGCAAGTCCACTCTGATCAAGATCCTTCTCGGGCTCGCCCCGGCGACCTCCGGCCGGGGCGAGGTCCTCGGCCTGGACGTCGCCACCCGCGGGTCCGAGATCCGCGCGCAGGTCGGCTACATGCCCGAGCACGACTGCCTGCCACCGGACGTCTCCGCGACCGAGTTCGTGGTGCACATGGCCCGGATGGCGGGCCTGCCCGCCACCGCCGCCCGTGAGCGCACCGCGGACACCCTGCGGCACGTCGGCCTCTACGAGGAGCGGTACCGCCCGATGGGCGGCTACTCGACCGGCATGAAGCAGCGGGTCAAGCTCGCCCAGGCGCTGGTGCACGACCCGAAGCTGGTGCTGCTGGACGAGCCGACCAACGGCCTCGACCCGGCCGGCCGGGACGAGATGCTGGGGCTGATCCGCCGGGTGCACACCGACTTCGGCATCTCGGTGCTGGTCACCACCCACCTGCTCGGCGAGCTGGAGCGGACCTGCGACCACCTGGTCGTGATCGACGGCGGCAAGCTGCTGCGCTCCTCCTCCACCGCCTCCTTCACCGAGGCGACGGCCGTCCTCGCGGTCGAGGTCGGCGACCACCCGGAGGACCACGGCCTGGAGCCGGGCCCGGCGGTCCGCGAGCGGCTCGCCGCGGTCGGCCTGTCCGTCCAGTCCGAGGGTTCGCACCAGCTGCTGGTCCGGCTGGCCGACGAGTCGACGTACGACACCATCCGCGACGCCGTCGCCGAACTGGGCCTCGGCCTGGTCCGGTTGGAACAGCGCCGGCACCGGGTCGCCGAACTCTTCACCGACTCCCAGGACACCGAGCAGAGCAGGGGAGGGACGAACGATGGCGCTGCCTCCTGACACCAGGTCCGCCGACACCGGCGTCATCCACGACATCGGCTACCGCGGCTACACCGGCCCCCGGCTCGGCCGCTCCTACGCGACCCGCGCGCTCTTCACCCAGAGCCTGCGCGCCGCGTACGGCCTCGGCCGCTCCGGCAAGTCCAAGGTGCTGCCGATGCTGGTGCTGGGTGTGGTGACCGTACCCGCGCTGATCATGGTGGCGCTCTCGGTCGTGATGAAGCGCGAGGAACTGCCGGTCGAGTACGCCGGCTACCTCTCCATGCTCAGCCTGGTGGTCTCGGTCTTCCTCGCCTCCCAGGCGCCGGTACTGCTCTCCCGGGACCTGCGCTACCAGACTGTCCCGCTCTACTTCTCCCGCCCGATCACCCGCACCGACTACGTCCGGGCCAAGTTCGGCGCCATGGTCTGCGCCCAGCTGCTGCTGATGGCGGCCCCGTTGCTGGTGCTGTACATCGGCGCGCTGCTCGGCGGGATGGACTTCGGGCACAACACCGGGCACTTCCTGTACGGCCTGGTCGCGGCCGTCCTGTACGCGCTGGTGCCGACCTCGGTCGCCCTGGTGATCGCGGCCGCCACCCCGCGCCGCGGCTTCGGGGTGGCCGCCATCATGGGCTACCTGGCGGTCAGCGCCGCCCTGGGCGCCGCCGCGGTCGGGATCAGCAACCCCAGCACGACCGGCTCCGACACCGCGCAGTGGATGTCGCTGATCTCGCCCACCGACCTGGTGGAGTCCCTGGTCAACGAACTGTTCGGCCTCGGTGAGGGACTCGACCGCCGGCACGCGCCGGGCGGCCTGGGCCTCGCCGTGTTCGCGCTCGTCGCGGTGGCCATGGTGGTCGGCTCGTACCGGCTGCTGCTGCGCCGCTACCGCAGTGTCTAATCCAACTGCAGTGTCTGAGAGGGGAGCGGCATGGCCACCATCAGCATCGACAAGGTCTCCCGCTGGTTCGGGAACGTGGTCGCGGTCAACGACATCACCATGTCCATCGGCCCCGGCATCACCGGCCTGCTCGGCCCCAACGGGGCGGGCAAGTCCACCCTCATCCACATGATGAGCGGCTTCCTGGCCCCCTCCAGCGGCTCCGTCACCCTGGACGGCGCGCCGATCTGGCGCAACCAGCAGGTGTACCGGCAGATCGGGCTGGTGCCCGAGCGGGAGTCGATGTACGACTACCTGACCGGCTGGGAGTTCGTCCTCGCCAACGCCGAACTGCACGGCCTGCCCCAGCCGGGCGCCGCCGCCGGCCGGGCGCTGGACCTGGTGGAGATGGCCTACGCCAAGGACCGCCGCACCGGCACCTACTCCAAGGGCATGAAGCAGCGGGTCAAGATGGCCTCCGCACTGGTCCACGACCCGTCCGTCCTGCTGCTCGACGAGCCCTTCAACGGCATGGACCCGCGCCAGCGGCTCCAGCTGATGGAACTGCTGCGCCGCTTCGGCGCGGACGGCCGGACCGTGCTGTTCTCCTCCCACATCCTGGAGGAGGTCGAGCAGCTGGCCCGGCACATCGAGGTGGTGGTCGCCGGACGGCACGCCGCCTCGGGCGACTACCGCAAGATCCGCCGGCTGATGACCGACCGCCCGCACCGCTACCTGGTCCGCTCCAGCGACGACCGCCGGCTCGCCGCCGCGCTGATCGCCGACGGCTCGACCACCGGCATCGAGGTGGACGAGCGGGAGCGGGCGCTGCGGATCGAAGCGGTGCACTTCCAGGGCTTCACCACCCTGCTGCCCAGGGTCGCCCGGGAGGCCGGCATCCGGCTGTACACCGTCTCCCCGGCGGACGAATCGCTGGAGAGCGTCTTCTCCTACCTGGTCTCCGCATGAGCGGGCACGTGAGCACCGCCGCCAGGACCGTCGTTGCCCAGGAAGGGGCGGACCGACCATGAACCCCACCGTCGCCAGGCTGACCCTGCGCGGGCTGCTGGGCCGCCGCCGCGGCCTGCTGCTGCTGGTGGTCCCCGCCCTGCTGCTGATCGTCGCGGCCATCGCCAGCGTGTCCAGCGCCGACCCCCACGAGACGGCCGGCAACATCCTCGGGGCCCTCGGCCTCGGCACCCTGATCCCGATCCTCGGGCTGGTCGTCGGCACCGGGGTGATCGCCAACGAGATCGACGACGGCTCGATCGTCTATCTGCTCGCCAAGCCGCTGCCCCGGTGGCGGATCGTCACCACCAAGCTGGTCGTCGCGATCGGTGTCACCTGGCTGTTCTCGGTCGTCCCGACGCTGCTGGCCGGGCTGCTGCTGGTCGGCACCCAGGACGGCGTGGCGCTCGGCTACACCGTGGCGGTGCTGGTCGCCGGCGCCGCGTACAGCGCGCTGTTCCTGCTGCTCGGCGTGGTCACCCGGCACGCGGTGGTGGCCGGGCTCGCGTACGCCCTGATCTGGGAGTCGACGGTCGGCAACTTCGTCGAGGGCGCCCGCACGCTGAGCATCCAGCAGTGGGGCCGCTCGGTGGCCGAGGCGGTCGCCGGGCAGAACGCGATCAGCTCCGACGTCTCGCTCGCGGCGGCGGTGCCGCTGCTGCTGGTGGTCACCGTCGCGGCGACGGTGCTCGCCTCGGTGAAGCTGGCCGGGATGACGCTGGCCGGCGAGGAGTGAGCCCGGCCCGGCCCTGAGCCCCCGTACGGCGGTGGGCCCGGTCCGGCAGCGGAGCCGGTACGGAAGTGGACCCGGTACGGAAGTGGACCCGGTACGGCAGTGGGCCCCGGACACCTGAGGCTG